>JAFTAP010000029.1 GCA_017455525.1 Lachnospiraceae bacterium
AGCCGTAAGGAGAGGTGTCTCTAAAAACAGACGGTTAATGTTGAAAACTAAGACCTATCAATAATAACTTAATAATAAGCTTGAGATATACAAGATAAAAAATCATTAAGGAAAAGAACCAACGAGTACTTGACACATACGAAATATGGTACAATATTGATAATTATTTTTCAGGAGAGATAATGGAAGCATGAAGTCTATCCAGACCAGGATCATACTTATGATATCAGGCATAATGATAGTGATGGCCGTCATCTTTCTTATTACCTCTATCGTAAGGACCAATGCCATACTTAATGACGATTCGGATCAGATACTTTTATCCTCTGCGGATTACTATGCGGACGTCATAAATGACAGCTTCAACTCTACGGAGCAGTCCGTGGGAACCATATATGATTACGCCATAAAAAGGACAGAATCCTACAAGGACTTCTTAGAGGATGAGGAGCAGAGGGATGCGTATACGAATGACATTTCCGAGCTTGGAAAGAGCATAGCAGAGAATACCACGGGTGCGATGGCTGTTTATCTTAGATATAATCCCGATGATTACGGGGCGAGCAACGGCTTCTGGTACACGATAAACCTAAGCGACGGCTCGTGGCAGTCTTCCGTGCCGACCGACATGAGCCTCTATGATAAGGACGATATAGAGCATGTGGGCTGGTATTATATCCCAGTGGAGGCGGGGCTTCCCATGTGGATGGATCCTTACTTCAATAAGAACTTAGGCGTTGAGATGATATCCTATATAATGCCTTTTTACTATGGGAATTACACCGTGGGAATTATCGGCATGGATATAGATATAGATAAGCTTCGTGAGTCTGTATCGCAGATACGTGTGTATGAAAGCGGCAGGGCTTTTCTTCTTTCAAAGGGCGGGGATTTTATTTATCATGAGGATTTCCCTGACGGAATGTCGCAGGATGACATGACGGAAGAAGACCTGGAGTATTTCAAGGAGATCAGAGGGAAAGATATTGACTCCGTGTATCTGTATACGGCAAGAGACGGCACCCAGAAGAAGCTCATAAAGAAAAAACTGAAGAACGGCATGACGCTTGGGCTTTATGTGCCGATCTCCGAGATAGAGGCTCCGCAGAAGGGGCTTATGAGGCAGCTTTTACTTATTTCCTGCGGCATATTGTTCATTGCTATAATCGCCTGCCTGATAATCGTCAGGACGATAATCAGTCCATTAAGGCATATGACGGAGGTTGCCGAGAATTATGCAAATGGAGAATTCGATGAGGACATAGCCGTAAAGGGAAATGACGAGGTGAGCGTGCTGTCAAGGAGCCTGCAGACAATGGCGAAGTCTCTTACGCAGCAGATAGAGATTGCGGATAACGCCAATAAAGCAAAGAGCGGATTCCTTGCGAATATGTCACATGAAATAAGGACTCCTATAAATGCCGTGCTTGGCATGAATGAGATGATACTGAGGGAAGCTAAGGACGAAAATATCCTTGAATATTCCTCTGACATACAGTCCGCAGGAAGGACGCTGCTGTCTCTTATTAACAGCATCCTTGATTTCTCGAAGATCGAGGACGGCAAGATGGAGATAATGCCCGTGAGCTATGACGTGGCGTCTTTGGTCAATAATCTTGTTAATTCCATATCCGAGAGAGCCAAGGCTAAGGGGCTCGAGCTCTATGCCGATATAGACGAGAACCTTCCCTGTGTGTTAAAAGGGGACGACGTCCGCTTAACCCAGGTCATCATGAACCTGCTGACTAACGCCGTAAAGTATACCGAGAAAGGCAGGGTGACGCTTTCATTCAAGGGAGGAGAAAGGAATGAAAACGGCATAGAGCTTGTGGTAAGCGTAAAGGACACGGGCGTAGGAATAAGGGAAGGCGATATTGACAAGCTTTTTGAGTCGTTCACAAGGATAGATGAGAAGAAGAACCGCAACATCGAGGGCACGGGGCTTGGCATGGCGATAGTAACCAAGCTTCTAATTATGATGGATAGCGAATTAAAGATAGACAGCACCTTTGGCAAGGGCTCTGTGTTTTCATTCTCGCTTCATCAGGAGATAGTCGATCCTCAGCCTATAGGCAATTACGTGAAGCGGGTGAGGGACAGCTACAGGAGAGGAGACGTGGGGCAGTATCCTCAGATGAGCGGGGCTAAGGTGCTGGTTGTCGATGACTATGACATGAACCTAAAGGTATGCAGGAATCTGCTTAAGATATACGGCGTAGAGCCTGATCTTGTGTCATCCGGCAGGGAGGCAATAGAGGCTATAAGGAATAATTCCTATCATATCGTATTCCTAGACCATATGATGCCGCAGATGGACGGCATAGAGACGCTGAAAGAGCTTAGGGAACAAAGGCTTACGAGACCTTCGATGTTCTTCATTGCCCTGACTGCCAATGCCGTAGTAGGAGCCAAGGACACCTATCTTGAGGCAGGATTTGACGACTATCTTTCCAAGCCCATTGATGTCGAGGCGCTGGGAGAGATTTTATATAACTATCTGCCCGGCGAGCTCATATCCTTTGAGAATGAAGATGAGACGGCGGAAGTCGTGGAGGAGACAATAGTAAATGACGGGGAGACCTTCGTGATGGAGTTTACTCCGGGCAAGAAGGGCGAGACGAAAAAGGAAGATACGGCAGATAGGGGGGAAGATAAGACTGCGAGATTCCATAAGGCGCTTAAGGAAGCGGGTGTAGACGCAGAGGAAGGTTTGAGGCATTGTGCCGGCGATGAGTCCTTCTATGAGGAGCTTCTTGCAGACTATGCCTTAACCTGTACGAATAAGTGCATAGAGCTTATTTCGCGCAAGGATAATAAGGACTGGAATGAATACAGGATACTGATACACGCCCTTAAGGGGGCTTCAAGGACGATAGGGGCTGCTGAGCTTTCAGAGAGGGCGAAAGCTTTGGAGGATGCGTCAAGAGATGAGGACGAGACATTCATAGAAAGCCACCATGAGGACTTCATAGTGCATTATAAGGTTACGGTGAGCGAGATAGATTCTGCGCTTGCTGAACTGAATTGATCTTTAAGGATATGAGGCGGTGACAGATATATCCGCATAAAAGCGATATGGACGTGCTTCGCATGAAAAAATATATAGGGGCTTAAGGGAAAATGGAGAACAGGGAACCATCATACAGCGTGATGGTAGTTGATGACGACCAGCTTAATCTTAAGATAGCAGGTCACATACTAAGCGACAACGGAATAGAAGCGATACCGCTAAAAAGCGGAAGCGCGCTGCTTGAGAGCATAGATAAGGGCGATACGGCGGATCTTATTTTGCTTGACATATTAATGCCTGATCCTGACGGCTTTGAGACCTTTAAGGAATTACGGCAGATAGAAGCAAAGAAAGGTCTTAACGAGACGCCTGTGGTATTCCTTACGTCCAATGACGACAAGGACATGGAGAGCAAGGGGCTTTCCATGGGAGCCGTGGACTTCATAAGGAAGCCCTTTGATCCGGATGTCCTTATTCACAGATTGCAGAATATCCTAAGCAAATCAAGGCTTATAAATGAACTCTCGGAAGAGGCTGCGACTGACGGCCTTACGGGACTTTTGAATAAGGAGAGCGTGAATAAGGTAATAGAGAGTGCCTGTACGGTTAGCGCAGGGGCTTTATGTATCATAGACCTTGACAGCTTCAAGCTAGTGAATGACATTTACGGTCATGAGATGGGCGATAAGATTCTCATGGCGTTCGCTGATCTGCTTAAGACGAGCTTCAGGACGCAGGATGTCGTGGGACGCATCGGCGGTGACGAGTTCATTGCTTTCTTAAAGAGCACAACGGATGAGGATTCCGTGAAGCGGATAATCAGAAGGCTTAATGACAGGCTACTGATTGCGGCTAAGAAGATGCTGGGCGAGGATATGACGATACCGCTGGGAGTTTCCGGCGGGGCTGCGATAACTCCGGGCGGTGACGAGTTTGCGGAATTATTCAATAAGGCTGACAAATGCCTGCTTTATATCAAGCAGAACGGCAAGCATGACTGCTCCGTATGGCACGGAGAGGGCGGCGTGACAGGGGCTTATTCCTCGGATGATGACATGAGGAAGCTCAATATGATCCTTGATGAGAGGAATGTCGCTAATCATGCTTTATTCTTGGGGCGTGAGGCTTTCGGAAGCATTTATCGGTATATGATACGATACATGCAAAGATATAATGAGAAAGCCTATAAGGTTTTATTCACGATAAGCTCCATTGAAGATATGAGCGAGGGAGATTTCCGCAAGGTCATGGATAAGCTGGGTGAGATACTTATGAACGCCCTGCGGAACAGCGATATCATGATGCAGAGCTCTTCGAATAAGTTCTTCCTGCTGCTGCCCATGGTTTCTGATGCGGACATTGGCAGAGTAATAGAGAGGATAATGCACACATGGGAGAGGTCGGAATTTCATGGGAAGATAAGAATATCCTATGAGACAGAAGCCGTTACGCCTAATGCTGACAGGAGACATACGAGGGATAAGGAAGAGAAATGGGTGATAGTCGTAGATGATGATATCCTAAACCTTAAGACTGCGGGGCATCTGCTTAGCGAGAACGGCATGAGGGTTACGGCGTTAAACTCCGGGCAGGCGCTTCTTGATTATATTGCAGAGGGCAATCATCCCGATATGATACTGCTAGACGTGATAATGCCGGGACTTGACGGCTTCGAGACATTGGGAAGGCTTCGCAAGATGGAAAGACCGGGGGATCATATACCCGTGATATTCCTTACTGCTTCTGACGACGGAGAGGTAGAGGCAAAGGGGCTTAGGCTTGGGGCGATAGATTTTATTAAGAAGCCCTTCATACCTGAGGTCCTCACTATCAGGGTTATGATGAACGCAGAGCTTGTCGCTCTGCAGAATAATCTCTCACATGAGGTTGAAAGAAAGACCAAGGAGAACGAGCAGTTATTCATACAGGTCATGCATTCGCTGGCTGATGCGATAGATGCCAAGGATAAATATACAAAGGGACATTCGGGGCGTGTCGCTGATTATACCAGGGAGATAGCAAGGCGGTATGGCTACTCGGAGAAGGAACAGGACGACATCTATATGATTGGGCTTCTGCATGACGTGGGTAAGATAGGCGTGCCTGACGAGGTGATAAATAAGCCATCTAAGCTGACAGATGAGGAGTTCGCAAAAATAAAGGCGCACCCTGTGATGGGGGCGAAGATATTAGAGAATATAAAGGACATGCCGAAGCTTGCCAACGGTGCAAAGTACCACCATGAGAGGTTTGGCGGGGGAGGATATCCCGAAGGTCTCAAAGGAGCGGAGATACCGGAGGAAGCGCGTATCATAGCTGTCGCCGATGCTTATGATGCAATGACAAGCAACAGGAGCTACCGCGGAGAGATGCCGCAGGAGAAGGTACGCTCTGAGATAGAAAAGGGCAAGGGAACCCAGTTCGATCCCAAATTCGCTGACATAATGCTGGACATGATAGACGGCGACAAGGGCTATGAGATGAGGGAGCATGATACTGTTAGCGCCCGTACTTAGGGCGGTTACGGTATCAGCCACGAACGGTCGAAGTCAGATAATAACTAGGCGTTATTGGAGGGAAAGTGAGGGAAGGATATTTAGCAGATATAAGGGGGATGGGCGTGGATAATACAGACAGCGCTTCAAAGCGGCGGGATTTATTTGATGATATTTATAATATATTCTCTATGGTCTCGGAGAGCGACTATGTGACGCTTTATGACGTGAAGGAAAGGGTTACGAGGTTTTCTCCGGCTGTCGTCGAATTAGCCGGGCTTCCGGGAGAATATATGACGGACGCCGTCTATACGTGGTCTGATTATATCCACCCTGACGACAGGATGAAGTATGAGAACGCCATGAGCGAGCTGCTTGCGGGGAAGATCAGGAATTATGACATAACTTACCGGGTACGTAAGAGGAACGGCGAGTACCACAGCTTCCGCTTCACAGGGGGCATGATAAGGGGCGAGGACGGATATCCGGGCATCATAGGCGGGATCATGATGAATATAGGCGTGTCGGAGAATATAGACCGTATGACTTCCATGAGGAATATACAGGGCTTCTTTGAGGATATAAGCGACTACGGAACCAAGCTTGGCGTGGAGGGACCGCTTGCCGTGATGCTCATCGGCTTCGGTAGGCTTACGCATATAAACGAGATATACGGATACGCCTACGGCTCAAAGCTTCTGGAGACGGTCGCGGGCATCATAAGGGAGAGGGCGAAGGATGAATGTGATATCTACCGTATGGAGGGCTCGAAGTTCGCATTGGTCACAGGCAGCGAGGATGCGGATGCCCTGATCAGGATATATGATGATCTGAAGGAGACCTTCATCAAGGGAGTCGCTATAGATAATGTGATACATAATCTCGTGGCTTACGGCGGTCTTATCTCATCTTATGACGGGAAGCAGGGGGATGAGCATGCCCTGCGTGACTGCCTGCTTCACGCCTATAACGAGTCCAAGCACTATCATCACGGGGAGCTTGTGATGTATAATGGAAACCATATGGAAGATCTGGAGCTTTCAGGCGATGTGGCGATGATAGGCGCTATAAGGGAGAGCATGAAGGCTGATTACGAGGGCTTTTACATCATGTATGAGCCAGTGTTTGGTAAGCATAACGAGAAGCCTATCGGGGCGGAGGCATTGCTTAAATGGCGTAACGGACAGTACGGCGATGTGGAGATAGACAGGTTCATAGCGGAGATCGAGCAGGACAATGAGTTTAACAGCTTGGGTTATTGGCTCTTACGCCGTATAATGACGGACGGCACTGATTTTCTTAAGGCTAATCCAGATTTCTTCATATATACGGATGTGATGCCTGCGCAGGTAAGAGATCCTTATTTCAAGGATAATGTGAAGGAGATAGCGCACGACACGGGCTTTCCGCTTGCGCATCTGCATATGGGGCTCACGAGGAGCTGCCGTATGCTTGACCTTAGGCTTATAAAGAGCTTCCTTGCTTCACTGCATGAGGAGGATATCTTAGCAGGGCTTGACAGCTTCGCAAGGGGAAACGCCTGGCTTAAGACCTTCACTACGGTCGAGCCTGACTTCGTGCGGTTCTCGTCGGAGCTTACTAAGGATCTGAAGCATGGGGAGAAGAGCCGTATAATCCTGTCGCATCTTATACAGATGATTGACGCATGCGATACGGACATATATATTAAAGCGATAGACAGCGAGGAAATAAAGGACTACATCTTCGAGCTCCCCGTAAGGGGCATGCAGGGAGAGTACCTGTCAAAGCCTAAGTATTATGATGAGGTTATAGAGTATTATGATACAGAAGACGCTGATAACTGATAAAAAGCAGGAGCTTCTTACCTTCCTTGACGAGCTTAGAGCTGATGCTTCCTACCCTTCGTCAAGCGACAGGATAATGCTCTTTTCTGATCAGAATAATGACGTAAGTCATCTTAAGGATGAGATAGCTGTCCTTAAGGAGAAGCTTCCTGAGACTAAATTCTTAGGCGTTACGATGCCTAGCGACGGTATGCTCCCCGGGCATGAGACAGGTTTTAGGGGAGCGGGATATTCCATGCTTCTTACGGATAGGGCGAAGACCGAACTTATTTATTATGACTGCAGTGAGATAAGCACTACCGAAGCAGGGAAAAGGCTCAGGCGGGAGATAAGGTACAGGGATCATATAGCCGGTATCTTCGTATTTGCGGCGGGGCTTGAGCAGGAGATAGATAAGTTCTTAACGACAGTCGGAATGTATGATAAGAGCGAGGTAGCCATAATAGGCGCGCAGGCGGGAGCGGACGGTACGTCTTATATCTGCGGAAGCTTCTCTGATGAGCCTGTATCCTGCGGTATAGCCGTGCTTATATTCTACGGCAGAGGGCTTCATTTCTATTATAATTATGACATGGGCTGGAATGCCATCGGTAAGGAGATGACTATCACCGGGACTGATGGGAATTTCTGCGCCACGACGATAGACGATAAGCCGGCGGCGGCTATATATAAGGAATACCTGGGCGTGGAGCCTGACGAGTATTTCACGGACAACGTGCGGGAGTTTCCTCTTGTGACCTACAGGGTTGACAGAGAGGTCGTGAGGACTCCTTCAGGCTATGGCGACGACGGAAGGCTTTATTTCATAGCGAGGGTTAACAAGGGAGATAAGGTAAGGCTTTCATACGGTAATCCGATAAGGCTTATCGAGCGGACTAAGCTTTATGCAGAGACTATGCACTCTTTCGGGCCGCAGGCTTTGTTCTTAATTATCTGTGAGAACAGGGCGAGATTCCTTAAGGACATGGCGGGTAATGATGTCATAGTCTATCGTAATTTCATGAATCAGGTCGCATGGGTGAGGGGCTTCGCTGCGATACTTATGGATAAGAAGGGCGGGGGAGTAGTGAATTCCGCTATTATTTCCGTGGGAATAAGAGAGGGTGCGCCGTCGGAGGCTGACCTTGCGGGCTCAAGGGGAGAGATGGTAAGCGAGATACGGGGACGGGGAGTAGTGCCTCTTGATCAGCGTCTTGCCATGTTCCTTGAGAAGACGACGACGGAGCTTAGTGAGATGGCTGTGGAGGCGGACTCTGCGAATGAGGCGAAGTCTGAGTTCCTGTCGCAGATGTCGCATGAGATAAGGACGCCCATAAACGCCGTGCTCGGTATGAATGAGATGATACTTCGTGAGAGCCGTGATGAGAACATAACGAAGTATGCAGAGAACGCAAGGGCTGCGGGCATGAGCCTGCTGAATATAATCAGCGACATTCTTGACTTCTCTAAGATAGAGGCGGGCAAGATGGATATCGTGCCTTATGAGTATGAGCTTTCGTCTACTATACACGACCTCGTGAATCTCATAATTCACAGGGCGGAGGAGAGAGGGCTTGCCTTGAAGGTCGAGGTGGATCCTGCCATTCCGCATGTGCTCTTCGGGGATGAAGTGAGGGTTAAGCAGATAATCACTAATCTTCTGACTAACGCCGTGAAGTATACGGAGAGGGGAGAGGTAACGCTTAAGATCGGCTATGAGAAGACCGCTCCCGATGAGATAGCGCTTAAGGTAGCTGTGACTGACACGGGCATAGGAATAAAGCCCGACGACATGAAGCGCCTCTTTAATACCTTCGACCGTATAGATCAGAATTACGCAAGGAAGATAGAGGGCTCGGGCTTGGGACTTAATATAACCCAGCAGCTCTTATCGCTTATGGACAGCAAGCTTGAGGTTTCGAGCGTATACGGGAAAGGCTCGACCTTTTCATTCTCACTTATCCAGAAGGTCACGAACTGGGACAGCATGGGGGATTATGAGAATGCCGTAAAGAAGAAGGATAAGAAGAAATCTAAACGGAAGGCGCATTTTAAGGCGGAGGATGCGAGGATACTCGTAGTGGACGATGCGCCTATGAACCTTGAAGTAATATCGGGGCTGCTCCGCCGTACCGAGATGCGGGTTGATACGGCAGAGAGCGGAATGGCCTGTATCGATAAGTTCGGAAGGGCTGATTATGACCTTGTGTTTCTTGATCACAGGATGCCGGGGATGGATGGCGTAGAGACGCTCCATGAGATGAAGGCTATCTATGGAGACGACCTTAATGGAGTGCCTGTGATATCGCTTACCGCAAATGCTGTCGTTGGGGCGAGGGAAGAGTATATGCAGGCGGGTTTTTCTGATTATCTGGCAAAGCCCGTGATGCCTGATGAGCTTGAAGAGATGCTGATCAGGTATCTGCCGGAGGATAAGATAAGATATCTGTCTCCGGAAGAGTCCTCGGATGAGGAGGAGTCCTTTGATATACCGGAGTGGCTGTATGATATCAATCTTATAGATGTGGAGAGCGGGGTTGATTTCTGCGGAGGCGAGGAAGAATACCTTGACGCATTGCATATATTCTATGAATCAATAAAGGGCAGGTCTGATGAGATAGAGAAATGCTATAAGGATAAGGACTGGCAGGGCTATACTATAAAGGTTCACGCCCTTAAGAGCATGGCTCGTACCGTCGGGGCGAAGGAGATATCAAACCTTGCGGCAGAGCTTGAAGCCGCCGGCAAGGAGAAGAATATAGATGCGATAAATGCCGGTACTAATGTGCTGCTCACGCTGTACAGGGGGCTTATACCGCAGCTTGCGCTCCTTGATTCGCATGCGTCAGATGTGCAGATATCGGGAGACGACAACGCTCATCATGTGCTGCTTGTAGATGATGACGAGGATTTCCTGTCGCTTGCTTCAAGATGGCTTAAGAGCTCATACAGAGTGAGCACGATAAATTCAGGCAATCAGGCGCTTAAATATCTACAGACCGTAAGACCCGATCTTATCCTGCTTGATTACGCGATGCCTGTCATGAGCGGGCTTAACGTGCTTGAAAAGATCAGAGAGAACCCGGACATTGCGAACATACCTGTTATCTTCTTAACCGGGACCGAGGACAGGGAGTCCGTGAAGAACGCCGAGAGACTTCACCCCGCAGGCTACCTGCTTAAATCCGTAGGCAAGGCAGGACTGATTACGGCCGTTAATAAATACTTCGAGGAGTTGCATTGATGGTTGTAAGAAGCAATGATAATGGGTTGCTGTTTTATGATATTATAAACATAAAAAAAGAAACTGGCACCCCGCCGGAATCATAAAATGACCTTACGGTTAAAAACCACCTTCTTTTTATATAATTTTATTAGCATGTATACGATTTGTCAAGTTTAATAGAAAGGAATAAAGCTATGTCAGAGGAACAGACTTCAAGAGTTTTGATAGTGGACGACGTGCCTATAAACTGCGTCATATTGTCGTCGCTCCTTGCTTCAAACGGCGTGACTTCGGATGTGGCGACAGGCGGAAAGGAATGCCTGAAGCTTTGCGAGGAGAACAGCTATGACCTTATCCTGCTCGATCACAGGATGCCGGAGATGGACGGCGTGGATACGCTCGTGCAGCTTAAAGAAATGTTTAAGAGACAGGGCAGGGAGGTACCTGTCGTGTGCCATACGACAGAGGACGCAAGGAAGAATATCAACCTGTATAAAGCCGCTGGCTTCGTCGAAGTCCTTATTAAGCCGATCGAGCCGAAGAGACTCTCCGAGATACTCATGACATATCTGCCCGATGGTGACGAGAAGAACGAAAAGAATAAGAAGGTCGAGCAGGAGAAGATAAAACAGGAGCTTGAAAAGCTTCCAGACTGGATAAAGAATGTGGAGGGCATAGATGCTGAATCAGGCATAGAGCACTGCGAGACGGCAGAAGACTATCTTGACGCGCTTTCCGTATTCAAATCCTCAATACAGGAGAAGACCTCTGACATAGAGCATTTCCTTGATGACGCTAACTGGAAGATGTATACGCTTAAGGTTCATTCGCTAAAGAGCATGGCGAGGCTTATCGGGGCAAAGGAGCTTTCTAAGGACGCCGCGGAGCTTGAAGCTGCCGGCAAGAAGAATGACATTGATACGATAATCAAGAGGACGCCGAAGCTGTTAGAGACTTACAGAGGGTTTATTTTACTTCTTGCTCCTATAGAGCAGGAGAATAAAGCGCATGAGGGCGAGGCTTCCGACGTGCGTCCTGAAATTTCTGACGAGACCTTGAAGGATGCCTATACTTCTATGACGGAATTCGCACTGTGCTATGACACGGACAGCGTGCAGATGGTGCTGGATTCTTTGATGGAATATAAGCTTAAGGAAAATGACGAGCGTAGGATAAGCGATATAAGGACGGCGCTTTCAGAGCTTGACTGGGAGAAGCTCAGAGGGCTTTTGACCCCAGCATCATTATATGACAATAAACGGCATTAGTAAAACTTAGCCGCATTACAAAGGATAACAGGATGAACCGTGACATATTATTCATAGAAGGCGCGAAGAGCTTCATACATCAGGCTGTGGTCAATAAGCTGGAGCAGGCTGATTTCAAGGTGCACAGGGTACGCGACGACATAAATGAAATAGCATTGCATAAGGACGCTTCAAATCTCGTGCTTTATTATCCGACGGGAAGCAGGGATTATATCGAGACTGTGACTATATTCCTGCTCGATCTGTGCGAGGATGAAGATAAGACCTTGTGCGTTATCGGCGATAAGTATGATGTGGAGATAATAGAGAGGATAGACGAGTTTAAGAGGATATTCAAGTCATACAAAAGACCTGTAGATATGAATAAGCTCGTTAATGACATGGGACAGCTTTCTGATTCACATGATGAGCTTAGGCGGAAGAAGACCATCCTTATAGTCGATGATGATCCCGATTTCTTAAAGATAATGTCGAGATGGCTTCAGTATGACTACAGGGTTGATACAGTCCGCTCCGGCACGGAAGCCCTGCTCTATGTCGCAAGCTGTGATCCCGACCTTATATTGCTTGATTACGAGATGCCCGGCATGAGCGGATATGAAGTATTAGAGGCTATAAGAAGTAATATAATGATGACGCATATCCCGATAATCTTCCTTACGGGCATGGACGATAAGGAGACAGTGCTTCAGATCCTGCAGCGCCGTCCTGACGGATACCTGCTAAAGACCCAGCGCAAGGAAGACCTGCTCGACGCCCTGGAACGCTTCTTTGTTGATTCCATAATGCACGACGAGGAAGCTGAAAAACCCAAATTCAGCATACTGAACCGCCCGGCAGGAATGTAGATTGAACGACAAGAAATTTTCCGATTGTTAAATATTTGATATTGACCTTTTATGGCTTATGGGTGTATATTGCATTTTCGTGAGTGTGGACTGCTTATCATATTAAAGCTCTACAATGAGTCGGGTGGCAGGAAAATAGTGAAAATGCGTCTCACAATTATTGCCGTAGGAGGTTTTTATTATTATGGCAAAGAATCTTGTGGTGGTGGAGTCACCGGCTAAGGTAAAGACTATAAAGAAATTCTTGGGGAGCAACTATCAGGTTGTCGCATCCATGGGGCATGTGAGGGATCTTCCGAAGAGCTCTATGGGGATAGATGTCGATAATGATTTCGAGCCTAAGTATATCACGATAAGAGGAAAGGGCGACCTGCTTGCTTCACTCCGTAAGGAAGTAAAGAAGGCGGATAAGATATATCTCGCAACCGACCCTGACCGCGAGGGCGAGGCCATATCATGGCACTTGGAGAACGCTCTTAAATTAAATCCCGATGAGACAGATAAGAAGGTATACAGGATAACCTTCAATGAGATAACTAAGAACGCCGTGAAGAAGTCCCTGTCAGAGCCAAGGGAGATTGACATGGATCTTGTCGATGCCCAGCAGGCGCGCCGTGTGCTTGACAGGCTCGTGGGCTACGGCATATCACCGCTTCTTTGGGCTAAGGTAAAGAGGGGGCTTTCTGCAGGACGCGTGCAGTCCGTGGCTCTCCGCCTGATATGCGACAGGGAAGACGAGATAGAAGCCTTTATTCCCGAAGAATACTGGACTATAGATGCTGTCTTTGATGTTAAGGGAGAAAAGAAGCCCCTTAACGCTCACTTCTACGGCGACTCATCAGGCAAGATAGAGATAAAGGACGGCAGGCAGGCAGATGAGATAAAGAATTACTGCGGTAAAGCTTCCTATAAGATTACCGAGGTAAAGAGGGGAGAGAGGGTTAAGAAGGCTCCGCTTCCTTTCACGACCAGCACGATGCAGCAGGAGGCGAGCAAGGCTCTTAATTTCTCGACTTCTAAGACTATGCGTATAGCGCAGGGGCTTTATGAGGACGGTCTTATTTCATATCTGCGTACCGACAGCACGAGGCTTTCCAATGAAGCAAAGCAGATGGCTTCTGATTACATAAGTGGGAATTATGATAGATCCTATCTTGGTGCCGATATAGGAAAGGCCAAGGAAGGACCTAACGTGCAGGACGCTCACGAAGCGATAAGGCCTACCGACGTGAACCGCACGCCTTCTGAAATGAAGGACAAGCTTGGCAGGGATCAGCTTAGGCTTTATCAGCTTATATGGAAGAGATTCGTCGCTTCCTGCATGGCGAACGCCGTATATGACACGGAGAGCGTTAGGATTGCAGCAGGAGATAAGTATATATTCACTGCAAGCGCGTCTAAAATACGCTTTCAGGGCTTCATGAGTGTATACAGCGACGACGAGGATGATAATGCTGATAAGAACGTGATATCTTCATCGCTTTCCGAAAAGAGTGTACTCAAAGCGTCAGACCTTGATGCGAAGCAGCATTTCACACAGCCGCCTGCGCACTTTACCGAGGCAACGCTAGTGCGTACATTAGAGGAGCTCGGCATAGGCAGACCGTCTACCTACGCTCCCACGATAACGACGCTCCTTGGCAGACGCTATATCACGAAGGAGGGCAGGAACCTCTTTGTTACCGAGATGGGAAATGCTGTGAATAAGATAATGAAGGACGCCTTTCCCGTGATAGTCGATGATAAGTTCACGGCTAACCTTGAGTCTCTGCTTGATGGCGTGGAAGCAGGGGACGTGAAGTGGAAGACCGTCATAGAGAATTTCTACCCCGACCTGCATGATGCGGTGGAGAGGGCGAATACAGAGATAGAAAAAGTCAAGATAGCGGACGAGGAGACCGATGTAGTCTGTGAGGAATGCGGCAGGCATATGGTGATAAAGTACGGGCCTCACGGAAAGTTCCTTGCCTGTCCCGGCTTCCCCGACTGCCGCAATACGAAGCCCTACTATGAGAGCATCGGCGTAGCCTGCCCTAAGTGCGGTAAGGACATAGTCATGCGTATGTCGAAGAAGGGCAGGAGATACTACGGCTGTCTTGGCTTCCCCGACTGTGACTTCATGAGCTGGTCGAAGCCTTCTGTGATCAAATGTCCTAAGTGCGGCGATATGATGGTCATAAAGGGTGATAACCTCGTATGCACAAACGATAAATGCAAGTGCATAATAGCAAGACCTGAGGAAGAAAAATAATAATTGTATTTAAATTTGTACAATCCTATTGCATTAGCTTTTAAATTGTGCTAAAATAAATACAATTTAAGCGAGAGTGGGCTTAAATCAACATAAATACATAGTTTCTGAAAAGGATTTTGGATTTTAGTAAAAGGATTTATGGAGACATAAGTCCTTTTGCGGTTTATTTAGATAAAAACGGTTCACCAGGCACAATATATTGTGTCTACATAAATGGAATCGGCTATATGTTGACATTTAAGAGCTTTATAATATAATATTTAGATGTGCGTGCCTTGATGGGGAAGGATGCATGAAAAGGGAGGTATTACATGATAAATTCTGATGTTTTTAATTATATAAACGTACTTACATCGGCGGCGGATGCATCATCTCTCCGCAATAAGACCATAGCGAATAATATAGCGAACATAGACACCCCTCATTACAAGAGGCAGGACGTATCTTTTTCCGCCAATCTGCAGCAGGCGCTTAAGAACAGCAAGTTCGAGACGCTTGATCAGAAGGTTGACTCGCTTAATATCAAGAAGCTGAGGGGCGTGGTATTTACGGATAACGACGCATTCTCGTACAGGCTTGACGGCAATAACGTGGACGTTGATACCGAGAATGTATACATGGCTGAGAACCAGCTTATGTATCAGGGACTTACGAAGGCGATAACCTCTGAATTCAGTCACCTTAAGGCAGTTACGAAGTGATCAAGATAAGCCAGAGCGGTTAAGATAGCATGAAAATACGGATATAAGCGGATATGGATCTGGTTTTATATTAGGAGGATATGGCATGGGAGTATTTGACAGCTTCAGCATAAATTCATCTGGACTTACGGCAGAGCGCTACAGGATGGACATCATCGCAGAGAACGTAGCGAATGCAAATACGACAAGGACAAAGGACGGAACGCCATACAGGCGTAAGGTCGTGACCTTCCAGGAGAGGTCCAATCCTGTAGCGTCCTTCAATTCCGTCTTCATGAACACACAGAGCAAGTATAACCGCTTTGTAGGCTCCGGCGTGAAGGTCGGAGGCATATATGAGGATCACGTGACAGAGATGAACATGGTCTATGATCCGTCCCACCCTGACGCTGACGAGAACGGATACGTGACCTATCCAAATGTGAATATCGTAACTGAGATGACGAATATGATAGACGCAAGCCGTGCTTACGAGGCTAACTCTACCGCCTTTAATGCGACCAAGCAGATGGCTCTTAATGGCTTAAACGTAGGACAGGGCGGTGGCTGATAAAGGCGCGTAAGGCTGGCTGATGCGAAGCATTTCAGCCCGTACATGCAGTTAGTTATAGCAGTTTATTTATTATCAGTTCAGGAGTATAAGCTATGGATGTGACTAACATAAGTTCATTTTTTAATCTGTCATCACCTGCAGTAGAGGGCGCGGCAGTCCGCTCCTCGACAGTGAAGTTTCCCGATGATAAGAGCTTCGGCAGCTTTTTAGACTCTGCCGTGAAGCAGGTCAACGAAACGAACACCTACTTGAAGCAGGAGGAGGAAGAAGAGATTAAGTGGGCGCTTGGTCTCACCGAGAACACGCACGACCTTGCCGTCGCACAGTCAAAAGCCGAGACCGCCCTGCAGTACACAGTAGCCCTGCGCGACCGCTTCCTGGAGTCATACAGGGAAATAATACAGATGCAGATATAAGGTAGAGTCACGCCGGACGGATTTCATAAATTATAGAAAGGACAAGAAATGGCGAATATTCAAGAGAGATTAAAGGCATTACTACAGCGTTTTCTCGAATGGTGGAATAAATTCACAACAAGACAGAAGACCCTGATAGTCTCGGTTATAGTCGGCGTCATTGTCCTTGTTGTCATTGCAGTCTCGGTTATAACCAGACCGCAGTATAAGACCCTGTATATAAGCGATACGACCAAGGAAACCAGCGAAGTCACCGCCGTCCTTGATGAGAACAGCATCACGTATCAGACAAGCCAGGACGGACTTACCATATCAGTGCTGGAGGAGCAGTATACCCAGGCAGTCATTCTCCTCGGAGCGAATAACTACCCTGCGGCGGAGTATTCGATAGACAGCGTCTTTGACGGAGGCTTCTCGTCTACAGAGGCAGATAAGACAAAGAAGTATCAGGAATTCATGGAAGCCAAGTTCCAGTCAGCACTTGGCAATATGGATAACGTTAAGCGTGCGATCGTTAATATAAGCGTCCCTGAAAATGACGGGACCCTGCTTTCAAAAGAAAAGGAAAGTTATGCATCCGTCATGCTGGAGCTTGAGAACCCGGAGGACATGACATCAGACCAGGCTGCGGACATAGCAAGATTCGTGGCGACAGAGCTAGGTAACGATACTACGGCAAACGTCGTGATCATGGATACTACAGGAAACATGCTGTATTCGGGACAGGACGAGAACTCCACCACCGGCAGCGCATCTAGCAGGCTTTCGTACAAGACGCAGTATGACAATATAATAAGAAACGAGATAAATGATGCCTTAGTGGGAGCGAAGATTTATGATAACGTGCAGGTAGTGCCTAACCTGGATCTTAACTGGGATATCATAAAGTCCACTGAGCATACCTACACTCCCGCCGATGGTCAGGATCAGGGCGTGCTCTCACAGGAAGATACCTATTCTCAGACTACGAATAATCAAAACGGCGATATCCCCGGTACGGATACCAACGGTGAGATCACCTATGAGTTCCAGGACAGCGCATATTCCTCGTCACAGACCGATGAGACAAGCAGGAGTTATCTGCCGAATGAGAAAATAACCGATACCGAGAAGGCAGGAGGCGCAATTAATTATGCGACCTCATCCATAGGTATTACGGCCATCCACTATGTGGTGTATAATGAAGAGGATATGCTCGCATCAGGAGCGCTTGACGGGACTACCTTTGATGAGTTCCGCATAGCTAATTCAGAGCGTACCAAGACCGAGGTAGATGAGGACGTTTATAATGTGATAGCGGCGGCTACGGGCATACCGCTGTCTAATATTTCTATAGTGGCGTATGATGAGCCTTTATTCGTCCCCGCGGAGGGCGGTATGATATCGCCTACGAATATATTCATAATCGTCCTTATCATACTTATCCTTGGACTCCTTGCCTTCGTTGTGATAAGGTCAATGAGAGCAGAGAGAAGAAACGAAGAGGAAGAGACCGAGGAGCTTTCGCTTGACACGCTCCTGCAGAGCACGCAGGAAGCTACGGAGCTGGAGGAGATTGATTCTGAGTCAAAGAGCGAGACAAGGCTTCTCATAGAAAAATTCGTAGATGATAATCCGGACGCTGTTGCGAACTTGCTTCGCAACTGGCTGACAGAGGATTGGGGGTAAGATAAGTGCCAGCACCGGCAGCACCGGCTGAGAATGAACTTTCGGGCGTACAAAAAGCAGCGATACTGCTCATAGCATTAGGACCTGAGAAGTCAGCTAAGATCTTCAAGCATCTAAAGGACGAGGAGATCGAAGAGCTGACTTTAGAGATAGCAAATACGAGATCCGTCACTCCTCAGATAAAAGAGGAAATAATCAATGAGTTCTACCAGATCTGCCTTGCACAGCAGTATATTGCGGAGGGTGGTATCGGTTATGCGAAAGAGCTCTTGGAGCAGTCCTTTGGCGAAGAGAAGGCTACGGATGTCATATCGAGACTCACTGCGTCCTTGCAGGTTAAGCCTTTCGAGTTCGTGAGGAAGACAGACGCTTCGCAGCTGCTTAACTTCATACAGGATGAGCATCCACAGACGATAGCCCTTATTCTCGCATATTTAAATCCTGCTCAGGCGGCTCAGATAATCGGAGCGCTGCCTCCTGACAGGCAGGCGGATGTCGCTAAGAGGATAGCTATCATGGACAGGACATCGCCTGATGTCATAAAAGAGGTAGAGAGAGTGCTTGAATCAAAGATTTCATCGCTTGTAAATCAGGACTACACGATAATCGGCGGCGTGGACTCCGTAGTCGAGATCCTCAATACCGTGGATCGAGGCACAGAGAAGCACATCATGGAGACTCTGGAAGTGGACGAGCCGGAGCTTGCGGACGAGATCAGGAAGAAGATGTTCGTCTTCGAGGATATCCTGCTACTCGACGACAGGGCTATACAGAGAGTGCTGCGTGACGTTGATAATTCCGACCTGTCTATGGCGCTAAAGGGTGCGAACGAGCAGGTGCAGGCGGCTATATTCAAGAATATGTCCTCAAGACTATCGGCAATGATAAAGGAGGACATGGAGTTCATGGGACCCGTGCGTATGAAGGACGTGGAGGAAGCGCAGCAGAAGATAGTAAATGTCATCAGAAAGCTGGAGGACTCCGCAGAGATCGTCATATCCAGAGGCGGAGGAGACGAGATAATTGTCTAATATCGTCAAAGGCTATTTTCAGACTGTCGATGAGGAAGACGAAAAGAAGGTTATCGATTCCAACGCCAAGGTTGCCGACAGGATACGTCTTTTGCGTAAGGTTTTAGGTGAAGACGACGGTACGGATGATTTCTCATCAGATGGGTTCTCGGCGGGGCTTGATGCTGATATGATAGACGGCATCTTGAATGATCCTGATGGAGAGCCCGGCGAGGGCGGAAACGTGATCAAGGCGGAGCCGCAGCCTACTATGGAGGAAATACAGGCTTCCGCAGACCAGATAATAGCAGATGCGAATGCTCAGGCAGAGCAGATAATACAGGATGCCATGGATCAGGCGGAGGCTAATAAGGCTCAGGTCTATGAGGAAGCAAGGCAGGCCGGGCATAACGAGGGATATAATCAGGGCCTTGCCGAGGTTGATTCCATGAAGGCGGAGCTTGCCCAGGAGGAGCAGGAGTTCATGGCTCAGTATGAGCAGATGGTATCGGAGGTCGAGCCTGCACTTGTAGATATGCTGTCAGATATTTACGGGCATGTCATAGGCATCGATATGACGGATCAGAAAGAGATAATATTCCATCTCCTGCAGAACGCCCTGCAGAATACCGATACCACTGCAAATCTCATGGTTCACGTGGCAAAGGATGACTACGAATACATACAGTCGAATAAGGAAGCCCTCTTTGAAGGCATACCGGGAATAGATAATACGGATATAGTGCCTGATGTCACTCTGAATACGGGAGAATGCATGGTAGATACGGGTTCGGGGATATTTGACTGCTCCGTAGGTACGGAGCTTCAAGGACTTAGGAAGCAGCTTATGCTCTTGTCTTACAGAAGGGAAGAGGAAGAAGCACAGTAATACTCGGAGGCGGATAATGGATCTTGCCATTGATCTATCAAAATATCAGAGCCTTAAGACTGAAACATATTTTAAGAAGCTCGGTAAGGTCGTCAATGTCGTAGGACTTACGATAGAGTCGGAGGGACCTGATGCGCGCCTTGCCGATATCTGCTCCATACAGCCGGCAGATACTACGTTAAAGCCCATACTTGCAGAGGTCGTGGGCTTTAAGGACAGGATGACGCTCCTCATGCCTTATGAATCGACGGATGGCATAGGCTCTGGGTCTATCGTAGAAAATCTGGAGCATCCTCTGATGGTTAAGTGTTCTGACGATTTATTGGGACGGACGCTTGACGGCATGGGAAATCCTTCGGACGGCTCCGAGGTGATAGGAGATGAGTATCCTGTTGAGGCGATGCCGCCTGATCCTATGGACAGGGTAATAATAAGCGAGGTTCTTCCGCTCGGAGTAAAGGCTGTTGACGGACTCCTTACAGTAGGCAAGGGGCAGCGTATAGGCATATTCGCAGGCTCCGGCGTAGGTAAGTCAACGCTTATGGGAATGTTCGCAAGGAACACTAAGGCGGAGGTGAACGTGATAGCCCTTATCGGCGAGCGCGGCCGTGAGGTAAGGGAGTTCGTTGAGAGGGACTTAGGTCCTGAGGGAATGGCGAGGTCGGTTGTCGTGGTCGCGACTTCCGATAAGCCCGCATTAGAGAGGAATAAAGCTGCAAAGACAGCGACGGCTATAGCGGAGTATTTCAGGGATCAGGGCAAAGACGTACTGCTTATGATGGATTCCCTCACTCGATTCTCTATGGCGCAGAGGGAGATCGGCCTAGCCTCAGGTGAGCCGCCTGTTACCAGAGGCTATCCACCGTCCATATATGCAGAGATGCCAAAACTCTTAGAGCGCGCAGGAAACGGAGCCAAGGGATCTATCACGGGATTATACACGGTGCTTGTCGATGGCGATGACTTCAATGAGCCCATTACCGATACGGCGAGGTCGATTCTTGACGGACATATAGTGCTTAACCGAAAGATCGCCCAGCAGAATCATTATCCCGCCATAGACGTGCTTATGAGCATATCGAGGTGTATGAGCCAGATAGCGACTAAGGAGCATAAGGCAGTCGCAGGAAAGCTTAAGAATGTAATGGCTACTTATAATGAGGCGGAGGATCTTATTAACATAGGAGCATACAAGCCCGGCTCTAACCCGAAGATAGACTTCGCCATATCGAAGATAGATGCGGTGAATGACTACCTTATGCAGACCACGGACTCAAAGTTTGAATTCGATGATGAGGTCAGGATGTTAGAGGAAATGTTCGCGAATGAAGCATAACGAGAGCGAAGCGCAGCCATGCGTAGGGCTTCATTAACTAAAGGAGATATAATTTGGCGAAATTCATATACCGTATGCAAAACATACTAACCCTCGACGAGAAGCTTGAGGAGCAGGCGAAGATGGAATATGCCGCTCAGCAGGTAGTGCTTAACGAAGCGGAGGAAGAGGAAGAAGCCTTAAAGCAGCGTAAGGTAAGCTATGAGGAAGAGGCGAGGCGGCTTCGAGGGGAGAAGCTCAATGCGAGAGACATGGCGCTTAACGCAAGGGCCATAGACATAATGGGTGACCTCATCCTGGAGCAGCATGAGATAGTTAAGCAAGAAGAGGATAAGCTTGAGGTGAAGCGCTCTGCCTTAGAGGAAGCGATGAAGGATCGCAAGACGCAGGAGAAGCTTAAAGAGAAGGCTTTTGATGACTTCAAGCTGGAGCTTGCGATGGAGGAAAGCAAGCAGATAGACCAGCTCACAAGCTATACATTCGGAATAAAGAAACAGAAAGCAAAGGCTGAAGGCTGATGGCAGATACAGAATTAGCAACAACTGAAGGTAAGTCCGCAGAGGACAGCAAGGCGGAAGTCGCCCGCATAAAGGAAGAGAAGAAGGCTCTAAAGGCTCAGGCGAAGGAGCTTAAAAAGCAGAGAAAGGCTTTAGAAGCGGAGGAAGCAGACGTAGATGATGAGGGCGGAGCGTTCTCCGTTATCTTAGTTACTGTCGTTATCATCCTTATCTGGCTTGCGATCCTAGCCCTACTTGTCAAGCTTGACGTGGGAGGCTTCGGTTCAAACGTGCTGGCTCCCGTGATAGGCAATGTACCGGGACTTAATAAGATACTTCCCGAAGGCTCCGTCTCGGATATGGATACGGTGTCGGGGAATGATGTCATAGAGGGCGGATATGACAATCTTGAGGATGCCGTGAACCGTATAAAGATGCTAGAGACAGAGCTTGCGGAAGCGAAGCAGGAGGCGGCTGACTCTGATAAGACGATAGACGATCTGACGCAGGAGATAGCGAGGCTTAAGACCTATGAGGACAATCAGGTCGAGTTCGAGAAGATAAAGGATGAATTCGACAACGAGGTCGTATTTAACAGTAAGGCGCCTGACATAGATGAGTATCGCAAGTATTATGAAGAGATAGATCCTACTAATGCCGAGATATTATATAAGGAAGTCGTGAAGCAGGAGGCTATAAGCGATGAAATAAAAGATTATGCCAAGGCATATTCCGAGATGAAGGCAAAGGATGCGGCGACAATCTTTAACAGCGCTCCCCTGCGCAATGATCTGGAGCTTGCGGCGAAGATACTTGGAGTTATGAAGGCTGATGCAAGAGGAAACATACTTGCGGAGATAAGCAAGCTTGACGCAGACCTTGCGGGAAACATCACGGAGATAATGGATCCTGAGGTTGAGGAGTAGTGACAAAACTAAAATCTTACAGCTTAATACATTTCTGCATTTCAATGGAATTTTTTAAATCAGGGGGTTCAGTCTGGGGGCGAACCGTCCGATAATATAGAAGTAGGAGTATTAATTTTATATTACGAAAGGAGGAAATGAATTGACAACCCCTAATGTGAATGCGCAGGCGATGATGCCTGTAGGGGGACAGGAAATTACTTCAGGCAAGGCAAAGGGTGACAGAGAAGATCAAAGCTTCATGGATGTGCTGAGCATAGCGGACAGTGCAGCGAGGGTGAAGGTACCGGAGCAGAAGATGGACGCAGGAGTGACGAAGAGCCAGAGCAAGGCGCCGAAAGAAATGAAGCAGGCTGAGCAGCCTAAGGAAACGAAGCAGGCAGAGTCTAAGGATGTGAAAAAGGACACATCAAAGGATGATGACAAGAACGTACGGGATGCATCCAAAACCGAGAAGACAGAGAAGAAAGACAATACCGCAGACGACAAGGTAAAGGATGATGCCAAGATAAACGAAGCTGCGGAGGATGTGAAGGATGCGATAAAGGACGAACTTGATATCACTGACGAAGAACTCAATCAGGTTATGGAGACCTTGGGACTTACGAATGCAGACCTGCTTGATCCGAAAGTTATGGCGGACATAGTCGCAGAGGTTAAGGACGTGACGCCGGTAGACATCGTATCAGATGAAGCCCTGACAGAGACAGTCACCAACCTGCAGGGAACAGTAAGGGAGATCACATCAGAGCTCATACAGGAGATGGATATCACCCCGGAGGAATTTAAGAACACACTTGCCAAATTAAAAAATGAATACGAAGTAGTTTCTCCTGAACCCGAAATTGGATCAGAGGCAGAGATGCCTACAGGAATCAAGGAGAACACGAAGGATTTTAGCGAAGTCTTAAGAGACAGCGACGAGATCCCAAGAAGCCCGGAACAAGCGGTAAGGACCCCAGCGGAAGCCGTAAGAGAAGAAGAGCCGGCACCTGATAGGACCGAGAGGATATCAGATGAAGGTAAGGGCAGACAGGAAGAGGTCAGTCTCAATGTCACAGTGAAGGATGAAGCAAAGCCCTCTAACCAGCAGGAAGCAGGAGACGGTGCAGGAACTTCACAGGATGACATCCTAAGATCCACAGGCAGGGCAATACACATGGAAGCCCGTGCCGAGACAGCAGTAAACAATGAGAACATATTCTTCCAGAATCTTAATACGGCAGTAGAAGAGACTCTGGAGGCGGCGGCAGCGACAGAGACGACGCCCACTACCACGATGGTAGATGCAATGGATCTTATCAATCAGATCCAGGGACAGATAAGGGCAGTCGTTGACAGCGAGACGCAGAGCCTTTCGATGCAGCTTCACCCACAGAGCCTGGGCAGACTAAACGTTGAGCTCGTAGCTAAAGCAGGACAGCTCACGGCACAGTTTGAAGCAGAGAACGCATCAGTGAAGGCAGCACTTGAAACCCGCATAGTAGAGCTTCGGGAAGCTTTAGAGCAGAGAGGAGTCAGGGTTGAGAGCGTGGAAGTTACCGTAGCAAGCCATGAGTTCGAGCAGAACCTCATGGGAGGCGAGCAGTCAGGGCAGGCATCCGGGGAATCAGATGGAAGACCTAGGAGCAGAACCCGGAGCATAAACTTAAATGGCCTTGAAGGACTCGATGGTATAGATGGGGAAGATATCACCGAGGAAGAGAGGATAACCCGCGACATGATGGCAGCTAACGGAAACTCGGTAGACTACACGGCGTAAAGCGAAGGAGATATGATATGGCAGTAGATGCTTCGATTTTAGAGGGTAAGATAACCAATACCGCATACAAGACAGAGGCGCAGAAGAAGGAAGAGAAGATAAAAGAGGGCAATAACGACCTCGACAAGCAGGCGTTCCTTAAGCTCTTAGTTGCACAGATGAAGTATCAGGATCCTATGCAGCCTACGGAAAACACGGAGTACGTATCACAGCTTGCACAGTTCTCATCCCTTGAGGCGATGAATAACGTAAGCCAGAGCGTGGACCTCCAGAGAGCTACGGGGCTTATAGGAAAGGTGGTCACGGCTTCGATCTCTGATTCGGTGACGGGAGTAGCGACAGAGAAGACAGGCTCGGTGCAGTTCGTATCACAGTCAGGCAATAAGACCTATCTCACGATAGACGGTGAGCAGTACGAATTAGACGATGTCTCAAAGGTATGGGATGATGCGTATGCTACGGCTTACAACCTTTCTGATTCATGGTCGAAGGCGCTTGCGAACCTTCCCAATGCGGCGTTCATTACATCGACTAATAAGGATGCATATCAGACTCAGGTATCAGCGGCTTATGCTTCATACATGAGCATGGACGATTATACGAGGAGCTTTATATCTGACGAAGATAAGGAAAAGCTCGGAGCGCTCGTGGCTCAGTACAAGATGCTCGGAGTCGATATAGACGGAAGTCAGGCAGCGGCTGCGGCGGCACAGGCGTCATCATCCGGGGAAGAAGAGGATGAGACAGCAGAAGAGACCGTAAATACAGTCACAGCCACGGGGGATACAAGCGAGGCAACGGATGATGTCACGGAGACTGTGCTGAACGCACTTCTTAGCGACACGGATGAGGATTCATAATCAGCTCAAGGACGAGGTGGATGTTATGAAGGTAAATGGCAACGGAATTTCATTAGAGCAGGCGGCTGCGGCATATCTTCAGGGAGCACCTGAGGTAAAGCAGGGCAGACAGACCATAGATGGCAAGAGCTTCGCTGAGATACTTAACCAGAAGGGTGAGGAGCTATACGGAAAGGTCAATGTCAGGTTCTCAAAACATGCGGCAGAGAGGCTTTTTGACAGGCATATAGAGCTCTCCGACGACCAGCTTGAGCGTCTTACCAAGGGCACGGAGGAAGCAGGGAATAAGGGAATAGATTCATCCCTCGTCATGGTAGACGATCTCGCCTTCATCGTGAACACAGGGAGCAAGACGGTAGTCACGGCCATGGACCCTGCTAATAATGATAAGAATATTTTCACGAATATAGATGGCGCAGTAATTGCCTGAATGTAGTATAATAATAACAACCAGTAGGTTTATTGTAAAAGGAAAGAGGTAAATGCCTTATGATGAGATCACTTTTTTCTGGAGTTGCAGGTCTTAGGACGCATCAGACCAGAATGGACGTAATAGGTAACAACATAGCAAACGTCAACACCGTAGCATTCAAAGCAAATTCGATGACCTTCCAGGATCTTCTGTATCAGACGACGCAGAACGCATCCGGAGCTAATGCGGCTACAGGCCGTGCAGGTATCAATGCGAAGCAGATAGGTCTCGGTGTTGCGACAGGCTCCATAGCAACTAAGATCACGACTCCCGGCTCCGCACAGAACACGGGAAGCCCGTTCGATATCCGTATCACAGGAGATTCCTTCTTTGTAGTATCAGACGGTGGAAACCAGTATTACACGAGAGCGGGCGCATTCAACGTCGATGCGAACGGAACCCTCTGCATGGCTACCAACGGCTATACCGTAATGGGCTATGGCACGACGACGAATGCTACGACAGGAGAGCTTGTCATAAATACCGCAGCCCTTACGTCACTCGATGTAATGAGCGATGAGAACCTCACATCACCACCCATTGCGACTACGGATGCTTATACTGTCGGGATACTGGATAAGAATTCAGATGCACTATCGACAACCGCAGGTCAGATGATGTCTATACCTTTCTATGATAATTTGGGATATAGCTATACTGCACAGTTTAAGATTGAAAAGGCTAAAGGAGCTACCGGAGCTGATAATGGTCAGTATAAGATGACCATGACGGATATAGTTGATAAAGATGGTAAATCTATTTTGCTTGAGCTGCCGGAAGGTCAGACTGAATTACAAGAGATGACAAGTGCTAAAAAGCTTGAAGTCTTAAAAGCTGCAAACGTTTTCAGCTCGGGTGGAACAGCCTCCGGAAATGTGGCTTATCTTACATTTGATACATTTGAGACGCCTGCTACAGAGAAGCCTTCAGGTAAGATACTATCTGTTAGTGTCGGAGAAACCGCACCTACCGATGTAGCAAGGACTCAGGCGAAGACAAAGGAAAACGGGACGGAGATGGTCGGTCTTACCTTAAACCTTGATGCGTTGGCAAATGCTCTTCCTGACCAATTAAAAACTGCAGGGGGTCCGGTGCCTAATGGGTTCAGAGGAATGATTGATAATGGAACTCAAAAGGGAATAGCTATAAACTTTGAGGAAATGCAGAATATTGATAATAAAGGGTCGTCTACCGTAAATGGTAAGAAGGGACAGATTACATCTGATGCCGGTGCTGGATGTGCGGTTGGCGAGATGTCATCCATCTCAATAGGACAGGACGGTAAGATAACCGCTTCTTACACGAACGGTCAGACAAAGCTTCTCGGTCAGATAGCTACGGCTACTTTCGCCAATGCGTCAGGACTTGAGAAGACGGGAGACAACCTCTATTCCGTGACGCTTAACTCCGGTGAGGCAGTCATTGGCGATATCACCGCAAACGGCGGCTCGATGACGACAGGAGAGCTTGAGATGTCAAACGTTGACCTCTCCGACGAGTTCACGACCATGATAACGACGCAGAGAGGCTTCCAGGCGAACTCCCGTATAATCACAGTCTCCGACTCCATGCTGGAGGAGCTGGTCAACCTGAAGAGATAATATTTGACATCATTTTATAAATAGCTTACATTATTTATGTCGAAAGACACAAGATGTGAAATAGAACATTGTTCAAGCGAAAGCCCCCGGTCAGCACACCGGGGGCTTTCTCGCTTTTGTGTGGATTTTATTTTATGTAAGTGTTAATATATACATTAGGGGGGTAAAAGCTAGTGACTAACAACGAAAAAGTCAATTTAGTTGAAGGACTTCGTGCAATAGATTTTTCTGATGCCCAGATTAATGATTTCATATTAATGCTTGCTGGGAGAATTTCTATTGCTGAATGGAAAGACAGGTACGAAAAGGAACAAGAAAAAAATTCTTGAATGTGATATAGTAGGTCATGCTTTTAGAACTGACTAAGCTTAATGACGACAAGGTGCTGGTGAACTCTGAGCTTATTGAGGTGGTCGAGACTACGCCGGATACCGTCGTCACCCTTAACACGGGAAGAAAAATAATTGTAAAGGAAAGTAGACAAGAGATTAGAAATTTAGTAAACTTGAAAAGCTAGGTTTACGAGATTGTTTTTTGCGTTTAAATATATTGTAACAGAAGGTGAAGTAAATTGGATTTAGGCTCGTTAATTGGACTTGTAGGGTGTATTGCCCTTGTTTTCTATGGTATCGTCGGATCGAACGGTATGACGGCGCTGCAGAGCTTCATAGACAGAGACTCTATCATCATAACTATCGGCGGTACGATGATGTGTATCCTTGCCATGAACACGATACCGACATTCCTTGCGGGGCTTAAATCCTTTACACAGGTTCTTAAGCTTGAAGCTGGAGATTCCGGCGCAGTCATAAAGCAGATCATAGACCTGTCTAACGTGGCAAGAAAGGAAGGACTGCTCTCGCTTGAGGAAGCGGCAGGTAATATAGAGGATGAATTCTTAAAGAAAGGCATCATGCTTGTAGTCGACGGTACCGATCCCGATCTCGTCAGAGCTATCATGGAGACCGAGATGACGGGTATAGAGGGCAGGCATAAGGATAACGCTTCCTTCTGGGAGGACATGGGCTCGATGGGACCTGCGTGGGGAATGATAGGAACGCTGATCGGACTTATAAACATGCTTAAGAATCTGTCGGATATGGCAGCCTTGGGACCAGCTATGGCCGTGGCTCTCGTTACGACATTCTACGGTTCGCTTATCGCTAACTGGATATGCGCGCCTGTTGCTAATAAATTAAAGAAGAAGAACGCTTCCGAGATGGCGGTAAAGGGAATAATGGTCGAGGGACTTCTTTCCATACAGGCAGGAGAGAACCCTAGAGTAATAGAAGAGAAGCTTAAGTCATTCATCTCACCTGCTGAGAGAGCTGCCATAGCAACTGATGAAGGCGGCGGTGGCGGAGGAGAAGGCTAATGGCAAGGCAGGCACCACCTGAAGAGCCGCCGAAGGGCGCACCGGCGTGGCAATCGACCTTTGCAGACCTTATGAATCTGCTGCTTTGCTTCTTCGTGCTTCTGTATGCATTCTCAAGCACGGACGTGGATAAGTTCGAGGCAATAGCGGCATCGATGTCTAAGGCTTTTTCGATATTCGACCCCGGCGGGGAGTCCGTGGGTGAAGGAGACGCTATAGGAAACGGAGTGTCGCAGCTGTCGAACGTGTCGGAGATGGTTACATCCATGGGTAAGAATACCACTGGGAACTCCGACAATAAGGACTACAACGAGGAAGGCATGGGAGAGGAGACCTTTGAATCAAAGGATAACTCCAAGGAAGACCTCGCCGAGGGAGACGAGAAGGGACAGGCGTCCGATAACAGCGACAAACAGCAGAATAAAGACCAGAATAAGGATATTTCCGACGCCGAGGCGAAGCAGCAGCTTGAAGAGTCGGGCATGAAGGAATCCGAGGAGCTTGCCGAACGGATAGAAGAGTCCGTTAATGAAGAAGATCTGTCGAAACAGATTGATATAGACTTCACGAGTCAGTATGTGAGTCTTACCATGAATGGCTCGTTGTTATTTGACTCAGGAAGTGCTACAATAAAAGACAGTGCTGAAGTGACCTTAGAGAAGGTGGCGAAGATACTTGAAGCCTACGCAGGAGGCACTATTGAGATAGAGGGACATACTGACAACGTGCCCATTAATACGGCGCAGTTCAAGAATAATGACGAGCTGTCCGATGCGAGGGCTCTTAGCGTCTTTGAGTATTTCAGGGACAATGCGGAACTCGACCCCGCCATGATAAAGCATACGGGAAGAGGCGCATATGTTCCTATTGCCGATAATGGCACTCCTGAGGGGAGACAGCTTAACCGGCGAGTGGAGATAAGGATATATAATCAGCTTAGCGATGTGTCCTGAGCGGTAAAGGAGTTTTGCTGTGAAGAAGAATATGATAAGCATCATAATAATGGCGCTTCTTGTCGTGAATATAGCTATGACGGCGATAATGATGTTTTCCGTTATACCTGCCAATAAGAAGTCGATAGCTCTCGTGGATCAGGTTGCGAGCGCTATAAAGCTTGATACTGCCGGGACGTCGCCGGAGGGGGCGGTTAATGGAAATTCAAGAGGCGTGTCGCTTGCGGATACCGCTACTGCGACTATTGAGGAGCAGCAGACCTTCCAGCTTAAGAAGGGCGAGGACGGGGACGACCATTATGTCGTATGCACGGTGGCGATACTTATGGATTCTACGGCTGAAGACTATGCAACCTATGGCGCTGACATCTTAGAGAGCAGGCAGTCGCTTATACTTAATGCTTTGTCAGAGACTATAGGACAGTATACCTATGAGGATGTTCAGGCTTTGGGACAGTCGGGGTTGCAGGATGCCTGCTTAGAGAGGCTTCAGGAGCTTTTTGGCTCGACGTTCATCTATCAGGTGGCATTCAGCGGATATATCGTGCAGTAAGGCATTACATTGAAAGGGGCAGATTAGGGTATGGGAGACGTCCTGTCCCAGGATGAAATAGATAATCTCTTAAAGGCTCTTTCTACAGGAGAGATAGATGCCGAGGAGATGAAGGAGGATGCAGGCAAGTCCGTAAAGGAGTATGACTTCAAGAGACCCGCTAAGTTCTCCAAGGAGCATCTTAGGACGCTTGAGATAATCTTCGAGCATTACGGGAGGCTTGTATCTACTAACCTGCCGGTATACTTGCGAAAAAGCTGTCAGGTCAGCGTCGTGAACTCGGAAGCCTTAACCTTTTCGGAGTTTACCAACTCGCTGGCAAACCCGGTCATACTGGGGATAGTGAGCTTCCAGCCGTTAAGCGGCAATATAATGGTCGAGCTTGGCTCTAACCTCGGGTTTGCGATGGTAGACAGGCTTCTCGGAGGACAAGGGGATGCCCTTGAGAAAAGCAGGGAGTTTTCCGAGATTGAAATGTCCCTCGTGGAGAAGATGATGGCCGTGTGCATATCGCTTCTTCGGGAACCTTGGAAGAACGTGCTGGATCTTAATCCGGTGCTTGAGCGGGTGGAGACCAATCCGCAGTTTGCTCAGATCATTGCTCCTACGGAGATGATAGCGATAGTGACGCTTAATATCAGGATAGGCGACGTGGAAGGGCTTATGAATGTATGCTTGCCTTATTTCACATTAGAGTCTATCATGGATAAGCTGAATACTAAGTTCTGGTTCTCGACGATGCAGGATGCTTCGGATGAGGATTATACGGAGCATATGCAGGATATGATACAGCATGTGAGCGTGCCTATCATAGCGAAGCTCGGAGAGAGCTCGATCACGGTAACGGATTTCGTGAACCTGCAGATCGGAGATGTGATAAGGCTTTCATCCAAGGTGGATGAGGAGATGGATATATTCGTGGGGAATATAAGGAAGTTCAAGGCCCTGCCCGGAGCGACCAAGAAGTCGTATGCCGTCAGGGTGACAGAGATAATCAGAGAGGAGGAGGAATAGGCTTTGGACGGAATGCTGTCGCAGGATGAAATAAATGCCCTGCTTTCCGGTATGGCCGCTGATGGTGACGATGCCTCCTCCGGTGCGGATGCAGGAGGAGCCGATGCAGCTCCTGCAGGGGATGTGGCATCGGCTGCTCCCGGCGGAGGCGGCGAGGATGAGCTTACTGATTTCGAGAAGGACGCCATAGGAGAGGTAGCGAATATAAGCATGGGTACTTCTGCTACGACGCTTTATTCGCTCGTTAACCGCAAGGTCGATATCACTACTCCCGAGGTCACGATGTCTACATGGAATGACATCGTGGATAATTATGAGAAGCCTTGCGTATTTATTCAGATACATTATAAGGTAGGTCTTGACGGCTATAATATGCTTATCCTTAAAGAGGACGACGTCAAGATCATAACGGATCTTATGATGGGTGGCGACGGGACGAGTACGGATGGAGAGCTCTCGGAGCTGCATCTGTCCGCTATATCGGAGGCAATGAACCAGATGATGGGATCGTCTGCTACTTCATTATCCTCCATGCTAGGACGTATGATAGATATATCTCCCCCGGAGGCATCGTTGGTTGACCTGACGGAGGGCAATCCGGGAGACTATGCGGAGTTCCTGATGGGAAGGTTCGTAAAGATTTCCTTCAGGATGCAGATAGGGGATCTGGTTGACTCCACGATCATGCAGTTATATCCTGTAAGCTTTGCGAAGGAGCTGTATGATCACTTCATAGGAAGCCAGGAGGCAGCACCTGCTCCGACACCGGAGCCGGCACCTGCGCCCACTCCGGAGCCGGCACCTGCTCCTGCAGCGGCACCAATGCCTGATCCTAATATGGCGGCGGCTCCGCCACCTAATATGGGGTATCCGCAGCAGGCTCCTCCGCAGATGGGATACGGAGCGCCTCAGATGGGTTATGGGGCACCGCAGATGGGATATGCCCCGCCACCTATGGGAGCGCCCGTCAATGTGCAGCAAGCGCAGTTTACTACATTCTCCAATGACATCAACCCGATGCAGCCACAGGAGAATATAGAGCTGATAAAAGACGTCCCGCTGGAAGTTACAGTCGAGTTAGGCAGGACAAGAAAGTCAATTAATGATATACTGGACTTCTCACCCGGTACTATCATAGAACTCGACAAGATAGCAGGTGAACCGATAGACGTCTTGGTCAATGGCAAGAACGTGGCTAAGGGCGAGGTCGTGGTCATCGATGAGAGCTTTGGAGTAAGGGTAACTGAAATTATTAAATAAGGAGTTTACAAAGTTATGGCAAAGAACATTCTGATCTGTGATGATGCAGCGTTCATGAGGATGATGATCAAGGACATCCTCTCAAAGAACGGCTACAATGTCGCCGGAGAGGCAGAGAACGGTGCGAAGGCCGTAGAGAAGTACAACGAGCTTAAGCCCGACCTTGTGCTCATGGACATCACGATGCCCGAGATGGACGGTATCCAGGCACTCAAGGCGATAAAGGGCGGCGATCCCGCAGCACTCGTCATCATGTGCTCCGCAATGGGTCAGCAGGCGATGGTTATCGAGGCTATACAGGCCGGAGCGAAGGACTTTATAGTCAAGCCGTTCCAGGCAGAAAGAGTCTTGGAGGCCGTAAAGAAAGTAGTAGGGTGATGCCGGACGCAGACGGTTTCATACAGCTTTTTACCGTTCTTGCTATATTCGCCATAGTGCTTCTTGTGACGTACTTTACCACGAGGATAGTAGGTGGGTATGCCAAGAGTAAAGTAGCGACTGGCAATATAGAGATCATAGACTCGGCGAAGGTCGCTCCTTCAAAGTATATTGCGATAGTACGCGCTGCCTCTAAGTATATAGCGGTCGGCATCGGGAAGGATGAGATTACTTATCTTTGCGAACTATCAGAGGACGACATAGTTGAAAGACCGTCGGGCATTACGTCTACGTTTGACTTTAAGGAGTTAATGGAGAAGGCCAAGGCCAGAATAGGAAAAAATGAGGATTAAATGGCTTAAAGGGCTTGCCCTTGTGCCGATTTTATTCATGTTCACTCTTATCTTTCCTGTATTCGCCTATGCCAATAACGACATCGCTACGAACAGGGATATAGGCGGTGCCTCGACACAGACATTAGATGAGACGCCCGGAGAGAGGACGAGAAGATATAATAATATCGGGATGGATGCCGGCGAGTATGACGCCAATACTGTCATAGACGAGCCGGGATCTTCCGATGACAGATCGGATCTTCGTGAACTGAACGTCGGCAATAACCTGAATATTACATACAATGATGGTAACGGAAACCTGAGTGGCGCTCTGAGGATACTGATTATCCTTACTCTTGTTGCCCTCGCTCCGCTCCTTCTCATAATGTTGACCTCGTTCACCCGGGTACTGGTGGTTCTTCATTTCGTTAGGGCGGCCGTGGGCACTCAGACTGCTCCGCCGAACCAGGTTTTAGTGGGGTTGACATTATTTATTACCTTTTTCATAATGCAGCCCACTATAAACGAGATAAACGTGAACGCAGTCCAGCCTTTTGAGAAGGGTGAGATGACGCAGCAGGAGTTCTTTGAGGAAGCGATGGCTCCTCTGCGTACCTTTATGTACGGACAGACGCAGATGAAGGATGTGAGGCTTTTTATGGACATAGCCGAGATAGAGGATGTGGAGGGCATAGATGATATACCTAATGCTGTACTTATTCCGGCTTTCCTTATATCGGAGCTTAGGACAGCCTTCATAATAGGTTTTTTGGTATACATACCTTTTATCGTCATAGACATGGTAGTGGCTTCAACATTGATGAGCATGGGTATGATGATGCTCCCGCCTACTACTGTATCTATGCCTTTCAAGATACTGCTTTTCGTCCTGGCGGACGGCTGGAATCTGATAATAGGGTCATTGGTTAAGACCTTTTACTGATAAGGAGGGCATGAGCTTTGGATGTATCGGCTGTCACGCAAATAACGAGAGAGACCTTATATGTGATCATAATAACGGCTGCGCCGTTGCTCCTTATATCGCTTGTCGTAGGACTTACGATCTCCATATTCCAGACCGTGACGAGCATACAGGAGCAGACACTTACCTTCGTGCCTAAGGTGCTTGCGATATTTGCGGGGATATTGCTTTTAGGGCATTGGATGCTTAATAACATGGTAGGGCTTATGGAGAAGTTGTGGACGGACTTCACCATATACGTTAAATGATAAACTACTCGTTTTCTATTCAGGATCTTGAGTTTTACCTTCTGGTAGTGACGAGGGTTTCGTGCTTCGTATTTGCGGCTCCGTTCTTCTCGACGCAGAACGTGCCAAGAAGGGTGAAGGTCGGTTTTTCGCTGGTTGTTGCTTTTTTATTATACAGGTTCGTAGTGCCGCATTATGTCTTACAGTACGATACGGTATTAGGCTATGCGGTTTATGTGCTGAAGGAAGCCTTTGCAGGCGTGATGCTTGGGTTCTCCACGAGCCTCTGCATGTATATAATGCAGTTCGTGGGAACGCTGTCCGACATGGACATAGGGCTTTCGATGGTGAATTTTTTCGATCCTGTAACAAGGGTCAACACCGGTTTCACCGGATCGCTATATCAGTATTCGATACTGCTGATACTGTGTGTCACGGATATGTATCAGTGGATACTGAGGGCTTTTATTGACAGCTATGAGCTGATACCTACGGGGAGGATAGTGATTGACTTTGACAGCCTCTTTGCTTCGATGGCTTCCTTCCTGACGGATTACGTGGTAATAGGGTTCAGAATATTTTTGCCCGTGTTTTCGGTGATGCTGATACTTAATGTGGTGCTTGGTATCATGGCTAAGATTGCCCCGCAGATGAATATGTTCTCCGTGGGCATGCAGATAAAGATACTGGTAGGGCTTGGAACGCTTTTTATTACGATAGGCTCGTTGCCTGCCATTTCTGATTTTATTTTTTCGGAGATGAAGGTGATGTTTACTGATTTTGTCGGGGGTTTTTCCGCTGGATGACGGGTTATCTTTGCTTGGATGAAAAACTTAATACTAAAGGGCTTATAGCATTAGACCTGCAGTTTTTCGCAGATGACGGTCCCGGCGGTGAGAAGACTGAGGAGCCTACAAGTAAGAAGCTAAATGATGCAAGGAGTGACGGACAGGTTGCCAAAAGTCAGGAGCTATGCAATGCTATATCGCTCATAGCGTTATTCCTTACGCTAAGAATGGTGGGTATGAATATGGGCAATGGCTTCCTTGATGTCATAAAATACGTGTTCGGCATCATTCCTGAGTTTACCGTGCTGGTAAATGGTGAGATATCGCAGAAGACTTTTGACAACATAATCAGATTTGCGATAATCAGAATTATAGTTATTCTGCTCCCTATTTTTGCAGTCGGAGTGCTGGTAGCCTTTTTCGTGAATTTATTTCAGGTTAAGTGGAAGGTCAGCACGAAGCCTTTGAGACCGAAGTTTTCAAAGCTGAATCCGGTCAGCGGTATGAAGAAGATATTTTCAAAAAAGAAGCTTATGGATCTGGCTCTTGCTATCGGAAAGCTCGCCATTATATTTGGTGTTGTGTGGAGCTACATACAGGGCTTTGGAGGTCTTCCTTCTCTTCTGCTCGATATGCAGACGAATACGGGAATCGGGGAGACTTGTATCATCATAATAAACCTCGGACTTAGGATAAGCTTCGTTTACCTGCTTCTTGCCATTATTGATTATATATATCAGAGATGGAAGTTCCATAAGGATATGATGATGACGAAGCAGGAGGTCAAGGACGAGTACAAGAACTCCGAGGGAGATCCACAGGTTAAGGGAAAGATTAAGCAGAAAATGATGGAGGCATCAAGGAGACGAATGATGCAGGAGGTTCCTTCGGCAGACGTCGTAATCACGAACCCTACGCATTTTGCCGTTGCGCTTAAGTATGACACGGATGTAGCGGATGCTCCATATATTGTTGCAAAAGGACAGGATTTCCTTGCTCAAAAGATCAAGGATGAAGCGAGGGAAGCAGGGGTTGAGATAGTTGAGAATAAGCCTCTTGCGAGGATGCTCTATCATAATGTTGACATAGGAGGAGTGGTTCCGCCGGAGCTTTATCAGGCAGTGGCAGAAGTACTCGCTTTCGTATATAATTTAAGAGACCGCAAAAAGAGCGGCGCAGCATAAACAACGCAAAGGGGCTTTTGACCCCAGCATCATAATATAGGGATCACGGGATAATATGGACTCTACAGCATCGAGTACAGCTAAGAAGAAAATGACAATACAAGACTTAGGAGTAGCGCTCTACCTGCTCTTTGCTTTTGTGTTCTTCATAGTACCGATGCCGAACACGCTTCTTGACATTATGCTTGCCGTCAATATGGCTGTAGCCTTTGCTATACTTTTCAATACGCTTTTCGTAAACGAAGTACTGGAGATGTCCTTCTATCCTACGATACTGCTTTTTACTACCATATTCAGGATCTCGCTTAACGTTTCGTCTACGAAGCTAATATTGTCTACGGGAGATCCGGGAAACGTCGTCCGTACCTTCGGTCAGTTCGTCGGAGGAAACGACCTTATCATAGGAACCATAGTCTTCATAATAATCATCATCTTGCAGTTCGTCGTTATAAATAAGGGCTCGGAGCGTGTGTCCGAGGTCACGGCCAGGTTCACTCTGGATGCCATGCCGGGTAAGCAGATGGCTATAGACGCTGACCTTAATACCGGAGCCATAGATGACGCCGAGGCTAAGAGAAGAAGAGATAAGATACAGGAAGAGTCCTCGTTCTTCGGTTCCATGGACGGTGCCGTGAAGTATGTTAAGGGAGACTCTACGGCAGGCCTTCTTATCACGGGCATCAATATCATAGGCGGCATAGCTATGGGAGTGCTAAGGAGGGGAGACACTATCGGCGAGGCTCTTAATAACTATGCGATACTTACGATCGGTGACGGCCTGGTATCTGCCATTCCTTCGCTTCTTATATCGCTTGCGACAGGTATACTTGTAACAAAGGGCGGTAAGGAGGCAGACTTCGGTCCTGATCTTGTGAAGCAGATATTCGGCGTGCCTAAGGTTATGTATATGGCAGGAGGAGTTATCATATTCTTAGGTCTTGTAACTCCTCTTAACGCTGTCATATTCTCTATCGTAGGCGGTCTTTTCCTTGTAGGCGGAAGGGTGATGCAGAGTCAGCTTGAGGTCAAGAAGGTGGAGACGGAGGTAGAGAAGGAAGAGACCACGGCGGAGGAAATAAGAAAGCCGGAGAACGTAGTGTCACTCCTTTCCGTAGACCCCATAGAGCTGGAGTTCGGTTATGGCATCATTCCTTTGGCTGATGTGAATCAGGGCGGAGACTTGCTTGACAGGGTCGTAATGATAAGGCGTCAGATAGCGCTTGAGATGGGTACCGTGGTTCCTATCATAAGGCTGCGTGATAACATACAGCTCAATCCTAATCAGTACATCATCAAGATAAAGGGCGTGCAAGTCGCTGACGGCGAGATACTTTTCGATCATTATATGGCCATGAATCCGGGCTATGTAGAAGAAGAGATAACGGGCATACCTACCGTGGAGCCTTCCTTCCATCTGCCTGCCACATGGATAACGGAGGGACAGAGGGAGAGGGCGGAGTCCTTAGGCTACACCGTCGTAGACCCGCCTTCAATCATAGCTACGCACCTTACGGAAGTCATAAGGCAGCACATAGCCGAGCTTCTTACAAGGCAGGATACTCAGAATCTCATAGACAATCTGAAGGAATCAAATCCTTCAGTCGTGGAGGAGCTTACGCCGAAGCTTTTGGGCCTTGGCGAGATACAGAAGGTCTTGCAGAATCTGCTTGAAGAGGGCGTATCCATAAGGGATCTGCTTACTATCTTCGAGACGCTTGCGGACTATGCGGCTACGACCAGGGATACCGACGTGCTGACAGAATATGTTAGACAGGCTTTGAAGAGGGCGATATCCGCAAGGTATTTCGAGCCGGGAGAGACTACTCAGGTAGTAACGCTCGATCCTAAGGTGGAGCAGGAGATAATGGCGTCCGTTAAGCAGACAGAACAGGGTGCGTATTTAACGCTTGACCCTGAGCGGACTAAGGCGATAATAGCTGCGACCGGTGAGGAGCTTAAGAAGCTTGATGACTTGGGGCAGAATCAGATAGTAGTAACTTCTCCTATAGTGCGTATTTATTTCAAGAAGCTTACAGAGGATTACTATAATGAGATGGTCGCGGTCTCATATAATGAGATAGAAAATGACGTGGAGCTGCAGAGCATAGGCATGATAACTGCTTGATAAGATGATAATTAAGAAATTTACTGCAAAAACTGAAGACGAGGCATTAAAGGCGGCGCGCTCGGAGCTTGGAGCCGGAGCCGTCATAATGAACGTCAAAAAGGTAAAGAAGAAGGGACTTGTGGGAGTATTCTCTAAGGCACAGGTCGAGGTGACGGCAGCCATAGAGGAAGAGAAAGCAGACATGCCGGTAAGTCCTGCTGGTGCTCCACTTAGGAGCAGGGCAGAGCAGAATACAAAGCCCAAGGTAGATATTTTAGCTACCGACGATACGCCTGTCAGACAGGAGAGAAGCAAAGGAAATGCTGGAAATAAGCTCTCCGGGTACAAGGATGTGCTGACCGACGAGGAATATGAGAAGCTCCATCCTGAGCTTAGCTCTGTTAAGGATGAGAAAAAACCTAATAGAGGGAGCACGGATAAGATAGATAACCTTCAGGTTCTTATCGAGCAGCAGCTTAAAACCGTCATGGATCAGGATGCCGCTAAGGAGAAATCGGGCGATAAGAAAGAGGGCAATAAGGAAGTCATGAGCTTCATTAAGCTCATATACACTACGCTTATTAATAATGAGGTTGACGAGAAGTATGCGAACGATCTCGTGGAAGAGATAGAGAAGCTTTCAAAGCCCGGTGTCACGATTGACTATCTGCTCTCCAATATATATCAGAAGCTTATACTCAGATTCGGAGTAAGCTCAGGCATCACTGAGGCAGAGGAAGGACCTAAGGTCATAGTATTCATAGGGCCCACAGGCGTTGGAAAGACGACTACCATAGCGAAGCTCGCATCAGAGATGGCGGTTAATCAGAAGAAGAAGGTGGCCTTAGTCACTACCGATACTTACAGGATAAAGGCTGCCGAGCAGCTGAGGTCCTATGCGGAGATCATGGATGTAGTTGTAAACGTGCCCTTCAAGGTCATTTATTCTGCTGATGATATAAGGAATACCTTAGAGGAGCTTAAGGATCAGGACTTCATCTTCGTGGATACTGCGGGCTATTCTCCCAAGGATAAGGAGAAGAGGGACGAGATGAAGCATATCCTGGACGCGGCCAAGGAGGTCATGGATATAGAGACTTACCTTGTGCTGTCTGTCACGACCAAGTACAGGGATCTGCTCTCAATCTGCGACATATACAAGGAGATGGATGACTTCAAGCTTATATTCACGAAGCTTGACGAGACATCTACCTTCGGAAACATATATAATATAAGGATCTACACGGGAGCTGAAATTTCCTATATGACTGACGGGCAGGACGTGCCTGACGATATAGAGACATTCAATCCGCAGAGCATCGTAAGATCCATATTGGGAGGCTCTTGATGGATCAGGCGACAAGGCTTCGTACTATAATAAAACAGAATCAGGTCGCTCCCGCTCATGCGGCAAGGGTCATAACCGTTACGTCCGGAAAGGACGGAGTAGGCAAGTCCAATGTAGCTATAAATCTTGCCGTGCAGTTTAAGAAGATGGGACAGAGGGTCATAATCTTCGATGCGGACTTCGGGCTTGCAAATATAGAGGTAATGTTCGGAACCGTGCCGAAGAATAACCTTGCGGACCTTATTTATCAGGGAAAGAGCATCCGTGACGTTATAACCTGGGGTCCCATGGATATCGGGTTTATATCGGGAGGCTCGGGAATAGCAGGGCTTACGAACCTTGGTAATGATTATATTAACTACCTCGTGACGCAGCTTGCTGACCTTGACAGCATTTCCGATGTCATAATAATAGACACGGGAGCGGGTATCTCGAATGCCGTAATAGAGTTCCTCGTGGCATCTGGAGAGATACTGCTTGTCACGACGCCGGAGCCTACCTCTATAACGGATTCTTATTCGCTGCTTAAGGCATTGAAGCGGAATCCAAGGTATAATGCGGAGAATTCGCAGGTGAAGGTTATATCGAATAAGGTATCCGACTATAAAGAAGGTGAGATACTATATAAGAAGCTGAATGCCGTCGTGCAGAGATACCTGCACCTTGACATGTCATATTTAGGGGCTATACCGGAGGATTCCGAGCTTTCAAAGGCGGTCATGCAGCAGAGTCCTGTGTGCATATCAAATATGAACGCCAAGTCTGCGAAGGCTTTTGACGATATAGCAAAGACGCTCATGGACATTCCGCACGAGAAGCAGGGCTTCAGGACAGGAATGGCCGGATTTTTTGCAAATATGATAAGAGGAAGATATACAGGATAGAAAAGGAGTCGTATGCTTACAGATCACGTCATACCCGGCGACAAGGTTGACCTGACCGAGGTTAAAAGTGAAGAAAGATATACCAAATCAGGTATTATAGAGAGGAAGACATACTCGACGAGGGTATTCGATATAATGTCCGAAGACGAGATAAAGGTAAACATGCCCTTCGTTGACGGACATATCGTGTTGCTTGAAGTGGGGGATGATTATGATCTCTGCTTTTATTCCGGCAAGGGACTGTACCAGTGCTACGCCAGGATCACTGACAGATATAAGTCCAATAATATGTATGTTCTCACAATGGAGCTAACATCGCCCTTACGGAAGTTCCAGAGAAGGGAATATTACAGGCTGAACTGCATCCTAAACATGAAGTGCAGGGAAGTCCCGGATAAGGAGCTTAAGGAATTAGAAGAGATAGGCGGCAATGACGTCCGGTTCATAAATACCGACCTTACCTTAGAGGACGGCGTTATAGTCGATATCAGCGGGGGCGGCGCAAAATTCATCTCCGACAGGCAGTTTGAGAAGGAATCAAAGATTTTATTCGTCTTTTCCTTAAATCTTAACGGACGGTTCACGGAGTATTCCGTCATAGGCAAGATCATCCTGTCAGACAGGATCGAGGGACGCGACGGAGAATACAAGAACCATGTACAGTTCGTTAATATAAAGGATAAGGACAGAGAAGGCATAATAAGATATATATTCGAGGAAGAGAGGAAGATAAGAAGGAAAGCGAGCGGAATAGACGAGTAAAAAGCCCGATAATCCGCTGAATATAAGGAGGTTTTATATAAAATGGGTAAAAAAGTTTTGGTTGTAGATGACTCTGCACTCATGAGGAAGCTTGCCTGTGATATAATCAAAAAAGATGGCAGATACGACACGCCGGATACCTGTCGTAACGGCGAGGAGGCTCTGGAAAAAGTAAAAAATAATAAATACGATGCCATAGTCCTTGATGTCTATATGCCCGTAATGGATGGCCTTGAGTTCTTAAGGCAGCTTAAGAAGGAAGGACTAAAGGAACGGGTTATGATGTTCTCCACGACGACAGGCGAGGGGACGTCGCAGACAATAGAGGCACTTGACCTCGGAGCCATAGACTTCATTAAGAAGCCTGATAAGTACAAGGAGACATCGGGCGAGGAGTTTGCTCATGAATTCTTAAGGATACTTGAGGTCGTAGCTCAGGCAGGCGGGCATCATGTGACGATGCCTGGCAGCGCGGCTCATAAGGCGACGGGGACGGCGCATGTTGCTGATAAAGGCGGCAAGACAGTCAGCCTGAGACCTTCCGTAAAGGTTTCCGGCGAGAAGATCGTCGCCATAGCAAGCTCTACAGGCGGACCTAAGGCTCTGCATTCCGTGATACCGCTTTTACCTAAGAACCTTAACGCTCCGGTCATACTCGTACAGCACATGCCACCGGGATTCACTAAGAGCCTGGCGGAAAGGCTTGATTCCTTGGGGCAGATACATGTGAAGGAAGCCGAGGAAGGCGACCTCTTAGAGAAAGGGACGGTGTATATAGCTCCCGGTGGTAAGCACATGAAGGTTGGCAAGTCAGGGTCGCATGTGAGGATTTATTTCAGTGACGAGCCTCACAGGGAGGGCGTGAAGCCTTGTGCTAACTATATGTATGAGTCGCTTGTCGATACTGACTATGCGGAGGTTTGCTGTGTCGTGCTTACCGGCATGGGAATGGATGGCACTGAGGGCATAAAGAACTTAGAGAAGGATAAGAAGCTACACATCATCTCTCAGGATGAGCCTACCTGCGCAGTTTATGGCATGCCTAAGGCGATAGCGTTGACAGGATTGGTAAATGAGGTATTGCCGCTCGATAAGATTGCCGCAGCCATCACCAAGGAGATCGGGATAAGGTAAAGTTCAATATAGCAGCGCTGCTGCATAAAAGGAGGGTTATATATGGATACAAGTCAGTATCTGGGTATTTTCCTGGATGAAGCAAGAGAGCATATCCAGAGTCTCTCGGATCAGATGATGATCTTAGAACAGGAGCCTGAGAATCAGGATGCCATAAGCGAGATATTCAGGGCGGCTCACTCTTTGAAGGGCATGGCGGGAACCATGGGCTACAAGAAGCTGCAGCATCTCACCCATGTCACGGAGGATTGCTTCTCTGACATCAGATCGGGCTCCATGAAAGTAACCAGCGAACTCATGGATGTCTTATTCCAGGCGCTTGACTCTATCGAGGGCTATGTGAATACGATACAGGAGACGACTGATGAGGGCGATGAGGAGAATGAGAACATCATAAATGAGATCAACCGCATAAGGTCTGCTGAGACAGGTAAGGGAGATGCGCCCGCTCCTGCCAAAGAGGAAAAGAAGGCAGATGAGGCTCCGGCTGAGGCGGCACCCGCAGACGGCGCATCGGACGAAAAGGCCCTGTACCGTTCCATGAAGCTTGACGACTCCGCTAAGGACGTGATGAAGGATGCGATTGCCGGCGGAAAGCATGCGCTCGGATTTACCGTATATATTGAGGAATCATGCTTGCTTAAGGCTGCGAGAGCCTTCCTTGTGATTAAAGCCTTAGAGGATATGGGCGACATAGTTGCTACCGACCCTTCTACTCAGGACATAGAGGATGAGAAGTTCGAGTTCAATTTCAGCTTATACACTATATGCGACGAGGAGATAGATAAGGCCAGGGAAGCCATGCTTGCCGTGTCCGAGATAGCTGAGGTGGTCGGTGAGGAATTTACCGAGGCCGGCATAGACAGTATCGGAGGAGATGCAGGCAAGGCAGAGGAAAAGGCTGAGGCTCCCACCGAGGGTTCCAGGGAAGAAGCCGAGGCTCCTGTAGCCAAAGAAGAGACTACGGCTCCTGTCGTCAAGGAAGAGACAGCTCCTGCTGCCAAGGCTCCTGCCGCTAAGCAGGCTCCCGCAGCGAAGAAGCCCGTTATCTCAAAGACCATAAGAGTTGACATAGACAAGCTCGACTCTTTGATGAACCTCGTGTCAGAGCTTATCATAGCTAAGAATACCATCGTATCTGCGGCGGACAGCAGTGATACGCAGAATCAGGCTCTTAATGAGCAGGTAGAGTATTTAGAGAGCGTCACGACGAATCTTCACGAGGCAGTCATGAAGGTCAGGATGGTGCCTATCGAGAGCGCAGTGCAGAAGTTCCCTCGTATGGTGCGAGACCTTGAAAAGAAGCTCGACAAGAAGATGCAGCTTACCATCACTGGTGAGGAGACAGAGCTTGACAGGACAGTGGTTGACGAGATCGGCGATCCCCTGATGCACCTTATCAGGAACAGCGCTGACCACGGTCTGGAGCATCCTGATGAGAGGGCTGCTTCCGGCAAGCCTGAGATGGGAACGATCTTCTTAAATGCTTTCCAGGATGGCAATTCTGTCGTCATAGAGGTCGGCGATGACGGTAAGGGAATAGACGTAGAGGCTGTAAGGAGTAAGATTGTAGAGCGCGGCCTTGCTTCTGAGGATACGGCGGCGCAGTTCACCGATAAGGAAGTCATAGACTATCTCTTCGATCCCGGCTTCTCCATGGCTAAGAAGGTCACGGATATCTCCGGCAGAGGCGTCGGACTTGACGTTGTAAAGAGCAATATCGAATCCTTAGGCGGAGACGTGTCAGTCAAGACTAAGCTTGGCGAGGGAAGCACATGGATCATAAGGCTTCCGCTCACGCTTGCTATTATACAGGCTCTCATGGTCATAATCGGAGACGAGAAATATGCTATATCGCTTGACTCCATCACGACTATCGAGAATATCCCTACCACGGACGTGAAGCTCGTGCAGGGCAAGGAGGTCATACAGCTCCGCGGTACGGTGATACCTATAGTAAGGCTTTCGGAGCTTTTAGGGTTCCCTCCTGCAGAGGAGCAGCCTGAGGACATGATCGTAGTCATAGCCAAGAAGGGGGACTCTCTAGCGGGTCTCGTGGTGGACGAGCTTATCGGACAGCAGGAGATAGTCATCAAGTCTCTCGGCAAGTATATAAATACAGACAGGATTATAAGCGGCGCGACCATCCTTGGTGATGGCGAGGTAGCACTTATAATCGATGCGAACGCGCTAATCTAACAGGAGGACCGGATAATGGATGATTTAGAAAGATATGTCGAAGATAAAGCCACTCAGTATATAGTAGTCAATCTCGGCATAGAGCATTACGGTATAGACATCAACTATATCGACAATATCGTAAGAGTGCCTGCTATAAGGCGAGTTCCCAATGTGCAGGATTTCTTCAAGGGAGTCATTAACTTGAGAGGCGAGGTCATACCTGTAATGAGTCTTCGCGTCAAATTTGGCATGCCTGAGATAGACTTCACGAATAGCACCAGGATCATCATAGTCAAGGTTGACCCTCAGGCAGCTATAGGCATAATAGTTGATGAGGTCGAGCAGGTCATGGACATTTATGCTTCGCAGATAGAGAAGGTTTCCGCTGAGAAGAAGGAAGAGTCCAACGGCTATATAACTTCCGTAGGAAAGACGGACAGAGGGCTCGTCTCCATTCTTAACCTTGCCACAGTGATAGGCGAGAAGGAGCAGATATAAGGTAAGGAGGTAATATGGCAGAACTTGATCTTAATAATGTCGATGACATGTATTATGACGTCCTGCGGGAGATTGGAAATATAGGCGCAGGAAATGCAGCCACGGCTCTTGCGACAATGCTTAATACAAAGGTTGACATGACGGTTCCAAAGGTCGCTCTTGTGGAATTTTCCGAGATGGGAGAGGCTATGGGCGGCGAGGAGCAGATAATGGCAGGTATATATCTGTCGATATCGGGAGACATCACTGGTTCCATAATGTTCCTTCTTGAAGAGAAATCTGCGCATGATCTTGTGGCTAAGCTCATGGGTACAGGCGCATCTGATTTCGTAGAGGGGCAGCCCTTCAGTGAGATAGAGCAGTCGGCTCTTAGTGAGATAGGAAATATCATAGTCGGAAGCTACCTTAATTCGTTATCCATGCTGACGAACCTGAAGATCATAGAGTCGGTTCCGTCGCTTGCGGTAGACATGGCCGAGGCGTTGCTTTCGGTTCCCGCTATAGAATTCGGCATGGTCGGAGACCAGATGCTTCTGATACAGACTTCCTTCTCGGAGGATACCGAGCTTAACGGGTATTTCGTACTGGTTCCTGACCTGCCGTCATACAGCAAGCTTTTGAAGGCATTGGGAGTAATGCAGTGATAATAACTTTTCAGGAGTTTATATATGGCTGAGATGATAAAGGTAGGCATGGCTGATCTGAAGCTGTGCATAAGCCCTAACAGCATAACTACACTGGGACTTGGCTCCTGTGTCGGCGTAGCTATAAGAGATACGGCGAACAAGGTGGGAGGTCTTGCCCACGTCATGCTTCCGGATTCAAAGGAAATAAAGAATAATTCTAATATAGCGAAGTTTGCTGATACCGGAGTTGAGGAGCTTGTCAGGCAAATGGAGAAGGCAGGCGCTTTAAGATCCAGAATGGTCGCAAAGATAGCAGGCGGGGCGCAGATGTTTGCCATGCAGCAGAATTCTGCGCTTGTAAAGGTTGGCGACAGGAATGTCGCCGCAGTTAAGAAGAAGCTTGCGGAGCTTAAGATACCGATAAGGGCAGAGGATACCGGGCTTAATTACGGGCGTACTGTTGAGTTCTATCCGGAAACAGGAGATTATATTATTAAAGCGGTCGGCAAGCCGCCTAAGACAATATGAATGAAGAAGAACAGGACGGCTTAAGCGTTACCAGTGTTGAGGGGCAGGATGGAGGAGAGCCGGTAGTAGACGAATCAAGGCAGGCTGTGAGTGTTGCCGATAGAAAGCCGGAACCACTGCATCTAAAGACTAAGCCGATTCCGGCGATAGTGACGCTCCTTGGCGGGAGCGCAGTTGCTATTGATGTATTTATTGAGCAGTTTGATTTCAAAAGAGCGCTGGTACTGATACTGGCGGGACTTGTTATTTTTCTTATTATAGGTGAAGTAGTGAAAATACTGCTTGACCATATAGAATTACCAAATCCTGATGCGGTGGACGCTGACGGGAACGTAATACAAAAAGGAAAGAGCGGAGAGACCCCGGAGAATGATGAAGCTTCGGGAGAATCAGAGCCTGATCCGGAGACATCGGGAGCAGAGGGCTGACGCTCGCGGATGAATGCAGATGGATGACGTCGGAAGACAGAAGCTCTGGAACGAGTACGGGAAGAACAGATCCCCGCAGCTTAGAGAACAGATCATAGTTGAATACGCACCGCTTGTTAAGGTAGTCGCAGGAAGACTTTCGATGTATCTCGGATACAACGTGGAGTATGACGATCTTGTAGGGTACGGAGTCTTCGGGCTTATTGATGCGATAGATAAGTTCGATCCTGAAAAGGCTGTTAAGTTCGAGACTTATGCGTCTTTAAGGATAAGAGGAGCGATATTAGACCAGATCCGTAAGATGGACTGGATCCCCCGGACTATCAGGCAGAAGCAGAGGCAAATTGATGATGCGATAAAGAAGATCGAGTCCGAGACAGGGGAAGCTGCAAGCGATGAGAAGGTTGCGAAGGAACTCGGACTTTCTGATAATGAATACGCTGACTGGCAGTCACAGATGGCAGTCACGAATGTCATATCGCTTGATGAGTTCAATGAAAGCTCTGCTGACGAAGGATCTTCTGTCCGTGATACGATAGCAGACACCAAGGCGGGACCCGAGGAAGTTCTTGAGGAGAAGGAGCTTAAGAAGACTTTGGCGGATGCTTTAGAGCTTCTTACGGAAAAGGAGAGAAAGGTCATAGTCCTTTATTATTACGAGGAGCTAACTCTAAAGGAGATAAGTAATATCCTTGAAGTATCGGAGTCAAGAGTCTCGCAGCTTCATATTAAAGGTCTTGCGAAGATGAAGACTAAGCTTGGTAAGTACATGGGAGTCCTGGGGGCAGGTGCTTAGGCTTTTTGAGAGGTAAATAATCATGGCAGAGAGCGGATTAGGAAGGAATGGGTATTTTCAGATAGAGACTCGTCCTGACGGGACGTATCTTCACTTTTATCCTGCTGTCGGAGACGGCGTTCCGCTTGAATCAAGAGAGGTCGAGGATTATCTTGCTCTGAAGCGGATAAGCTTCGACCGCATTGCTGTTAAGGCGGAGGCAGTCAAGAATGAGGAATCAGTGATACGCCTTAATACCGAGAAAATCCGTCCTGTAGATGAGATGATGACCTTTTCTACATCAGATGACCTCATGGAGGTTATCTGCCGTTTTTATCCGCCTTCCGAGGGTGGCGGTATGATGACTCCGGACGAGATAAAGAAGGATCTTCAGTATAATCAGATCACGGCAGAGCCGGATGACGAGGCTATAGAGCAATTCCTTATTGACAAGAAATATTGTACGGATTATGTGCTTGCTAAGGGCGAGCCGGTCACTCCGGGCGTGGACGGTTATGTTGAGTATATGTTTGAGACCGATCCTGTCGCAAGGCCCAAGACTAATGAGGACGGCTCGGTTGATTTCCATGCATTAAACTCTGTAAGAGCCTGCACCGAGGGTCAGGTTCTTGCGAAGCTTCATAAGGAAGTACCCGGATCTCCGGGGAAGAATGTCTTCGGTGAGATGATCATGCCTAACAACGTAAAGCCTGCCTCAATAAGGCACAGCAAGGGCTCGACTCTGTCAGAGGAGGGCGTGCTTACTGCTGACGTGAACGGCCATGTGAGCCTTACGGACGGCATGGTGTTCGTATCAAGTGTATTAGAGTTAAAAGATGTGGACGTAGCAACGGGTGATATAAATTATGACGGCAATCTCTTAGTAGACGGGAATATCACGACGGGATACAAGGTGAATGTCACGGGAGATATAGAGGTGAGAGGCGTCATAGAGGCCGCAGAGGTGACAGCAGGTGGTCAGGTGACTGTTGCTAAAGGCATTAACGGAATGGAGAAGGGCAAGATAAAGGCCGGTCATTCCGTTATAGCGAAATATATTAATTCAGCAGAGGTCGAATCAGGCGGTCTTATTCAGTCAGAGCTCGTGCTTAATTCTAAGATATCTGCCAAGGATTCCATAGTAGTGCAGGGGCGCAAGGGCTTCATCACGGGCGGAGTCGCGCGAGCAGGCAATAAGATAGAGGCGAAGACTATAGGCAGCGATATGGGAGCGCCAACCTCAGTAGAGGTAGGAGTAGATCCTGCGCTTAAGATTAAGAGGACGAAGCTCATAAAGGAGAATGAAGAGCTGAGGGCTACTCTTGCCCGCACGGAGCCGGTATTACTTGCCACCGTTGACAGACTTAAAAGAGGCGATAAGCTCCCGCCTGACCAGTTGCTTAAGATGCAGGAGCTTAATAAAGTAATACAGTCGCAGAAGGCTACCCTGCAGAAGAACACGGCGGAGCTAGAGGAGCTTGAGATGGCTTTTGACAGCGAGACTATAGCAGAGGTCGTAGTCTTGGGAGAGGCCTACGCCGGCACGCATATAATAGTGTCTGACGCTAATCTCACATTAAAGAAGGATTATCATTATTGCCGTTTCAGGAGAGAAGGGGCGGATGTGAAGATGATGGGAATCTGAACTATGGCAATAGCACCGGTTTTTTACAATGGAATGATCTCATCCACGCCTGAGCTTACTAATATAAGAGTGGCCGATGATGCCAAGGCTGCCGCCGTGCAGCTTAACTCTGAGGCGGAGGTGCAGCAGGAGGCCGAGGAGCATGTGAATCAGGTCCGTACGAAGGACAATGCCGACGGTACTGAGAATGATTCAGACGCATCAGGCGGAAGCAATAATCAGTACTCAGGCGACGGGGGCGCAAGAAGGCGCCAGAAGAGAGACTCTTTCGGAAAAGTAGTTAAGAAACAACAGGGAGGCTTTAGCATCTCGATATGACGGTAATACAGATACTGCTCCTGATTGCCGGAGCAGTAATTTTTGCACTCGGTTTCTTCATCCCGGAGGGTAAGGCAGGGAAGAGGGATACCGCCGGTGAGAGAAAAGAATACAGTGACAGGCTTAAAGAGATAACGGAGAACGAGCTTAAGGATGCGTCAAGGCGGGTTCGTGACATCGTTGATGAGGAGGTTGCGCTTGCGCATGACAATTCCGCAAGGTCATTGGAGAAGATCACCAATGAAAAGATAATGGCGATCAATGATTACGGAAAGACCGTGACTGATGAGATAGAGCGTAATCATAAGGAAGTGGTCTTCATGTATGACATGCTTAATGACAAGACCACGGATCTCAAGAACACTATAAGAAAATATGAGAGCATGAAGAAGGCTCCTGCAGCACAGGAGAAGCCTAAGACCTCAGTCAAGACGGAGAGCGGGGATAATATCCATATCCCTAAGATGTTTGCGGCTCCAAAGGGAGATAAGGGCAAGACGGGAGCCCCGAAGTCTGCATCTGATGATGTCGTTGCATCTGTCGTAGGAGGGAAATACGGACAGGATGTGCTCAGGCTTCATAAGGAAGGCATGTCCGATATCGATATAGCAAAGAAGCTTGGAATAGGCGTAGGCGAGGTGAAGCTTGCGGTAAGCTTAAGCGGTGCGGGAGGGTCAAATGAGCCGTAGGTCTTATTTAAAAGGGCTAGGGCTCGGTATATTCGTGACGGCGCTCATAATGTCTCTTTCCTCTAAGAACGTTAAGGGAGAGATGAGCGATGCGGAGATAATGGAGAGGGCGAGCGAGCTTGGCATGGTCTCTGAGAATGCGATGCTTCTGTCCGAGGCTAAGGAGGCGGCAGATAAGGCTCAGGCGGAAGCAATGGAGAAGGCAACGGAAGCTTTAATGCAGCCTGAATCAGATAATATCGCTCCGTTATCGGCAAATGCGCCCTCATCTAATGCCGCAGTCAGCATAAATGGTGAGATCAGTGGGAATAAGACGGTTAGCAGTAACGGTGAGATAATTGATGTGCCGGGAAGTTCTCCTGCAAGATCATCTTCATCGGCTAAGGCTTCCGAGAAGGAGAATCAGGCAGGGACAGCCGGAGCATCGGGGGTTAGTGCGACTTCATCAGCTAAGAGCGAAGCTTCTCCTGCATCGGATGCTTCCCTGAATACGGAAAGCGTAAATTCGGATCCATCAGGCTCCGTCCAGCAGACTGATGCGAACGGTAATAATGAAACCGAAAGCGATTCATCCGCATCATCAGAGGTAGTCATAATAAACGTAAGCTCAGGCGATGGCTCCATGTCAGTCGCTACTAAGATGGTTCAGTCGGGGCTTATATCTGACGCAAGACAGTTTGATTCGTATCTCGTGCTTTCAGGCTACGACCGACGTTTGGTTGTAGGGCCTCATCCCATCCCCAAGAATGCCACTCCCGCTGAAATGGGAGCCATCCTCACGTCAAAACAATAAGTTGCTAAAAGGCTTGATTTGTGCTATTATTTTTCCTTGTGCGGAATGGTTCGCACTTCAACCATTAAACACATATCCGGATACGGCGCTTCTGTGGTGCTCTTAAGAGTTGGAGCGTGACGAAGGATATGGATGCAAAACCAAAAAGGAGGATTTTTGCAATGAGTATTATTTCAATGAAGCAGCTTCTGGAAGCCGGAGTGCATTTCGGTCATCAGACCAGAAGGTGGAATCCCAAGATGGCACCGTATATCTATACGGAGAGGAACGGCATTTATATCATTGACCTGCAAAAGAGCGTGGGGCTTGTTGATGAGGCTTATAATGCCGTAGGCGACATCGTGGCGAACGGGGGAAGCATCCTTTTCGTGGGCACGAAGAAGCAGGCGCAGGAGGCTATAAGGACGGAGGCAGAGCGTTGCGGCATGTTCTATGTGAATGAGAGATGGCTTGGCGGCATGCTCACGAACTTTGATACGATAAAGTCAAGGATCAAGAGACTTAAGGATATCGAGGCAATGAAGGATGACGGCACGTTCGAGAAGCTTCCAAAGAAAGAGGTCGCCCTGCTTCAGAAGGAGCTTAGTAAGCTTCAGAAGAACCTTGGCGGGATCAAGGAGATGAGGCGTATACCTGATGCTATATTCATAGTAGATCCTAAGAAGGAGCATCTTTGCGTAGCGGAAGCAAGGAAACTTGGCATCACGCTTATAGGCATATGTGATACGAACTGCGATCCAGAGGAGCTTGACTATGTTATCCCGGGAAATGACGATGCTATAAGGGCTGTAAAGCTTATAGTTTCAAAGATGGCCGACGCAGTAGTTGAGGCAAAACAGGGAGTGGCCGGTGGATACGAGGAAGCTGAAGCAGACGGCGAAGAAGCCGCAGATGATAGTGAAGATGAATCCGTAGAAGCAGACGATGCAGATGCGGAAGATACAAATGAGGACGAAGAGTAAGAAGGGGAGCATGATACCGTTAGCGCCTGTGTTTTAGGCGGTTACGGTAGCAGCTACGAACGGTCTGATTTAGATAATAAACTAGCGTTATTAGAGGAGGATGCGAAAATGGCACAGATAACAGCAGCTACAGTCAAGCAGTTACGTGAGATGACCGGAGCCGGTATGATGGACTGTAAGAAGGCGCTTGCGGCTACGGACGGAGATATGGATAAGTCCGTTGAATGGCTTAGAGAGAAAGGTCTTGCTGGTTCTGAGAAGAAGGCAGGACGCCAGACGGTAGAAGGATTGTCACTTACTTGCGCTACAGATGACGCTAAGAAGGCGGCAGTAGTCGAGGTTAATATCGAGACTGATTTCGCGGCTGATACGGATAAGTTCAAGGAGTATGTGAATGCCGTTGCGAAGCAGGCACTGGATTCTTCCGCTGCGGATATGGAGGCTTTCCTTGCGGAGAAGTGGCAGAAGGATCCTTCCATGACAGTTGAGGATGCAAGGAAGCAGGCTGTCGCTGATATCTCCGAGAATATAGGCTTGAGAAGATTTGAGAGGATCGAGGAGAATAACGGTTTTATTGCCACTTATATTCATGCGGGCGGGAAAATCGGCGTGCTCGTGGATGTAGAGACGGATGTTATAAATGACGCAGTAAAGGAGATGGGTAAGAATGTCGCCATGCAGGTAGCGGCGCTTTCACCTAAGTTCACGAGACAGAGCGAGATAGACGCTTCATATATTGATCACGAGAAGGAGATCCTTAAGGCACAGATAGAGAACGATCCCAAGGAGGCGGCTAAGCCTGATAAGGTCAAGGAAGGCATGATAATGGGACGTATTAATAAGGAGATGAAGGAAATCTGCCTTGTGGATCAGGTCTATGTCAAGGCCGAGGACGGGAAGCAGAGCGTGCAGAAGTATGTTGACGAGGTCGCGAGGGCTAACAGCGCCAAGATCAATATAAAGAAGTTCGTGAGATTCCAGACCGGTGAGGGCATGGAGAAGAAGGAAGAGGACTATGCGGCAGAGGTTGCTAAGCAGATAGCCGAGGCATCCGGCTCGAACGACAAATGATTTTTGTCGTTCGCACCGGATACCTCCGGGGGATAGAAATTGATGCAATTATTTGAGGTATTGATATGATTAAGAAGGATATCGACTGGGGAAATCTTGGATTCGGCTATATAAAGACGGATAAAAGATACGTATCTGATTATAAGGACGGAAAGTGGGATGACGGCCGTATAACGGAGGACGACACGATAACGCTCAGCGAGTGTGCCTGCGTCTTCCAGTATGCCCAGACCGTTTTTGAGGGACTTAAGGCGTATACGACAAAGGACGGCAAGACGGTATGCTTCAGGCCTGACCTTAATGCGGAGAGGATGATGACATCCGCCGAGAGGCTTGAGATGCCTGTTTTCCCGAAAGAAAGATTCCTTGATGCGGTGCGTCAGACCGTGAAGGCCAACGAGGAATATGTTCCGCCATATGGTTCGGGAGCTACGCTTTATATCAGGCCTTTCATGTTCGGATCTAATCCGGTAATAGGAGTGAAGCCTGCTGATGAGTATCAGTTCAGAATATTCACTACTCCCGTGGGTCCTTATTTTAAGGGCGGGGCAAAGCCTATAACTGTCCGGATAAGTGACTTTGACAGGGCGGCGCCTCATGGCACAGGCGATATAAAGGCAGGACTTAACTATGCTATGAGCCTTCATGCGATAGTTGACGCTCATAATGAAGGCTATGCGGAGAATATATATCTGGATCCCGGAAGCAGGACTAAGATAGAAGAGACAGGCGGAGCCAATATCATCTTCATCGATAGTGACGGGAATATGGTTACTCCTAAGTCTGGTTCCATACTGCCGTCCATTACCAGAAGGTCGCTTATGGTCGTTGCCGAGAAGTATCTTGGCATGAAGGTTACGCAGAGGGAGATCACTCTTGAGGAAGTGGCAGGAGGAGCTTTCAAGGAGTGCGGACTTTGTGGCACTGCAGCCGTCATATCTCCAGTTGGCTGTATTAATGATCACGGCAAAGAGATACGCTTCGCTTCAGGCATGGAGGAGATGGGCGAAGTCACTAAGAAGCTTTATGACACGCTCACCGGTATACAGATGGGAACCATAGAGGCTCCGGAGGGTTGGATCTTCGAGATAGATTAAGTGCTTTGTAATACTAAGTAAATGTAATATTTAAATGAGGATTGCGTATTGTTTCGCAATCCTCAAAGTGTCTAGGTTTAGAAATTGCATCGGCAATTCCGAAACCGTGTTTCGCAGGATTCGTAAGAATCCTGTCCGAAGGATTTTGACACATTTTTCCGTATATGTGTCAAAACGGGTATGAAATGAGAAAGAAGAGAGTTCTCAATTACAACATAATATACGCCCTGCTCGCAGTGGTAGGCATCGTCGTCACTATAATCGCGTCCCTCAATCCTTATGAGAGGGACGTACATATGGTACGTAACGGAGCGCGGTCTTATGATACGGATTGGGAGTATAAGAATAACCGTATCAATACCTACGATGTATGCAGTCTCCCCTTAAAGCTTGACCGGAATGCGTATCAGGACATGACCGTAAGAAAGCTCCTCGGAAGCGAGAGCAGGGACGGCACTTATATAATGTACAGATCCAAGCATGCCGAGAACCATGTATTCGTCGGGAATAAGGAAGTTTATACATACGGAGACAGGATGTCGCCTTTATTTCCTCTGCCCGGCTCTGCATGGATAATAATCCCTCTGCATGATGATTATCAGGGGAAGTATCTCACTATAAAGCTTCATCGCATAGAGTCAAAATACGGCGGGCTCATGGAGGAAGCTGTCATAGGTGACAGGGCGGATTTGCTTGAAAAGCTGCTTACTGAGAATCTCTTAGGACTTATAACCTGTTTCATAATAGGTTTCGCATCGGTGCTTCTTTTATTCTTGGGAATATTAGAGTATAGGATGGTGAATACGAGTAACCTCTTTTATCTCTCAGCATTCACTCTTGTAGTCTTTATCTGGTCGATGAATGAGACGCACTGCACCCAGCTTTTCTTCGGAAACATGGAGACAGTGTCGATACTTACTTATGAGGCTATAGCTTTTCTTCCCATGCCTATAATATCTTATTTCAGGAACAGCAGGCATAAGCAGGTAAAGGAAACCTGCAATGCCGTTGCTATAGTTCCGGTAGTAAATTATGTGTTGCTTAACGGTCTGCATTTCCTAGGGGCTTTTGATATGTCGGAGCTTCTGATCCTTACGCATATCACTATATTCATTACGGCAGGGGCTATATGCGTGGCACATATCAGGTCAGGAGCCATTATCGGAAAGAAGAATGAAAGCGGGATGCCGGAGCTTACGTCTATCGGATTCATAGTGCTTGCGGTGTCTTCTTTTATTGATATAGGACATTATTATGCTTCAAGCTTCATCGATGCTTCGAGGTATTCAAGGATAGGGCTTCTGATCTTCGTGCTGCTTCTTGCCGTAGACACTATGCATGTCACGCTTGCCGATGAGGTGGAGATAAGGCGTGCAGAGGTCTATAAGTCGCTTGCCTTTACAGATAACCTGACAGGACTTGGTAACAGGCAGGCTTACGAGCAGGAGATAGAGAAGATAGATGAGAGGGAGGAGCTTTTAGAACATCTTGTCGTAGGAATGCTTGACCTTAACAACCTTAAGAGGACTAATGACGCAATGGGTCACGCCGAGGGCGACAGGTACATCATATCAAGCTCCGGCCTCGTGCAGAAGTATTTCGGCAAGATAGCGAAGATATACCGTATCGGAGGAGATGAGTTTGCGGTCATCTTCACGGGACATGACAGCGATGTGTACTTCGAGACGGAGGCTAATATGTTTGATGACATAATGAAGGACGGTAGGCAGGATATAAACTTCGCCTATGGCTCCGCAGTCTTCAATCATATAACCGACAGGAATGCGGGCGACACGATACGTCGCGCAGATGCCAAGATGTACGATTCCAAGCGTAAGTATAAGCATAAGGCGGGAGATGTGTGATGCGTTCCATAACCCGGCGCTATTTTCCTTTATTAGCTATGGCTTTGATAGCACTCCTTGCAACCGCTGATTTTTTTTTATTCAGGGAATACGAGTTTGTATGGCCTTTTTTTTTCATGCCCTATGCAGTGATGCTTATGATGTATCTTATATTATATTTCAAGTATGATGAAAGGAATATATTCATACTTGCCATATTCATATTTATTATCATACCGGTGTTCGCAGGTCTTACGATGAGCATTGCGTGGATGGCTAAGATAGATTTCTGGGGCGAGCAGATACGCAGGATATCTATGTAAATGATGCTGGGGTCAAAAGCCCCTTTGCGTTGTTTATGATGCTTACGCATGGCTACGCAGCAAGCTGCTCTCGCCATGCTCCGTCCATTAGGAATCCGCTAATTTGCTACGCAAATTGCTACTTCCTCATGTTCGGGCGGGTCACAAGTTCCAAATCCTATTTGTGCAAGCACAATCGGATTTGTACCTTTTGACCCTAGCATCATACTATATGTTGTGTGCTGAAAAAATTTTAAAATTCTTTTGCTTTTTTTGAAAAGGATTTTATTTTTTTTTGTCGTATTAGGATAAAGACTGATTATTTTACATAACTATGACAATAAGAGAATCTATAGAAGAAATTGAAAAAAAGACTCTAAGCCCCTATGCGGTTTTTTCATCGGAGTCTAAGGGTCGGGTGAGGGATGAGAGCGAGGATGACCTTCGTCCGGTATTTCAGCGTGACAGGGACAGGATACTGCATTCTAAGTCCTTCAGGAGACTGAAGGATAAGACGCAGGTATTTCTTACTCCTCAGGGAGATCATTACAGGACGAGGCTCATACATACGCTTGAGGTTTCGCAGAACGCCCGCACCGTAGCTAAGGCTCTAAGGCTTAATGAGGATCTTGTCGAGGCGATAGCTTTAGGGCATGACCTTGGACATACGCCATTCGGACATGCGGGAGAAAGGGCTCTTGCAAGAGTCTGTTCGCTGGGGTTTGAGCACTCGGAGCAGTCGCTCAGGGTCGTAGATGTGCTTGAAAAGGATATGGCAGGGCTTAACCTTACCTTCGAGGTGAGGGATGGAATCGTAAATCACAGGACGGCGGGGCATCCTGCAACTCTTGAGGGGAAGATAGTTCAGTTCTCCGACAAGATAGCCTACATGCATCACGACATGGACGATGCGATAAGAGCGGGGATTCTTGCTGATGATTCGGTGCCTTCACATATAGGCGACGTGGCGGGATATAAGACGGCGGAGCGGCTTGATTATTTCATACATGATATCGTAACGGAAAGTATAGGTAAGGATGATATATGCATGTCAGAGTCTGCGGCTAAGGCAATGAAGGATCTGCGGGAGTGGATGTTTAAGAGCGTATACACGAATCCCAAGGCAAAGAGCGAGGAGGGAAAGGCGGAGAGCCTTATCGAGTCGCGTTATATGTATTTCTTCAATCGCCCCGATAGACTTCCAATGGAATACAGACAGCTGATGTCCAGGACGAATGATCCGTTGGAGCGGATAGTATGCGACTATATCTCATCCATGACGGACAGGTATGCCATAGGAGTTTATTCGGATTTATTTATCCCTACTTCCTGGGCGGTGAAATAAGCAATGCCAAGATACAGGGATGAAATAATAGATGAGGTGCGCTTAAGGAATGACATCGTCGATGTCATAGGAAGCGTCGTGAAGCTTAAAAGGAGCGGTGCGAATTATTTCGGACTATGTCCTTTTCATAATGAAAAGACCGGATCTTTTTCCGTGAGTCCCGACAAGCAGATGTACTATTGCTTCGGCTGTGGCGCCGGAGGCAATGTCATAAGCTTCGTGATGGATTATGAGAACTACAGCTTTCCCGAAGCCGTGAAGTACCTTGCGGACAGGGCAGGAATTAATCTTCCGGAAGCTGAGGAGACACCGGAGGAGAGGCAGTTATCTTCCTTTAAGAGCAAGGTTATGGAATGTTTAAAGAGCGCGGCGGTCTTTTATTATAAGAGGCTTTACAGCCCGGAAGGAAAGCACGGACTTGATTACTTAAGGAATAGGGGACTTACGGACGAGACTATAAAATCCTTCGGGCTTGGCTATTCGGGAAAGGGATATGATCAGGCGGTGTCTTATCTGAGGTCAAAGGGATTCCCGGATAAGGTAATAGATGCAGCAGGGCTTTGTAATATATCCGAGAAGCATGGAATGACGGACAGATTCTTCAATCGGGTCATGTTTCCGATAATGGATATTAACAACAAGGTCATAGGCTTCGGTGGAAGGGTTATGGGAGACGGCGAGCCGAAATATTTAAATTCACCGGAAACCATAGTCTTCGATAAGAGTCATAATATGTACGGACTCAATGCCGCAAGGCGGTCAAGGAAGCCTTATCTAATAGTCTGAGAGGGCTATATGGATGTGATATCGATGCATCAGGCGGGTTTTACGGAGACCGTGGCTTCACTTGGAACTGCTTTTACATCAGGACATGCGAATCTTCTAAGACGCTATACGAAGGATGTGAGGCTTACATATGACTCGGATGCGGCGGGACAGAAGGCGGCTATGAGGGCGATACCAATATGTCGCTCTGCCGGGCTTAAGACTAAGATAATACATATGGATCCTTATAAGGATCCTGATGAATTTATAAAGGCTCTCGGAGCGGGGGAGTTTCAGGAGAGGATAGATAAGGCGGAGAATTCCTTTTTATTCGAGCTGTCATATTTCGAGAAGTCTTACGATATGTCAGACCCGGAGGGAAGGACGGGATTTCAGTCAGAGGCGACGAGACATCTGGCAGCTATAGATGACGAGCTCGCCAGAGACAATTACATATCTGCAGTAGCATCAAAGTATGCTATAAGAGAGGATGCTTTAAGGAGGGCTGTCGCAATCGCGATCGAGAAGAACGAGGCTTATCAGGCTTCATATAACGGCGAAGAGCCTCTCCCAAAGAGACGCTTTGAGGACAATAAAACCGCAGGTCCTGACTCAAAGCCTGCATCCGCTAAGCGTGATAAGGTAGATGATGGCACGGAGAAGGCGGAGAAATACCTTCTCACATGGATGGCTGACGAGAAGGATGTGTACGAAGCGGCGAAAGGATATCTAGCTGTCGAGGACTTCACGGAAGGAATTAACCGTAAGATGGCGTCGGAAGTATACAAAGGATATGAGAACGATGGTTTTTCTCCCGCAGATGTCCTCACAAGGTTCGCCGCAGATGACAGCGCAAGGGAGGCATCGTCTGTCATCAATATGAAGCTTGATGCGGTGGAAACATCGGCCGACAGGGAGAAGGCTCTGACAGACCTTGTGATAAGGATAAAGAAGGCGGCGCTTTCAAGGATGCGAAACGCCGACGATGGTGGCGATCCGCTTAAAAAGGCGATGGAGGAGAAGAAGGCTCTTTCAGAGCTCAAGAAGATAAGGATCACTTTATAGATATCATAGAAAGAGAGGAAATCTGATGGAAGAAAATGAAGAAAAGCTCGACGAGAAATTTGAGGAAAAGCTCAAAAGCATAGTCGAGCTGGGGCATAAGAAGGATAATGTCCTTGAGAATCAGGAGATAATCGATCACTTTAAAGGGCTTGAGCTCAGTGAGGACGACTATGACCGGATCTGGGAAACTCTTGAGAAGAACGGTATAGACGTGCTCAAGATGACTGCGCCGTCAGAGGACGATATCGAGGTGGATGACGATGTGCCGCCTGATGAACTTGACGATGAGGAAGAGGTCGATATAGAAAATGTCGATCTGTCCATTCCCGACAGCGTATCCATAGAGGATCCCGTAAGGATGTACCTTAAGGAGATAGGAAAGGTGCCGCTGCTTTCCGCTGAGGAAGAGGTAGAGCTTGCAAAGCGCATGGAGCTTGGCGATCAGGAGGCTAAGAATAAGCTTGCGGAGGCAAACCTAAGGCTTGTCGTATCCATAGCCAAGAGATACGTGGGGCGCGGGATGCTGTTCCTTGATCTAATTCAGGAAGGCAATCTGGGTCTTATAAAGGCTGTAGAGAAGTTTGACTACAGGAAGGGCTATAAGTTCTCAACATATGCCACATGGTGGATAAGGCAGGCGATAACAAGGGCCATAGCGGATCAGGCGCGCACCATCCGTATACCGGTTCATATGGTAGAGACGATCAATAAGCTTATCCGTATATCAAGACAGCTCCTGCAGGAGCTTGGACGTGAGCCTACTCCGGAGGAGATAGCCGTAGAGATGGAGATGCCCGTGGAGAAGGTGCGAGAGATACTGAAGATCTCGCAAGAACCTGTGTCATTAGAGACCCCTATAGGAGAGGAAGAAGACTCTCACTTAGGCGATTTCATACAGGACGATCAGGTTCCTGTGCCTGCGGATGCCGCGGCCTTCGAGCTATTGAAGGAGCAGCTTAACGAGGTGCTTGATACCCTGACGGAGAGGGAGCAGAAGGTATTAAGGCTTCGATTCGGACTTGACGACGGAAAGGCAAGGACTCTTGAGGAGGTTGGAAGACAGTTCAATGTCACGAGGGAGCGTATCAGACAGATAGAGGCGAAAGCATTAAGGAAGCTCCGCCATCCTTCAAGGTCAAGGAAGCTTAAGGATTATCTGGAGTGAGCCTTATCCTTTCTTCAAGGCTTCAGACGATAGCTGACATGACGCCTGCCTGTGATACCTTCACGGATGTAGGATGCGACCACGGCTATATCCCTATATGGCTTCTGCTGAATAATAGATGCAAGAAGGCCATAGCTTCCGATATAGGGCAGGGACCGCTTGATACCGCAAGGAATAATGCGAGGGCATGCGGTATAGATTGTGGCAGGATTTCTTTTATAATATCGGATGGGTTAGAAGGGATAACTACGCCTGATAGTGGTAATAACGTGTTATCGGTTACCGGTATGGGAGGGCTCTTAATTGCGGATATATTGAATAAGGGATATGAGAAGCTTTCATGCTTTTCAAGTCTTATCCTCTCACCGCATACGAAGCAGGAGGAGCTTAGACGTTATCTTATAGCGAACGGCTTTATTATAAAAGATGAAAGATATGTTATAGACAGTGATAAGCTTTATGTCGTAATTCACGCCATGCCATGCAAAGATGCGAAGAAGGGGTATGTCACGGAGGAATATAATGGCAAAGATTACAGGTTTGGCTTATTTATTAATGAAGCATTAAAAAACGAAGCCGTGAGAGCGTATTTTATAAGACGGTACGAGGAGCTTTGCACTATATTAAATGAAAACAAAGGTCTTCCTGAGGACAGGAGAGAGGTTCTTAGCAGGGAGGTTTTAAGCTACAGGGAGGTGCTTGGGATTGAAGCTTAAGGACATAATAAATACATTGAATGAGCTTGCCCCTATGCAGTATTCGGAAGCCTGGGATAATCCGGGACTGCTGATAGGAGACGAGGAGAAGGAGATACATAAAGTGTACGTGGCAGTAGATGCCACGACCGACGTTATAGAGGCGGCGCATGAGGCGGGAGCCGATCTTATCCTTACGCATCATCCGCTTATTTTTCATCCCGTAAGACGGGTTTCAACTGACAGTCATGTGGGACGACGGATAATGAAGATAATATCCTATGGGATGTCCTTATTTGCTATGCATACGGACTTCGACGTGACCTGCATGGGCACCGAGGCGGCGTCGCTTCTGGACCTTATAGAGATAAAGATACTGGAGCCTACCTTCTCTGAGGAGCTGGGGCTTGGAGCTATGGGGTACCTTAAAGAAGACCTTACGCTTAAGGAGCTTGCCGAGCAGGTAAAGCTTAACTTTGAAGTTCCCGCTGTAAAGATATACGGTGACCTTGAGGATACGATAGTTAAGGTCGCGATACTTCCGGGATCCGGTTCATCAGGTATAGATACGGCTGTATCAGAGGGGTGCGACGTGCTTATCACGGGAGATATCGGCCATCATGACGGCATAGATGCCATAGAGAAGGGCATAAATATAATAGATGCGGGACATTTCGGCATAGAGAAGATATTCATCAGGATAATGAAGCTCTATATCGGCAATACGATGAAGGAGCTTGAAGTGATAGAGGATGGGGCGCAGAAGGATTTTATTATTTTATAGAATGGGGGAGTTATGGCGGAAACAGTTAAGATTAATTACAAGGGAAATGAATATGAATATCCGAAGGGCGTAAAGCTTTCTGATATAGCGAAGAACTTTCAGAAGGATTATCCGTCGGCTATTGTGCTTGCGAAGGTAGATAATAAGCTTAAGGAGTTATTCCATACGGTAGGAAATGACTGCGAGCTTGACTTTGAGGACCTTACCGGAACCTCTGCGCATAAGGCTTACAAGCGGTCTGCTTCGCTGCTCCTTATAAAGTCCTTCTATGATGTCGTAGGGCGGGAGTGTATCAATAAGTTTAAGGTGGACTTCTCCATAGGCGCGGCTTATTACTGCTCTTACGAGGGCAAGGTGCCGCTTACGGATAAGGTGGTATCCGAGGTCAAGACCCGCATGATACAGCTTGTGAATGAGGACGCTCCTATACAGAAGAGCTCCTATCCTCTTGAGAAGATAATAAAGAAGTTCCATGACCTCGGTATGTTCGATAAGGAGAGGCTTTTCAGATACAGACGGTCGGATAAGGTAAATATTTACACGCTCGGAGACTTTCAGGATTATTTCTACGGCTATATGGTGCCAAGCTGCGGATATCTTAAATACTTTGATTTATTTAAGTATGACGACGGACTCATGCTCCAGCTTCCTGAGAGGAAGGCTCCTAATGTAGTGCCACCCTTTAAGGACAGCCCGAAGCTCTTCGCTACCATGAAGGCATCATCTAACTGGGGAGAGATGATGGGGATAGAGACCGTGGGCGACTTGAATGACGCTATATCTGACGGAGCGATGAATGAGGTCATACTCGTACAGGAAGCGCTGATGGAGAGCAGGATAGCGGAGATCGCAAAGAATATAGTGGACAGGGGCAACGTGCGTTTCGTGATGATTGCGGGACCCTCCTCATCGGGCAAGACAACCTTCTCGCACAGGCTTTCCATAGAGCTTAGGGCGCATGGCATGAAGCCGCATCCTATAGAGATAGACAATTACTTCAAGAACAGGGAGGACACGCCGAAGGATGAGAACGGAAATTATGATTTCGAGTGCCTTGAGGCGATAGACATAGAGGGCTTCAATAAGGACATGACTGCCCTCCTTAACGGCGAGACTATAGAGCTTCCCAGGTTCAACTTCAAGGTGGGACAGAGGGAGTACAAGGGCGATTTCATGACGCTTGACGAGTCGGACGTGCTCGTCTGCGAGGGCATTCACGGGCTTAATGATGAGCTTTCGCATTCACTTCCGAAGGAGTGCAAATACAAGATTTATATAAGTGCGCTGACTACGCTTAATGTAGACGAGCATAACCGCGTGCCTACGACTGACGGAAGGCTTATGAGGCGGATGGTCAGGGATTACTATACGAGGGGGTCCTCCGTATCGAGGACGCTTGGCATGTGGTCGTCCGTTAGACGCGGGGAAGAGAAGTTCATCTTTCCTTTCCAGGAGAGTGCGGACGCTATGTTCAACTCGGCTCATATATATGAGATAGCGGCGCTTAAGCCTTACGTGGAGCCATTGCTTTTTGCGGTGCCGGAGGATGATCCGGGGTATCAGGAGGCGAAGAGGCTCTTGAAGTTTTTGCAGTATTTCCTTTCGATAGATACGGCAGGGATACCGCAGAACTCGATAATACGTGAATTTATCGGCGGATCGATATTCTAAATACTATACATAGTGAGTGGAGAATGAGATGTTTTCATCTTGTGGTTATTTTTCTTCTATATTCTAAGAAAGTGCATTTAAGATTTTGATTAGTCACGGGGCCGATCATATTCGCATCCATGCTCAAGATGATCTCTCGGGTACATCCATGTACCCTCGCCCCTGGTAGTGAAGCACTTTCAAGAATATTACGAAGAAAAATAGAACTGCGTTGAAAACATCTCATTCTCCACATTATATGCTGTGTTAGTATAATCAAGTAAAATGTGTTAGAATATGAATCCGAGTGAGCCGGATGATGGCGACATGGCGGGTATCTTCCATGCCGAGGAAAGTCCGGGCTCCATAGGGCAGGATGGCGGATAACGTCCGCCCGGGGTGACCCGCGGGAAAGCGCAACAGAGAACAGACCGCTGTGAAGCTTGCTTCACAGTAAGGGTGAAACGGCAGTGTAAGAGACTACCGCGTCTTCTGGTAACAGAGGCGGCTAGGCAAGCCCCATCCGGAGCAAGATCAAACAGGGAGCGTACGATTTGCCCGATCTGGTTTACGGAGCGATCCGCAAGACCTGCTTCCAGGTAGATCGCTAAAGCCATGCGGCAACGTATGGCGCAGATAGATCATCATCACTGCCAAGGCAGTACATAACCCGGCTTACAGGCTCGCTCGGCTTTATAATTAAGGGGATAATAAGGAGATCATTGCATAATGGATTATCTTGAATCGCTTGGAATAAGGGCAAAGAGAGCCTCGGAGGTGCTTGCCCGATTGGATCCCGCATCAAAAAACCTTGGACTCAGGGCGGCCGCTGATTCGCTTAGGCAGAACGCCTCTGAAATCCTTGCCGCAAATAAGCTGGATGTCGAGAATGCGAGAAATAAAGGCGTAAGCTCTGCCATGATAGACCGTCTCATGCTGACTACGGAGCGTATAGACCAAATGGCTGAGGGCATAGTGCAGGTATCCGAGCTTAAGGATCCTGTCGGTGAGGTTCTGGACACGATGGTACGCCCGAATGGTCTTCATATAGATAAGGTCTCTGTGCCTATGGGCGTCATTGGCATAATATATGAATCAAGACCCAATGTAACGGCAGACGCTTTCGCTCTCTGCTTTAAATCCGGCAACGCCGCAATCTTAAGAGGTGGCTCCGATGCGATAAATTCAAACAAGGCAATAGTTAACTACATAAGAGATGCCTTAGAAAAGGAAAAGCTTCCCGACGATGTGCTTCTTGTAGTCACGGATACATCAAGAGAGGTCGCTACCGAGTTCATGAAGCTCAATCGGTACATTGATCTTTTATTCCCAAGAGGCGGTGCAGGGCTCATACAGAGCGTCGTAGAGAACGCTACGATCCCTGTGATAGAGACCGGCGTCGGCAACTGTCATATATATGTGGATGAAGAAGCCAATATTAAGATGGCTGTAGATATAATAGACAATGCGAAGACCCAGCGTTTCGGAGTATGCAATGCCGCAGAATCCCTTGTGATCCACAGAGGTATAGCGAAGGATGTGATTCCCACTATATATGAAAGGCTTACATCTAAAGATGTGGAGCTTAGGGGAGCGGATGATGTGAGAGAGATAGTCTCAGACATTAAATGCGCTACGGAGGAGGATTATGCTAGGGAATATCTGGGTCCTTATATCTCCGTCAAGATAGTTGATAACATAGACCATGCGATAGAGCATATTAATCACTACTCCACGCATCATTCAGAGGCGATAATAACAGATAATAGTGAGAATGCGCAGAGATTTCTTGATGAGGTTGATTCCGCCTGTGTCTACTGGAATGCTTCCACGAGGTTCACGGACGGCTACGAGTTCGGCTTTGGCTCCGAGATAGGCATAAGCACACAGAAGTTACACGCAAGAGGACCTATGGGGCTTAAGGCTCTTACCTCGTATAAATATCAGATAAAAGGAAACGGACAGATCAGACAATAGAAAACTTGGCAGACATGGATTTTGAAGTCAGGCCTGAGCTTCTGGCTCCGGCGGGGAATATGGATTGCCTTGACGCAGCGATTGCGGCAGGGTGTGATGCAGTGTATGCGGGATGTGACAGGTTCGGAGCCAGGGCTTACGCCGGAAACTTCACTTCTGACGAGTTCATAGAAGCAATAGACCGTGTGCATGTCTTTGGGAAGAAAATATATCTTACCCTTAATACTCTTATAAAACCTGATGAATACGAGACAATACATGATTTCGTGAAGCCTTTTTATGAGGAAGGGCTTGACGGCGTTATCGTGCAGGATATGGGTGTTATTTCCCTGCTTCTAAAAGAGTTCAAGGGAATGGCGGTTCATGCTTCCACACAGATGTCGGTATCGTCCGTATATGGTGCAAGGCTTTTAAGGGATATGGGGGTTTCAAGGGTAGTCACATCAAGAGAGTTATCTTTGCGGGAAATAAAGGATATCCGCCGTGAGACAGGAATAGAGGCTGAGTGCTTCATACACGGGGCGATGTGCTACAGCTATTCCGGCATGTGCCTTATGTCTTCATTCCTTGGCGGCAGGTCGGGAAACAGGGGGAGATGCGCCGGACCCTGCAGGCAGCCTTATGGAAATAAATATCTTCTTTCCATGAAAGATATGTGTACGATAGATATACTGGATGAGCTTATTCGAGCGGATATTACTTCTTTTAAGATAGAGGGGAGAATGAAAAGCCCAGCCTATGTTTATGGCGTTACGGATATATACAGACGCAACATGGACTTTATAATGGAGCATGAGGGAGAACATTATAAACCATCTGAAACTGACAGGAAACGTCTTGCGGAACTTTATTCAAGAGGCGGGATATCTGACGGATATTATAAAAGGCATAACGGTCTTTCCATGATAACGGTAGAGAAGGGGGCTTATAAGAGAGAGGATAAGGGGGAAGTAAATATAGACCGTAAGCAGCTTCCGCTTAGGGCAAGTTTTGAAGCAGTGGCAGGCAGGGAAATGGAACTTAGAGTGGAGCTTGCGGATAATCCTGATATATTCATTAAGGCTATCGGCGATAAGGCTGACATTGCCGATAAGCGACCCATGCTTGATGCGGATTTTGAGAAACAGCTGCGTAAGACGGGGGATTCTGATTTCACATTTGATAAGATTTCAATAGCTACAGACGGAAGGAGCTTCGTGAGGGTGTCTTCCATAAACAGCTTAAGACGGAGGGCATTGGGGCTTATGAGAGAAAGGCTTACGGATGAATATAAACGCAGTCTGTGAGAAAAGAGAGCAGGCAGAGGCACTGACTTCAATACATGGGATAAATCGGATATTTCGTCCGGGGAATATCTTACCCTATGTTTTTAGGAATGGGGATGCTCAAAGCCTTTGTAGTAAATCCGATAAGGGAGATTATCTGTCACAGCCATTTCTTCTTGTGAGGAACTTAGACGAGATAGGCTTTCTTCGGGAACAGGGCTATGATGGGGAGATATATGCGGATCACACGTTATATACATATAATAAAGCATCAAGAGAAATGCTTAATTCTCTGGGAGTCTCAGCAGATACGGCTCCATTGGAGCTGACATACAGGGAGCTTAAGGAACGGAGTACGGAAGGCTCGGAGCTTATGATATATGGCAGGGTTCCGATGATGATAAGTGCCGGATGCGTATACAGGAACAGCCATAATGACAAATGCGTGAAGGATATAGAGCGCGGACAAGATATAGTTCTTAAGGACAGGACGGATACGGATTTCCCTGTCCTGTGCGTATGCAGATATTGTTATAATATTATATTAAACTCTGTCCCGTTATCACTTCATGGAGAGATGGACAGAGTGCGTGAAATTAAGCCTGCATCCGTCCGGCTATATTTCACTACGGAAAACGGAAAAGAAACGGCAGAGATAGCGAAATATTTCATAGCTCTTGTAAATGGAGACACATGCGCGCAAGCTCCGCCTTATGATGCATTCACTAAGGGACATTTCATAAAAAGGACTGAATGATATTAAGGTTGGAGGCTTGGGGCATGCAATGAATGGCTTCCGGTGAGAGGCTTTAAGTTGACATACAGGTATAAAAAAGCTATAAATTTCGAGTGAGGCTTGAGGATTTTAATGACAGGAACAGGGTTTATATAGTTGGCGGGGCTTTCTAAGTATTTTATTGCTATATTCGTTATATTTTACACGTTCCACTGTTATGCGGTCTTTTCTTATAAAGACGATGAGGACAGGGGCGTATTTTATGTATTTCAGAATGTGCTCATGATGCTGACGCATCTGATGGGTTTCTTTGTGCTTTATGCAAGGTCGGGAGACAATAGTCTTATTATACTATGTTTATTAGAAGAAGCTCTGCTTTTTGCCGTTATCATTTTGTTTAAGATAATATACCCGATGGCTTCAAGGCTTATTACCAATAATGTATGTATGCTCCTTGCTATTAGCTTCGTAATGCTTGCGAGGCTCTCCGGGACAAGGGCATGGAGACAGTTTGTCATAGCGGTTTTTGGAGTTGCCATAGCGCTTGTTGTGCCTTTCCTTTTAAGACGAATAGATATGGTGAGGTATTATTATTGGATAGCAGGGATAGCAGGACTTGCGATACTTCTTGTGATGATGACTATAGGCACTGTGACTAATGGGTCAAGGATATCGCTTACTGTTATGGGAGTTACATTTCTGCCTTCGGAGTTCGTGAGGCTTCTTTACATATTCTTCATAGCGGGTATGCTGACGGACGAGGAGCATAGGAATCCTGAAACAGGCAGGATAGAGATACAGCAGCTTATAGCATGCTCCGTGATAGCTATGGCTCATATCGGAATACTTGCCATGTGTAAGGATTTAGGCAGCGCATTGATGTTCTTCATCATATTTGTTTTCATGCTGTATACGGCAACAAGGGCTCCGCTAGTGCTCATAGGTGGCTTCGGGGGTATGGCGGTGGCTTCGCTTGCGGGATATAAGCTCTTCGCCCATGTGAGGAACAGGGTAAGGGCATGGAGAGATCCTTTTGCTGATATAGAAGGAGGGGGATATCAGGTTGCTCAGTCTTTATTTGCAATAGGTACAGGCTCATGGTTCGGGCTTGGACTTATGGGCGGTTCCCCGAAGTCGATACCGGAGGTTGCAAAGGATTTTATTTTTGCGGCAATATCGGAAGAGATGGGGGCGCTTGTCGCTCTTTGCATCATACTTATAAGTCTTTCCAATTTTCTTATGTTTATGAATATCTCGATGGCGATAAGGAGTATTTATTTAAGGCTCATGGCGGTGGGACTTGCCGTGAATTACGGCTTTCAGGTGATCCTTACCATCGGGGGCGTGACGAAGTTCATACCGCTTACGGGGATCACTCTGCCCCTGGTAAGCTATGGAGGGAGCAGCGTCATTGTTACCTTTATCTGCTTCTCAATAATACAAGGGTTGTATGTACTTGAAAGAAGCGGAGAGTGGGAGGATGATGAATGAGGAAAAGGGAGCTTTGGACGATAGTTTATATATTCCTTGCGGTATTCTTAGGGCTTGCCGGGTATTTCCTTTATTCCGTGCAGTTCTATGCGAAGTCAATGGTAAATGACAGCCATAATACGAGAAAGAAGGACCTGGCGAAGCAGGTTATAAGGGGGAGCATATATGCGGCGGACGGTTCTGTGCTTGCACAGGAAGCATTGGACGGCGAGGGGAAGGAAGTAAGGAATTATCCTTATGGGGAGCTTTTCGCCCATGTCGTGGGATTTGCTTCTATGGGTTCTACAGGTATAGAGAGTGCGGCGGATGTGGATCTGCTTACTTCAAATGCACCTGTATCTGAGAAGCTTCAAAAAGAGATGGCGGGAGTACGGAATACGGGAGATAACATATACACTTCTCTAAGACCTGATCTGCAGGAAGTATGTTATAGCGCTTTAGGAAATTATAAAGGCGCTATAGTCGTGATGGAGGCTAAGACAGGCAGGATACTCGCCATGATCAGCAAGCCGGACTTTAATCCCAATACGGTGTCAGAGAACTGGGCTGCGATATCTGCCGACAGCGATAATTCACCTCTTGTAAACCGTGCTACACAGGGTTTATATCCACCGGGAAGCACCTTTAAGATCGTTACGCTTCATGAGTATTTGAGAGAGCATCCTACGGATTACGAAAGCTATGCTTATGACTGCACGGGCAGGATCACTGTAGGAGATTCCACGATAGAGTGCTATCACGGCAGCGTACATGGGCATGAGGATCTGCTGGATTCCTTTGCGGATAGCTGCAACACTTCATTTACCAATATAGGATTGTCGCTTGATATACCGAAGCTTAGCGATACGGCGGACAGGATGCTTTTCGGGAGAGTATTGCCTACGGACTTATCATACAGCAGGTCGAAGTTTTCATTAAGCTCGGCTTCTGATACAAAGACTGTCATGCAGACCTCTATCGGACAGGGAAGCACGCTTATGACGCCTTTTCATCTTGCTCTTATAACACAGGCTATAGCGAATGAGGGCATGATGATGAAGGCACAGGAGATAGTGAAAAAGACTAACTATCAGGGTGTGCTGATAAAGGAATATAAGCCGGAGGAATATAAGCAGATAATGACCGCGGCGGAAGCTTCCTTGATGAAGGAATACATGAAGCAGGTATGTACCACAGGCACCGGAAAGAAGCTTGCGGGACTGCCTTATTCCGTTGCGGGGAAGACCGGCTCTGCGGAGTTCGGCAATGTGAAAGGGCAGAGCCATTCATGGTTCACGGGCTTTTCAAATCCCGATAACCCTGATATAGTTGTAACGGTGATCATGGAAAACGGCGGTTCGGGATCGGAGAATGCGGTTCCGGCAGCGAAGAGAGTGTTTGACAGGTATTATGGAATTTAGGGTCAGATGTCGCAAAGCCATACGTATAGTAAACGACAAAACTCTTTTCGTTTTGGCGTTTACTGCGTCGGATTTTGGCCGCTGAAAGCGGCATATTTCCTTACAAAATCCGAGCGCATCCGCCGGAGGCTTTATAGTAAGCGAAATTACATATTTCGCTTAC
>JAFTAP010000030.1 GCA_017455525.1 Lachnospiraceae bacterium
AAAGCTGAGGAAAAAAGGAGACCGCTACCTCTCCACCCACAAAGGTGGAAATGGCATCGGTCTCATATCCATCGCTGCCACCGCCGCCCGGTACGATGGCACCGCAGAGTTTTCACACGATGAGGGCGTATTCTACTCGGAAGTTATGCTGGTAAACAAGCCAACTGTGGAGATCACTTGCGCTCCTGTACCTTATTCCTCACATAGCCAAGCTCTCCCGCTACCTTGAATATCTCATCCCTTAGCTCATCACTGACACCAGCCTTGCCCGACAGAGCATTTGAAACTGTTACTACGCTTGTCCCGACCTTTTCTGCTATATCCTTAAGACCAACCTTCTTCATGCCACCACCATATTTGCTACATCAATAATTAAGAACGCATACTCCAAAAATTTTCCTTTGATTCTATTAATTATTTTGAACCATCTGCCGATATATAAGGTAACAAAAAGTCCTGAAAATGTAAATCAGAGCAAGCGGATCCTACAGACTCTGCTGCAAGGCTGGGAAGTCCGGCCGGGTGGTACGACAAGGAGCGTAACTTTGATAAGGGGACTACATAAAGGAGGATTACCATTATGAAAGCGGTAAATCTGAATTAAAGGGTGTATGGCAGAAGACCATGCACCCTTTATCCATCTATATTACGGCTTCACCGTCGCTATCCTGTCATTTATCCCCCTGAGTACGTCATATGGGTAATTCTGAAAGAACGTATCGTATTCATTCGTCACATCATGCGCAAAGTCATCATCCTCCCAAAGTGTCCGGTTGCATACATCGTAAGAAAGATCGGGCCATAATATCGACTTCGCATTATCAGAGTACATCTTGGCATAGCAGATATAATCTGCTGCCAATGCGGCCGCTTTGCTCTGCGCTGTTATGACGGTCACCGTATCGTCAAGGCAGACCGAGCACGGCTGTCCTTCCTCGAACACAGGGCATTTCGTTATATACCACTTCCCGGACATATCCCGCATATCCTCTACGAATCTATCCATATATGAAAGACTCCCGATAAAGGAAGCTACATTCCCCGAAGCAATGTCCGCAGTAATATCATTGGAGAACTTTGCCGTTTGTGTGTTAATCCAGCCTTGATAAATATTCTTCATATTAGCCGCTGCATTAGCGGCATTTTCAGTATCATTACTATATTCCGCCAAGGCAAGCATCGGCCAGACGGCATCCTCTTCATCCACCACTGTAAAATATTTTCCGCCTCGACCCGGAGCCTTATTAAACTTCTCACCAAGTGCATTGTAATCACTCCATGTATTCACGGCATCCACTTCATTTTTGGTTATTCCCGCTGCTTCAAGGATCTCCATATTCCAATACTGTACCGCCGCGCCCATCCTGAAGGGCACTCCGTATCTCTTGCCGTCCGATGCCTTATAAACATCCATCCTTGCCGGATGCATATCATACAGATAAGGAGCCACGGCTACATCGAGCGGATAGAGCCAGCCATCAAGTCCTTCCGTGACCTCGGAGAACCTGTAAGCATCTATATCGCATATATCCGGCGCACCCTCTCCGCTTCTTAAGGCTTCAAGCAGGGAATCATGCAATTCATCATACGGCTTGGTCGTGAAGGTCATCTCTATCGTATAATCCGGGTCTTCATCATTCCACTTCTTAAGAAGCTTGCGGTAGTATGCCACATGGTCTCCATCATATGTCCATAGCTCAAGATGCACGCCCTCTGAATCTCCATCGGTTACCGCATCACCCGAAACCATCGCAGATGCCGCAAGCGCAGCCTTATCCTTTATATTTACGCCCGCACTGAGAGCCTGACTCACTCCCTGCTCCGAATCCGTCTGTTGGGTTGCCTTATCTGCGCCCTTTGATTCCCTTACAGTCCTCGCAGCCCTCGATTCCCCGACAGGACTTTTAGGAGCCGCACAGCCGCCCAACGCAAGCACTGCCATTATTAAAATAAAACATCTTACTCTGTACCACATATCCCTAACACTGTATTATACAACTTAATCCTCTGTATTTCGAGAGTTCGTTTGTTTTACATAAAATATATTATGTAAATCCAATCCCCTTTTTTTATTTGACTTGCCTCCCTTATTTAAGTTATAGTAATCGGAACGGCAGACGGTTTTATTTTGCGAGGTATGCTATGAATTTCACGGTAGATCAGGAGTTCATCAACTCCATAGTCAATTATTTCATAGGCGGGATCTGTGCGTTCGACGTGGATTCAAAGTCACGCAAGGTAACGCCTCTTTACATGAACGACGGTCTCTACCGTATGTTTAACGGGAGCAAGGAAGACATCAATAATATCTTCAAGAATATCAGGCTTTCCATTATTCCCGATGATCTGCAGGTTTTCGAGCAGGGTATCACGGACATACTCGCTGACGACGGAGCCGCGGAGTTCGAGTTCCGCATAGTGAATTTCGACGGAAGCCTCATGTGGCTTCGGTTTCATGGGAATCTTTATTCCAGAGAAGGCTCTTCAAATATCGTAAGCGCTGTAATACTCGACTGTACTGAAGAAAAGACGATCGAAGAGGAGTTAAAAAGGCAATCCGACTATATGCATCTTCTCATAGGTACCGACATAACCTTTGACTTCAACTGCAGAACCGACGCCTGCATATATAGATTTACCGAAACCGACGCCTTGGAGCATGATTCCGTAATAAAGGGCTATCATGAAAAGATTCCGAGTCTCGGAATACATGAAGAAGACGTGAAAGCCTATGAACAGATGATGGAGAGTGCCATGGCGCATCCTCACAGGGATAAACTGGAATTCCGCTCCGTTGGGCTTATAAATCCTACTGATGAATACCGTTGGTATCGTGCCGATATTGTAAGCATACTTGGCAAAGAAGGCTATGTTTCCCATGTCATCGGGCATATCATTGATATACACGAGAGCAAGCTTAAGGAGATAGAATTAAAGCTCCGCGCGGATCACGACGGCTTGACAGGGCTTATGAATAAACAGGCGACCGAGGAACTTATCAGGAGCACTCTCATGCAGTATAATACGAATGAAAGCCTCAAGGGCGCCCTGATGATACTCGATACCGATAATTTCAAGCACATAAATGACACTTATGGGCACAGTACCGGCGACAGAGTCCTTGCGAAGATCGGCGATGTGATCCGGAACAACTTCAAGGGAATGGACGTAACAGGACGCATAGGCGGCGATGAATTCATGGTGTTCATGCACAATATCCGCTCCGCCGAAGATGCGGGAAGTCTCGCCGCCAAGGTTCAGAACCTTGTGATACATGCGTTTGACGACGAAGACTTCGGCAGGGATGTATCTCTCTCAATAGGCATATCGATAGCTCCCGATCACGGCAATGACTTCCAGACCCTTTACGAAATCGCCGACAAGGCCCTCTATTTCGTAAAAACCCACGGCAAAGCGGGGCATCGTATTTATTCCGAAGAACTTGGGTAGTACAATGCCTCAGGAACAATATGCCAGCCCTAATATCACGCCAGGAAACGATGGGAAATATATGGATATATTGACGGATAATCCCCCATAATTTATAAGAGTGCGGTTCCGGGAGCACAGACAGACCTGATATATTTGAGCTGTCTGAACGACAATTTGTTGTCGTGAAGTCAGAGAGATAGAAACCTGAATCGTCAAAATTAATGTTTCCGGGTTTAGAGGATCATATCCATTACACCCTGTAACCCCCTCTCCTTGTATACGGACTTATAATAGGTAAGCTCCTCGCTTATCATCTGATCTATTTCCCTCATTCCCAGTAGTTCTACCGGGGCTTTGTCGTCGGTGAAAATATGTTCGCCGCCTTTATACACATTAGTAACAGCCCTGATGTTGACCATCAGTTGATACAGTTCATCCTTCACGGTTATGTTATCCAGTGCTGCATCAAATCTTGCAAGGATATCCCCAGAGCCAACAGTCTTCACATTCTTAACGCTATCGACACTTTCAACATCACTAATTTCTTCTGAGGCAGAGCTAATATAATCACCGCTCAACGATGCTCCGTCACTTTTCACGGCAAAAAGCTCCCTGTTCGTATATCCAGGCACGTCTACAATAGCTACAGACGGGAATACTGACGCTATCGTGTCTGAAAGGTATTCGTTTATATTGCCTTCCATGTCAGAGTGCATGTTCATATTCACGACCATCACGCCGTTTTCGTTCAAATGATCGTAAACTTCACGGAAAAACTCGGCCGAGGACATCTGAAAAGGTATGGAAATATCCTGATATGCGTCCACCATTATCACGTCATATTGGTCCTTAACAGTCTGCAAATAAGCCCTTCCATCGTAGGTAAATACAGGGATTTCCGGCGATGCGTCGAAGTATTTATATGACAATTCGGTTATCTTATTATCAATCTCAACTCCTTCAATACTAATATTATTATAATATTTATCACATTGTCTGGCGAACGTTCCTGTGCCCATGCCCAGTATCAATATATCCGTCTTATCTTCTCCCATCTTCTCAGTGCCGTTTTTCTCAGCCTTTTCCGTATATGACTCCGAAAAATCCTCCATATCGGCATTCTCGCCATTTTTAAGCCTCGCCCCCGCAATAAGCGGTGCCGCCAACGCATAGTCATAGTACATTCCCGTAAGCTCGTCCGATTTCATCGTTATCGACTGCACACCGAAAAGCACGTTAGTAGAGAGCCTCACCGACCTGTCGTCCTCTGCCACCTGTAAGTAGTTATAGATAGATTCTCCCTCATAGGTCAGATCAGGCTGCCAGAAAGCAAAGGAATCAGAGTTTCCGAATATGGCGCAAAACACGAACAATACAGCTGATATAACGCATAGCTTTATATGCGAACGCCTTGATATAAAGAATATAAGCCCTATCGCAAGTATGATTCCTGAAAATATAAGGAAAGTAACTGCCGTACCCACAGCAGGGATAGTGATAAAGGTAGGCATGAAAGTTCCTATTATGGAGCCTATGGTATTAGCGGCACCGAGCTGTCCCACGACCTTGCCTGAATCGTCATTATTATCTCTATTCGTCATTCTTTGAAGCGTATACTTCGCAAGCGAAGGTGTGACCGTACCTAGCAGGAAGAGCGGAAACACAAATATAACCATACAGGCGATAAACGCTGCGATTATAAGGAAATTCGTGCTTATCGTAAAAACCAGCAGACCTGATATCAGGATAATAATATATTTCCCAAGAACCGGTATCGCCGCTATCCAGACAGACGCTATAAGAAGCCTCCTGTATAGTATCTCCGGCGACGGATCCTTATCCGCACTCCGTCCGCCATATATATTTCCGAGAGCCATCGCTATCATTATAGTCCCTATTATGATAGTCCAGACTATCTGGCTGGACGAGAAATATGGAGCCAAAAGCCTCGAAGCCCCCAATTCCACCGCCATCACGCCCATACCTGCAAAAAACTCCGTTACATACAGATAAATCCTGTTCTCTAAGATATCTTTTTTCATATAGCTCAAAGCTCTCCCTCATGTTCGGTTGACATAATTCAATGTTTACATCGTCTAATTTTATTTACATAACATATTTTATGTAAATTCATATAGTATTATAAACCATCATCGCTATGAAAAAAACAACCGCCTGTAGCACTAAATTTCATCAAAAAATTCATGCTATTCCGCGATACCTCTCACATTTTACTGCAAATACCCTCGCAAATTCCGTATTGCTCCTAAAATACAGATGCGGCCACCCCGCCCATATCGTATCTGTTATGTGTATTCCCTTATATGTATCACCGGTAGAAGCCTTCACTATATTTGCGCTATCCCCATTATCCCCTGCCTCATAATAATGGAATTCATGCCCCTTTATCCCCATAGCAGGATCAAGCCACAATCCTGTCTTATCAAATACCTCCACATATCCGAAGCGCACTAATCTGTCCTTCTTTTCACATTCGGTTTGAAATATACTACACATCTCATATTTTGTTTTAATGGCATCCTCAACAACCGGCGAATCGGTCTCCGGCGAATGCTGTGAAACGACATAGCCGTCTGCGCCTCCTTGTGAAAAAGCGCCAGAATTCACGGTTTCATTATTATGAAAAGAATCATGCACGCTTTTTATGTCAACCGAATTCATAAGATACATGAATCCGCCGCACTCCGTTATAATCGGCATTCCGAAGCCTACTTTACGTTTTATGTCAACCAACATGCTCTTATTCTCCGCCAGCTTCTTCGCATGTAATTCGGGATATCCTCCCCCTATATAAATCCCGGAAATATCAACAGGAAGCTCCTTATCACTTAAAGGAGAGAAACAGACTACCTCAAAGCCCGCTCTCTCAAGCTCCCTTATGTTCTCCTGATAATAGAAGCAGAACGCCTCATCACAGGCTATTGCAAGTCTCAATGATCCCATCGATGTCCACGCTCTCTTCCATACATTCGGCAAGCCTTGCCAGTTTTATTTTTATGTCAACTATTTCCTGTGGTAAAGTAAGTCCAAGATATCTACTCTCTATCCCCATGTCCTTAAGCTCCGGCAGATACCCAAAAGGGCGGATTCCAAGCTCTTCACGGATTATAGAAGACAGCTTATCATAAAGAGACTTCGTGCAGCGGTTCAGTATCACCCCTCGTATAAGCGAACTTTCATCATAATCCATAAAACCACGTATCATGGCAATAAGCGAACGGGAAGCTCCTTTTTCATCTATTATAAGAATGATCGGAACACCAAGACATGATGCAAGATCGTAAGTCGCGCCCTGCCTGTCTATACCCCCAAGCCCGTCATACAGCCCCATCACGCCCTCTATAACTGATATATCCGCTCCATGCGAGCATTTGCTGAAAATATCCCGAACCGTATCATAGTCAGAAAAATATGTATCCAGATTCTCGCATTTCCTGATCCCATCATGTCTCTCGTCATCTCCCATAACCGTATCATGAAACAGCGGATCAATATAATCAGGTCCCGCCTTGAAGCTCTGCACGGTAAGTCCCCTGTTTTTAAAAGCCCTGGTCAGGCCACAGGAAAGCATTGTCTTTCCGCTCCCGCTATGCGGAGAAGCAATACAGAGCGAAGGGGTGTTATTTATGTAAACTTCGCTGTAATCTGACATAGCCCTTCGCTCCTACGTGTTAAAAAATTGTCAATCGTGTAATAAGTACTCGCCAAAACCATCACAAAGGCTTCTTCTGTACCTCTCCCGATCCGGCCATGAACGAAATGCACGCAATGAAGATGGGGTTCAGCGACCCTATTATATGATATTTATCAACCGTCCTGGTCTTTGAAATGTTCATCTGTATTATGTCAACCGAGGAATATGGTATCTCCGCCATTATTTCCATTATCGAGCTCAGGGTCTCTATCGTGACAGCGCTTGCAACGACTCTCACTGCCTTATTCTTATCCTTAAGCCCCCTTATTATTTCGCGAAGCTTGCCATTCGATCCCCCTATGAAAGCCGCATCAGGCTTGGGGAGTACATCGAATTCCTCAGGTGCGGAGCCTCTGATCACGGTCATGTTGTCGCGACCGTACTTTTCCTTATTCTCTATCGAAAGCTCTACTGCCTCCTCAAGCTCCTCGATCGCATACACATGTATGTCATCGGATATACCCGCAGCCGCGACGGATATACTGCCAGTGCCGCTGCCTATGTCATACATCACGTCGCCCTTCTTAAGCCCCAGCTTGCCAAGGATTACATAACGTATTTCCTCCTTCGTCATCGGAAGACCCTCCCTCCTTATGAAGTCAGAATCCTTGAGAGCAAAGCCCGATGTATTAAGCGGTTCCTCATTGTATATGTAAAGCGTTGCCAGCCCGTCCTTTATCTCCTCGTACATCTCTGCCGCATCCTCTGCGGTCTTTGCATAAAGCCTCACATCGGGAGCCCCGATATCCACGCCCATCACCAGCTTGGTATCTCCCATCCCCGCCTCTTTAAGAAGCTTTCCATAGTAAATAAAATCCTCCGGCTTCGACAGCAGCATGAAGGTCTTCTCGTTATTCCTCACCGCTGTTATCACATTCATATCAGAGGTACTGTCCTGCTCAACACCGTGCATCGATATTATCTTACTGTTCTCATAGGTTATCCCCATTATCGCTGCCAATGAAGCAACAGAAGAAACGCCGGGAATTTGCTTTATGTAAACTGTAGTTCCTCTTCCCTTCTGTTCAGCCTTCCATTCATCCAGAGCAGGGATCAGCTCCTTTGTTCCACTGTAAAAACCCGAGTCACCGGAATAAAGCACCACCGCCTTTATCGTATCGTCTGCAAGCGAAGACGAAAGACGGTCAAGATATTGGATTATGTCAACCGCTTTATAAAATGGAAAGCTCTGCCTCTCCTTGCCGTATATATCCACGAGTCGCTTCGAGCCGAATATATACTGCGCCTCGTCTATTGCGTTCCTCGCATCTCCCGTGAGGCTTCCCTCATTTCCCATTCCGCAGCCTATGACCGAGACCTCGAACTGCCTGTCACGCCCTATCCTCACACCGGTAAGCCTGGTCAGCATAGCGCATACATTATCAAAGCTCATACCCTCGGTGGCATCAGGATTACCCACGACGAAAAGGCTGATGCCCGCTTCATCGGCAGCAAGCGCCTTCTCAAAGAAGCCTCCCGCCTGTCCGGTCATCTTCGTCACGAGTACAGAAACCCTGTAATCATTTATCTGGGCTACATTCATCTCCTTGCTGAAGGGGCCCTGCATAGCGATTATGTCCCTTCCTCCAAGACCAAGACTCTCGCAGGCCTTCATGCTCTCGCTACCCGGAAGCACCCTGGCGATGAGCCTTCCCTTGAGCGACCCCCTTCTCGTATATATCGGAAGCTCCTTACTCCCTATGGTAAGCAATACATTTCCTCTCGTTCCCTCAAGAGCTATTGCGCATGACTCGTTATCATCGAAATAATGAACGCCCGGCTTTGTGTAATCGGTGCTGTTGCCGGTTTCACGCTTTAATCTCAAGTATTGCAGCAGAGTAGTCTCTGCCGCAGCTTTTATATTATCCGAAGCTATGGTCGCATACGGGTGGGTCGCATCCACGACGCAGATGAAATCCTCGCTTTCCATAAGCTCCTCCATCTGCGACTCAGTAAGCCTGCCCTGCCTCACCTCTATACCTTCAAGATCGGGCATTGCCTGTAATCCGTACTCTGTGGCCACACAAACAAGGGCGCTCACTCCTGCCAGAGAGATCTTCTCCGCAATCTTCCTGCCCTCCGTAGTTCCGGCAAAAACCAATATCCTGCTCAAATCCTGTACTTCCTTCCTGTTATCATTTTCTCATTTATGTTAACCGTATCGCTGTTCCCGATAAAAACAGTCGCAAACATATCAAGCTCTGTATCGCGAAGCTCGCCTACCGTAGTTATGGCATGCTCCTCTGCGTCCCTGCCGATGTTCCTCACATATCCGGCGATCCTGCCAGCACCCGTATACTCTGAAATAATATCACATGCATCACGCAAGGTATATGGTCTTGTCCGGCTCATAGGATTATATATCACTATCGCAAAATCCCCCTCCGAAGCCTTCTGTAACCTTAAGGCTATATCCTCCCAAGGAGTGAGCGCCGTCGAAAGCGATATGACGGCGAAATCATTGCCTATAGGAGAACCCAGCATTGCCGCCCCGGAAAGTGCGGCCGTGACTCCCGGAATTATAGTTATGTCAACTTGACCCTTATTCTCTGCCGCATTTGCAAACTCTTTGGCATCGAGTCTGTAAATAAGCCCTGCCATCCCATAAATCCCGGAATCCCCGCTGCATACGAGAGCCACCTTTTTTCCTTTATAGGCCTCACTCAATGCGTATCTGCATCTGTCAGTCTCCCCGCCCATACCTGTGGAATAAAAGAGCTTTCTATCTGCGTCATCACCTGTATCCATGCTCTCTTTCACATCGGCTGCAGCTATATCTTTAAATTCAATATCTTCATAAAGCTTCTTAATTATATTTATGTAAACTTCATACCCGACTACAAGCTCTGCTTCATCTAAGGCTTTCAGCGCATCAAACGTAAGACAGCCTTTATTCCCCGGACCTATACCGACTACAAAGAGCCTTCCTCTCATACCGAGCCCTTATCCTTTTTCCCTATCGCTATCGTGATACCGGCATTCCCCATCTTTTTTGCGAACAACCTGCAGCCCGCCGCCACTACCGCCCTCTCGCACACATTATCCGAGCCGGTATTCTTCTTTACGAAATCAGAAACCGTGAAATCCCCCTCCTGCTGCATAAGCTCCGCAGCCGAAAATGTCAAAAGCTTCTTCTTATGCGCCCTGCACCATTCTATAAGCCCCGGCTCGTTCTTCTTGATATCTATAGTTGCAACAAGCCCTATATCATCAAGGCTTAACCGGTAATCGTCCAACACGGAATTTATATAGCCCTCGAACTGCGACCGCCTTATTCCCTTTTTGCAGCCTATCCCAAGCACATAAGGCTTCCTCGAAAGCTTTACCGTAGCATCATCTACTGTTATGTAAACTTCATCTTCTTCTGCTTTATTCCTTATTTTTACTTTACTGCCGTCAAGCACCTTAGAAGAAATCTGAACGATATCCGCCCTCTCCGGAAGCTCAAGACCGTTCTCTTTAGCATATATGTCAACGGCGAACTTCTCGTTTATGTCCGTAGCGGTGGTTATGACGGGTATCGAGCCTATCCCCGATGCTATCCTGCCGCTTAGTTCGTTCGCGCCACCTATATGCCCCGAAAGTATGGGAATAACATATTTCCCCTGCTCATCAAGCACGAGCACTGCGGGATCTGTCAGCTTATCCTGCACGAAGGGCGCTATAAGCCTCACGGCTATCCCTGCTGCCCCGATAAACAAAATCGCACCGCCCTTGACGAAATTCCCCTTTATAAAATTATGTAAACCGTCTGTATCCTTATTATCATGCGAATGGTAAACTCTTGCGTCACGGAAAACAGACACCTTATCCATGATCGTATCTGCAAGCTCCTTGCCGTTATTCGTGAATGTGATTATCGCTGTATCCATACGTCTCCTCTAAAAACGCTAGTTTTTCATCTGACATTATCCGTCCGGATGCCAGTACCGTTACCCACTCACGCCTTGCGTTCGTGGACGGTACTAGGCTCCGTTATCACCTGTACTTTCGTCTCCACCCCTGTAGCCGGTCGCAAACGAAGGGTCATAAAGCTTTGATCTCTCATAGCTGCTCCGGCCATCAAGCTGTGCCACGGCATGTCCCAAAAGAATCACCGCAAGCCCATTTATCCCCTCTCTCTGCATATCCTCTGTAAGTGTTCCAAGCGTACAGGCAAGCCTCTTCTCGTCTTCCCACGATGCCTTATATACCACAGCCACAGGCATATCCCCGGATATCCCCGCAGACAACAGCCTGTCCGCAAGCTTATCCGTAAGCGTCGAGGACAGATAGACAGCAACCGAAGCCCCTGTTTTAACAAACCTCTCTATGCTCTCCGCCTCCGGAACCTCTGTCCTGCCCGACATTCTGGTTATCACGAAGCTCTGCGTAACCCCCGGCAAGGTAAATTCAAGCCCTAAGCTTGCCGCCGCTGCCATCGCCGCCGTGACCCCCGGCGTTATGTCGTATTTTATATCGAGTTTACATAATTCATCTATCTGCTCACGCACCGCCCCGTATACAGAAGGGTCGCCCGAATGAAGCCGCACAATGTCAAGCCCCTTATCGTCTGCTTCTTTGATGATATTCATAACCTCTTCAAGCGTAAGGTATGCGCTGTCGTATAGTGTAACATTTTTTTTGCAATAATTCAGCAGTTCTTTATTTATTATCGAGCCGGCATAAATCACAACATCCGCTTCCGAGAGAAGCCTCTGTCCCCGCACCGTTATAAGATCCGCCGCCCCGCTACCCGCTCCTACGAAATGTACCATATCCTTATCTCCATTCAGACACCTTTGCCCAAAACGTGAATGTTCATGGGCAAAATATATTTTCTGCGCAGTTCTATTTTTCTTCGTTATGTTCTTGAAAGTGCTCCACTATCAGGGGCGAGGGTACATGGATGTACCCGAGAGATCATCCTGAGCATGGATGCGAATATGATCGGCCCCGTGACTAAGCAATATCTTAAATGCACTTTCTTAGAACATAGAAGAAAAATAACCACAAGCAGAAAATATATTTTGTCCATGAACATGTACCTAAGCAGCAAAATCTACTTTATGTAAACCCCTAATTTCTTGTAAAATCTTAACCACGCAAAGCCAAATTGTATACAATATCACGCCGATTTACCTTGATTTTCTGTGATCCTCTCCAGCATCTCCCTCATATGTTCCGTTTCACTCACAAGTGCAATCTCGCCACAATATGTTGTGGCCTCGATATTTATTTTTCCTTCCGCCCTAAAGTCTAAATAGTATTTTATACGTGAAATTATGGTTGACATAACGCTATTTAGGCTATTATTTCCACCCTCTTTTTCATCGTATTTTTTGACTATTTTAAGTGCTTCTACGGTCGAAACGGAATCCAGTATCTGATTCAGCACTTCATTCGGAAGTCCTGCCCTGATCGCGGCAGCAGCTATCGTCTCCATCCTGCCATCCGCTTCATGGCTATGTGTGTTCATTATCCCCGAAGCAACCTTCGCGAGCTTACCTATATGTCCCGCAAGTATCACATCCTCAAAACCCAGCGAGACACACATATCTATCGTTTCTCCGATGAAATTCGAGCATTTCACGGCTCTGTCTATATCGTAGCCGTAATGCTCCAAAAGAAACTGCCTGCCATAATTCCCCGGCGATATGACAACTCCCCTATCGCCCAGAGCCTTCCTCTGGTTTAATTCAACATATATAGTATCTTTGAGCGCCTTATCACTCATAGGCTCCACAACGCCCGATGTGCCTATTATGGATATACCGCCTTCTATGCCAAGCCTTGGATTAAAGGTACGCTTCGCAATCTCTTCTCCTTCCGGCGCAGAAATAGTTATGTCAACTCCACCCTCATATCCCGCAATCTCACAAGCCTCACGCACGGCCTCACTGATCATCTTCTGCGGAACAGAATTTATAGCCCACTCTCCGACAGGCTGGTCAAGTCCCGGCTTAGTGACCTTCCCTATACCCACTCCGCCATGGATGAAAACTTCTTCATCATGCCTATTACTATTTCCGGCGGTCTTAGGATATCTTGCCGCAGCATAGATCAATATCCCCGTAGTGACATCCGGATCGTCTCCGCCATCCTTCCTCACTGCACAGCGAGCCTCGTCCTTATTCAGGGTAACATCCAAAAGCGCCGCCTCAAACCTGTCCCCCCTCGGAACAGTTATGTCAACCGAATTTATCTGTTCTCCGACAAGCAGCATATAAGCTGCCGCCTTAGCCGCTGCCGCCGCACAGCTTCCCGTCGTAAATCCTTCTCTCATCAATATTTCCTCCAGCACGAGGGGAGCAAGAGTATTAAGATTGGGAACAGCTCAAGCCTTCCGGCAAGCATATCGAAGATAAGGACACATTTTGAGAAGCTGCTGTAAATGCCAAAATTCTGTGTAGGGCCTACTGCCTTAAGTCCGGGGCCGATATTATTCAATGTCGCAAGCACCGCCGTAAGGTTTGAAGTAAGCCCTAGACCGTCCGGCGCTATAAGCAGGGCAGAAGCCACGAGGATCACCGCATATATCGCCGCATATGCGTTCGTCGAGCGAAGTGTCTCGTCCGAGAGAGGCTCCCTGTCAAGATAGAGCTTCCTGACCCTCTGCGGGTGTATTATCGACTGAATCTCCCTGCCTACTCCCTTCATGAGAATAAGGACTCTCGACACCTTAAGTCCGCCTCCGGTGCTTCCCGCACAGGCTCCGACTATCATAAGCAGGACGATTATCCCCTTGGAAAGCTCAGGCCACTTGTCGAAATCCGCAGTGGAAAAGCCGCTCGTCGTTATGATTGAAGCAACCTGAAACGCAGAATGCCTGAAAGCTACATTTATCTTACCATACATCGGAAGTATGTCCTTTGCTATGAGCACTATGCTTGCAAGGATGATCAGGAGATAGTATCTTACCTCCTCAAATGAAAAAATCTCCTTAAAATTAAAAACTGCAATACAGAAATAAACACTGTAGTTTATCCCGCTGATTATCATGAAAAAGGTCATAAGATTTATCTGCAAGGGCGTAAAGCTTGCCATAGAATCGTTATATAGCCCGAAGCCCCCCGTACCCACCGTGCCAAAGGACAGCGTCAGCGCCTCGTAGACCGTCATTCCGCTAAGGAGATACGACACAATGCATACCACGGTTATCACGATATAGATAGCATAGAGCAGTTTAGCCGTATCCTTCATCTTAGGCACGAACTTGCTGACCGACGGACCGGGGCTTTCCGCCTTCATTAAATTAATATTACGCGCTCCCGCCATAGGAAGTATCGCCATAATAAAGACAAATACGCCCATTCCGCCTATCCAGTGCGTGAAGCACCGCCAGAACATAGACGCCCTGGATAGGCACTCTACATCAGATAATATGGAAGCCCCCGTAGTAGTAAGCCCCGATATGACTTCAAACACCGCATCTATATAATCAGGGATCTCCCCGCTGATAAAAAACGGCAATGCACCGAAGATACCAAGGGCTATCCACGACAGAGAGACGCACGCAAAGCCTTCTCTTATATAAAGCTCGCCCAGATCTCTGCGCCGTATCCCCTTAAGGAGCATACCACAGACGACACAGATAAGTATAACGAGCGCAAAGACCTTGCATATCTCATATTCCCTATAGCAAAGCCCTGTGATCAGAGGGAACAAGAGAAACGCTCCCTCAAATATTATCACCCAGCCTGTTATATATCTTACTATCCTAAGGTTCATCTATCTCCGTTTTCCTCAAAACGCATATGCGACTAAGGCCACGGGTAGTCTTAATTCCCGGGGTTCTTACGCCTCAACTATATCCTCTATATCATTATATATCTCGCCCATAGTCAGTATCAGCACATTATCGCCTACCCTCATCTCGTCCCTGCCCCCGGGCACTATAAGCTTCTCATTCCTCGTTATCGAGCATATGATGATCCCCTCCTTCAGCTTAAGCTGGGAAATAGGCACTCCTGTAGCCCTCCCGGGCTTCACGATGAAGTACTCCATCGCCTTCGCCTTACTCTTGGAGAGCGTGAATATATTCTCTATATTTCCCTCACGGCTTCCTGACATGGAACGGGCGTACTTCACTATATAATCCGCCGTCATGACCCCGGGGAATATCGTATTCTCGAGCTGCTTCCTCTCCATTATGTCTGTATAATTAAGCCCTCTCAGCTTCGTCATTATATTCGCATGCGAAACCCTCCGCGCAAATAAGGACAGCAGCACGTTCTCCTCGTCTATACCTGTAAGAGCCGCAAAAGCTCCTACGCCCCCGATCCCCTCCCTGATAAGAAGCTTCTCATCGGAGCCGTCGCCGTTTATGACTGTGGCCTTCGGTATCCTTTCATTCAGGAAATCACACCTCTCAGCGTCAGACTCAATTATCTTCGTCCTTACTCCCGTTTCCGACAGCCGGTATGCAAGATAAAATCCGATCGTGCCCCCGCCTACTATCATGGCGGATTTGAGCGGATGCTTATTTATCTCAGTCCTCTTAAAAAAGGTATTAGCATCCTTAGGCGTAGCAGATAATATAAGCTCGTCGCCTTCAGTCAGCATCGTCTTGAACTCAGGGATCAAGGCCTTCCTGCCTCTCTGCACCGCACAGATAAGCACATGGCATTTGAAGTGATTTATAATAGTTCCAACGGACATCCCGATAAGCGGATTTCCCTCTTTAAGCTCCAGATGGAAAAGCTCTATCCTTCCCCTTGTGAAGGTATCCACCTGTATCGAGTCGGGGTACTGGAATTTCCTCGCAATCTCTGCGGCTGCGATCAGCTCGGGATTGATAATGAGAGCAAGCCCAAGCTCGCGCCTTAAATAACTCGTCTCCGTATTGTATACAGGATTACGCACCCTTGCAACAGTCCGGCAATACTTATCGGAGCGCTTCGCCATGACGCAGCATAATAAATTCTGCTCATCGGATTCCGTCACTGCGATAAGCAGGTCGGTATGCTTTATTCCCGCCTTAAGGAGCACCTGATAATTGATGCCGTCGCCGACCACTCCGAGCACATCCTGTTCATCCGTGATAAGGTCTACCTTCTTCTTATCTTTATCAATGACAACCACATTATGCTTCTCGTCAGAAAGCCTCTCGACCAAGGCATATCCCACATTACCGCAGCCTACTATGATGACATTCATGCCCTATCCTCCGATATCCGGCAAGAGGCATCCGCTTTATCATATGAAGCTCCGATATGTGCCTCCGTTAACAACCCGCTTGTTGAATATGAATATAATATTATCCTCATATTTATTCTGCTAATCCTCCGGCATCATCAGTGCTTCAAGCTCCTCTGCAGGCATAGCCTTCGAAAAATAATGCCCCTGTATGATGCTGCAACCATTCTCTCTTAAAAGGTCGTACTGCGCCGCTATCTCAACGCCCTCCGCAACCACAGGGACCTTAAGCGACCTTGCCATATCCATGATAAGACGGACTATGAGCAAAGCTTTATCGTCCTCATGGATATGCTCTATGAAGCGCATATCGAGCTTTATCACATCTATCGGCATCGTGGTTATCACATTAAGCGAGGAATACCCCGATCCGAAATCATCCATCTCTATACGGAAGCCCTCCGCTCTCAGATTCTCTATAGCCTCTATGAATTGGGTATTGTCATCTGTGTATGCCGACTCCGTAATCTCGAGCAGCAAGTCAGAAGCCTTAAGTCCGTTATCTTCAATCAGATCCATAAAGTAATCCGGCAGTCCCTCGTCATAAAGATCAATACGAGAAACATTCACTGAAACCGGTATTATAGTAATATTATCCTTTCTCCATCTCCCAAGAGTTTCTATTGTTTCCTTCCATACATATCTGTCAAGGATGCTTATCAGCCCGTTCTCCTCGAACACATGAAGGAAGGTCTCCGGCTTTATAAGCCCGTATTCAGGATGTTCCCAACGAACCAGAGCCTCTGCGCTGCATATCACAGGCTCATCGCCCTCTATATTGTATTTGGGCTGATAATATACCTGAAACTGCCCCTGCTCCAACGCATCATGGATATCATTTACGAGATGCTCATGAAATACGGATCTTTCCCGCATCGTCATATCGTAGTAAGCGACATACCTCATGTAGTTTCCCCTTAAGGTATTGCAGGCATGCCTTGCGTAAGAGAAGCGCTGATCCATCTCTATATCATGCTCTACTCTTGGATATACTCCGATACGTACATGCAGATGAAGCCCCTTTGAAAGCTCCTTGATCTTACTGTTCACGAGATCCAGCAGACCGTCATAGTCGTCATGGTGCGCCATGTAGATAAAGAAGGTATCCGCCTCGCTCCGGCAGGCAAGCCCTTCGGTATCCGCAAGATATTCCTTTATCGCGTCGCCTATCGCAATAAGCACCTTGTCTCCGAAGCTGCGGCCGTACATCTCGTTCACCATGTGGAAATGCTCGACATTGAGTATCGCCGCATCGGTCTTCATTTCAGTGTTATACCGATCCATCATGCCGGCGTACTCATAGAAGAAGGTCCTGCTGTAAAGATCCGTGAGATCGTCCCTCTCAGCAGACTTGATGAAGCTCCTGTCCTCGTAAAAGCCTATAGTCCTCGCTATCCTTGCCCTGATTATCTCAGGATTCTCATAAGGCTTCTTTATGAAATCGCTCGCTCCGAGCTTAAGGCTCTTCACCTCAGCGTCCTGCTCTGCCGTAAGGACTATGACGGGTATCTGCTTCAAGGCTTCGTCTGCCTTTATTACCTCTAAGAGCTCATAGCCCGTCATCTCAGGCATCATGAGGTCAAGCAGGATTATGGACAGCGTCGATGCGCTCTCCCTTATTATCTCAAGCGCCTCCTTGCCGTTCACCGCATAGAGTATATTGTACTCATCCTGCAGCATCCCGCCTAAAAGTTCACGGTTTATGAACTCATCATCAACGATCAGGACAAGCCTCTTTATCTGCTCCGCATCCTTGAAATTTATTTGCATGGATACAGTTACCTCCCCGCAAACAAAACACAAAACTCCTAAAACAGAGCAATAAGTCGCTCTATTCTAGGAGTTGATAATCACAACCAAGCCGACTTTATGGCAGATACGCCATACTCTGCCGAGCCTCGGAAGGTTAAATTATATGTCATATCAGTCATGACTTATATCGCATAACCTCAAAGCTTCAACGCTTAACGCACTCTGCGACAAATAATTATCTTAAGGCTTCAATAGTCCTCAGCACCACGGGAATATACTCGCAGCACTTCTTAGTAAACTCGGTCCTCGTGTACTCGGACTCATTAAGCTTCTCCGCTATATCCATAAGCTCCCTTAAATTCTCCTTAGACTTCACAAGCTCATGGTAAGCATCCACGATCTTATCTATCTCGCCCTGTGACAAAACCCTGTGAGCAGACTCAGATCCTATCATCCTGCCTGCGTCCAAAGCCGCCTGTATATCCTCCTGCTCCTGCTCAGAAATGTTCCCCATAATAAAATAAACCTCCGCTCATTTGGAATTATTGAGAATAGTATAACACAATTCTAAGCTCGAAACCACCTCGCTAAGAATCAGATCCCTCTCGATTTATCGGGTCATTTTATCGGGTCATTTATCGGGTCATCTTCAACCACAAATTTGCCGCTCACGTGCATCTCACGATTATGGAGTGCATTCTTTTCACCCTGAAGCAAATTACGAAGGAACTTTTCAAGATACTCCGTCGTCTCATAGTATATCCATAACGCCATCCAGAGCGGATACCTCTATCAGCTCTATGTCCTTTATGTCCTTTAGAGACTTATGATTCGCCTTAGGGACTATAGCCCTTCTAAAACCTAACTTCTGTGCTTCAAGCACGCGTCTTTCGCACACAGATACGGCACGGATTTCGCCCGAAAGTCCAACCTCTCCGAAGGCTACTGTATCCTTATCCACGGGCTTATTGCGGAAGGAAGAAATTATGGCAATTACCACCGCAAGGTCTGTCGAGGGCTCCGATACCCTCATTCCTCCGGCTATATTCACGTAAGCGTCGGACTGTGAAAGCCTTAGTCCTACCCTCTTCTCAAGCACAGCCATCAAAAGCCCGACTCTGTTATAATCAATCCCTGTCGCCTGCCTTTTAGGATAGGTAAAGCTTGTGTTATCCGTGACGAGTGCCTGTATTTCAATAAGAAGCGGTCTCGTACCCTCCATCACGCAGGTGACTATATTGCCTGATGAGCCCACCGCCCTGCCGGAGAGCATATATTCCGAAGGATTCTCGACCTCCCGCAAGCCCTCCTGTCTCATCTCAAAGACGCCTATCTCATTGGTCGAGCCGAAGCGGTTCTTCACTGCACGGAGTATGCGATAGCTCCCCTGCAAGTCGCCCTCGAAATAAAGCACAGTATCCACCATGTGCTCTAAGACCTTGGGACCAGCCACAGAGCCTTCCTTAGTCACATGCCCTACTATGAATATGGAAATCCCAAGTCCCTTGGCGATCCTCATAAGGACTGCGGTTGACTCCCTTACCTGCGTGACTGAGCCCGCAGATGACTCCACTCCCTCATTCGTCATGGTCTGTATGGAATCAATAACCACGAAGTCCGGCTTCTTCTCCTCTATTACCGCCACGACATTATCAAGCACGGTATCGCAAAGCAACCAGAAAGCAGAACCGAATTCGCCGATCCTCATAGCCCTCATCTTTATCTGTTTTTCTGATTCTTCTCCAGATACGTAAAGAACGCTCTTTCCCGCATGAGATATGGCTCTAGCCGCCTGAAGCAGTATGGTGGATTTGCCTATGCCGGGATCTCCTCCGACAAGCACGAGAGAGCCCGTGACTATGCCTCCCCCAAGCACCCTGTCAAATTCCTTAAGTCCGCTAGATGTCCTGTGCTCGTCACTAAGCTCTATGTCTGAAAGCTTCACAGGCACGGGAGCACCGCCGGATAAGGCTTGATGCCCCATTACCGAAGCGCTGCCTGCTAACGCCCTGCTTCCGCCTGATGTCCTTGCCTTCGGAGCCTCAGTCATGGTATTCCATTCATGGCAAGCAGGGCACTGTCCCAGCCATTTACCGGATTCGTGCCCGCAGTTCTTACAGAAAAATAAAGTTTCCGCCTTGCTCTTCGCCATAATTGGATTATCCGCTATTGCTCATCATACCGCCGTATGCCCAGCACGGCTGTATCACGACAGCGCTGACTTTCAGGCTTTCGCCACCTCTACGGCAACCTTGCCCGATCCTTGAAGCTCCACAGAAAACGACAGCTTACCGCCAAGATTTGAAGAGATAACGCCTATGCTCTCGCCTGCAACCTTCACGTCATAGCTGGTCTCCGGGTCGACCCCTACCGTGATCTGCGCATCGTCCTTGCTTTCTATCTCAAATGAAAGCCCCGTGTCCGTGCTCTTGAGACCTGTGACATTTGTTCCCGGCACTGATTCGTAGACCAGCACGCCGTCACGCTCAAGGCGGGTTATCTCATTATAGGTCTTTACCTTGTATGAGCCTCCGTCAGCCTTGAAATCATCCTGCTTTGTCTTCTCCGGCAGAGTGTAATCACCGAAAGATAATGAACCGTCTGCTTCTTTTTTAATAAGGTCAGCCATTTTTTCCTCCATTCCTTGCCTTTACCGGCTTCTCCTTGACTGCTTTGCCCCAGGCTTATTCACGGCCTGTTTCCTTGCTTTGCTCTGTTCCTTTTTAATATTAGTCTGCTTAAATACAATCTTATTATCAGCGTCTACCGCGACGCTGACAGTATCTCCGTTCTTCACCCTGCCTGTCAGTATCTCCTCCGCCAGAGGGTCCTCTATGTCGCTCTGTATCATGCGGCGAAGAGGTCTTGCTCCATACTTCTTATCCGAGCCCTTCTTCACGACATACGCCTTCGCCTTAGGCGTGATGCGAACCTTTATATCAAGCTCCGTCTTAGCCCTCTCGACGAACCTCTTAGTGAGAAGCCCTACTATCTCCTCCATATTCTTATCGTCAAGCTGCCTGAAAACAATGATATCATCGATACGATTTATGAACTCCGGCTTGAATATCCGCTTGACCTCGTCCATGACATCGGCTTTCATCTTCTTATAATCATGCTCCGCATCATCCGAAGCACCGAAACCGAGCTTTTTCGGCTCGACAATCTTCTGTGCTCCGGCATTAGAGGTCATTATTATAACGGTATTAGAAAAGCTGACCTTCCTCCCCTTGGAATCAGTGATCCTGCCATCGTCAAGCACCTGCAGCAGCACGTTGAAAACATCGGGATGCGCCTTTTCTATCTCGTCAAATAAAACCACGGAATAGGGATGCCGTCTCACCTTCTCCGAAAGCTGCCCGCCGTTCTCAAACCCCACGTATCCGGGCGGGGAGCCTATCATCTTGGATACCGAATGCGACTCCATGAATTCCGACATATCCACTCTGATTAAGGCATCCTCGCTTCCGAATAACGCCTCAGCAAGAGCCTTGGAAAGCTCCGTCTTACCGACTCCCGTAGGACCAAGGAATAAAAAGCTTCCGACAGGACGCACAGGATCCTTCAAGCCTACCCTGCCCCGCTTTATAGCCTTCGCAACCGTGCTTACGGCTTCATCCTGCCCTACTACCCTCTGATGCAGTATGTCTTCAAGCTTTAAGAGTCTCTCATTCTCCTTCTCCGTTATCTTCGAGACAGGGATCTTCGTCCACATGCTGACGATCTCCGCGATATCCTCCTCGGTGACGGTCTTCCTGTTATCCCCTGCCTTTTTCGACGCCCTGTCCTTCATGCGTTCAAGGCGCTTCTGCATCTTCTGCTGCTCCCGGTATAGCTCGCCCGCTTTGACAAAATCAGACTCCTTTATCGCATTCTCCTTTGCGATCGCCATCTCCTCTATCTCAAGCTCAAGCTCCTCTGCCGCCTTGGATGTAGAGGTCTCGCCGATATGCTTCTTTGATGCCGCCTCGTCCATGACGTCTATCGCCTTATCGGGAAGGAATCTGTCATTAATATACCTCTCTGACATCTTCACGGCGGCATGTATCGCCTCCGGAGTTATGTCAACTCCATGATGTTCTTCATACTTATGCTTTATTCCCATAAGTATAGAGACTGCCTCTTCCTCGCTTGGCTCCTCCACCGTGACAGGCTGAAACCTACGCTCAAGGGCAGCGTCCTTTTCTATATATTTACGATATTCGTCTATCGTGGTCGCCCCTATCATCTGAAGCTCGCCCCTTGCAAGCGAGGGCTTCAGTATATTGGAAGCATCCATAGCCCCCTCTGCGCCGCCCGCTCCGATAAGCGTATGAAGCTCATCCACGAAGAGAATCACATTCTTTGATTCTATTACCTCGGCTATGACGCGCTTTATCCTCTCCTCGAACTCGCCTCTGTACTTCGAGCCCGCCACCATAGCGGACATATCAAGGGAGACGACGCGCCTGTCCTTCATAAGCGGAGGCACCCCGCCCTCTGCTATGCGAAGTGCGAGCCCCTCTACTATGGCGGTCTTTCCTACGCCGGGCTCTCCTAAGAGGCAGGTATTATTCTTCGTCCTGCGGGTAAGGATCTGTATAGTGCGCTGAATCTCTGTGTCCCTGCCTATGATGGGATCAAGCTTTCCCTCCCTCGCAAGCGCCGTCATGTCCCTGCTGTAGCGGTCGAGCATCGGAGTCTCTCCGGCATCATCATCCTCTACGGGCCTCATGCTCCGCTCATAGCCCGAAGCCTGATCTATCCCCATGGCGGTAATAGTATCGTCAAAAATCTTCTGAATAGAAACGCCCATCGTATTCATGAGCCTGACAGCGGTATTATCGCCCTCTCTTAATATGGCAATAAGGATGTGCTCCGTGCCTATGGCTTTCGCTGCGAAGTTCCTCGCCGTATCTCCCGCAAGCGAGAGAATCCTCGCTGCCCTGGGAGTAAAGCCGTCCCGCTCCGCGACCGAAGTATTCATGTCGGAGTCCATCGGGGCGACGAGCTGCTCCGTAAGAAGCTTTATATTATCGGGCGTGACCTTATTCATCAGAAGGACCTTTGACGCAAGTCCCGTGCCCTCGCGCAGAAGCCCCATCAAAAGGTGCTCCGAGCCTATGTAATTCTGACCTAGTTCCGCTGACGCCTGCTTCGCAAGAGCTATCGCAGCCTCAGCCTGTCTTGTGTATTCTTCAAACATCCCATGTATCCACCGCCGTCATTATTATCAGACGGTCGTCTCTTTCCTGTTATTCACCTATGCCGCGATCAGAGCTCTTTTATTCTCCGCATCGCTTCGATAGTATTCTCATGCGTCCCGAATGCCGTCAGCCGGAAATATCCCTCTCCCGATGGTCCGAAGCCTGATCCGGGAGTTCCCACTACATTCGCATCCTGCAAAAGCCTGTCAAAGAAATCCCAGCTCTTCATGTTATCAGGCGTTGCAAGCCAGATATACGGGGCATTCACTCCGCCGTACACAGTATAGCCCGCATCCTTAAGCCCGTCCTTGATGGTCTTAGCGTTCTCCATATAATATGAAACAAGAGCCTTGATCTCCGCCTGTCCTTCCGGCGTATAGACCGCTGCCCCGGCTTTCTGCTGAATATAAGGCGCACCGTTGAACTTCGTACCATGCCTTCTTGCCCATAGTCCATGGAGCGCTGTGCCTTCCGCATCCTTTAAATCCTTCGGCACGACCGTATAACCAAGCCTGGTACCTGTGAATCCTGCATTCTTCGAAAATGAATGTATCTCTATCGCACAGGTCCTTGCTCCACTACATTCATATATTGAATGTGGAACGTCATCCTCGGAAATATACGCTTCATAAGCCGCATCATAAATTATCACCGAGCCATGCTCCCTCGCATAATCAACCCATTTCTGAAGATCCGCCTTACTCATGGCAGTCCCTGTGGGGTTATTCGGCGAGCAGATATAGATGATATCCGGCGTCTTCTCCGGGAAATCAGGAACGAAGTTATTCTCCGCCGTGCAGGGCATGTAAATAACATCGCTCCAGCGCTCGCTATCAGCATCATACGTTCCTGTACGCCCCGCCATGACATTAGAATCCACATATACGGGATAGACAGGATCGCACACTGCTATCTTGCAATTCTCGTCAAATATCTCCTGTATATTGCCCGAATCACTCTTTGCGCCGTCAGATACGAATATCTCATCCTCCGCTATATCGCAGCCTCTCTTCTTGTAATCATTCTCCGCTATAGCCTTCCTTAAGAAATCATAACCGAGATCCGGAGCATAGCCCTTGAAGGTTTCCTTTGCCCCCATCTCATCGACCGCATCATGAAGCGACTTTATTATCGCAGGCGACAAAGGCTGCGTCACGTCGCCTATTCCTAATGAAATAACTGTCCTGTCAGGATTTGCTTCCTTATATGAAGCAACCTTCTTTGCGATAGTCGAGAAAAGATACGACCCCGGCAGCTTCAGATAGTTTTGATTCGCTTTTAACATTACGGAAAACTCCTTCCTAAAATAAATAATCTAATAATATGTCATTATTGTTTCATAATCAGCTAATTCAGTCAGTCTATAGAAGATATACCATACATAAATAAGCCATGACATGATTATACACCATTTGCGACTTAAATGTTTATATTGCCCTCAAATACAGTCTCCGCCGGACCGGTCATGTATACATTTCCGTCCGACTCTCTCCACTCTATATCAAGCTCTCCACCGAGCAAAGTCACTCTCACCTTTCTGTCGACCAGATCATTCAAAACAGCCGCTACCACAGAGGCACAGGCACCGGTTCCGCAGGCCATCGTCTCCCCTGCTCCTCTTTCCCAAACACGCATTATTAAATGTCCCCTGTCAGCCACATTTATGAACTCCGTATTCACTCTGTCAGGAAAAATAACATGGCGCTCAAACAACGGTCCAAGTTCTTCTATTTTCAAGGTTTTGACGTCCTCATCCATAAAAATAACACAGTGCGGATTACCCATTGAGACGCAAGTGATATTATATTTTGTTTCATTGATATCAAGCGGTATGTGAACCACCTGTGCTGAATCGTCACAGCCGTTTATAACAACAGGTATCTTTGATGCTTCAAGAATCGGCTTCCCCATATTGACCGTAGCGCCTATTGCCACACCGTCTGTTATCTTTAGGTCTAATTTCTTTATTCCCGAGCCTGTAAGTATGTCAATGGTTTTCTTATCCGTAAGCTTATGGTCATACACATACTTTCCAACGCATCTTATCCCATTCCCGCACATAGCTCCCTTTGAGCCGTCGGAATTATACATTTCCATCTCAAAGTCTGCCTGATCAGTCGGGTTTATAAAGATAAGCCCGTCCGAGCCTATCCCCTTATGCCTGTCCGACAGCCGCAGAGCCAGATCGGATTTATCTGCGTCCTTGATGTGCTCCGTGCCTGTGTATACGTAGATGTAGTCATTCGCACAACCGTGCATCTTAGTAAATCTCACTTTAGTACCTCCTTCTTTCCTTTACGATACTTTCTCGACATGCAACCGGATTCTTTCTTTATCCCCGATAGGCTCTTTCCAATATATCCACGGACACGCCTGCATTGAAATATCGCTCGAAGTAGCGTCTGCCGTTCATGCCAAGCTCCGGGAGCCTGTCTTTATTTGATCTGAGCCAGCGTATGCCTGATATGAAAGCTTCGGGATCGCCTGAGTTTACGGCGTAGCCGCATCTTGCTTCTTCCGTTATGCATATATCTATATCCGTCGCTTCATCCACTACTGCAAGCATCGGCTTTGCTTTCTGCATATATGGCAGCATCCTTGACGGAAAGTTAGGTATCGTGAAATCAGCGGAAAGGCTTATAAGCCCTGCATCCGCATTATTTACAAGTTGCTCATACTCATCCCTTGGCATCTGGTGTTTGTAGATGAAATTCGCCGGATTTTCATTTTTTATGAAATCTTCAATCTTGCGACTTTCTGAGCCGTCACCTATGAAATAAAATGAAACATCGTTAAGATCAGGGCATTTTCTGCAAGCCCTTACGGATGCAATAAGCCCGTCTATGTCCTGAGGCCGTCCCATATTTCCGCCGAAGACTATGGATAACCCGTCTGATGATGCAGAGTCATTTGTGGCGGACAGCTCATGTACAGCCGCCGTATTAGGGAAATACTCAATCTTTTTATTAGGAAGCTCCGGGTTATGAGTCTTGAGGTATTCGATATTTGCCTCGGACATGCATCCTATCCTGTCGGAGTACTCGTAGAGCTGCTTCTCCAATCGGCGGTAGTATTTGTAAATAGGACTTGAATACGAGAACATCTTAAGATCCACGGCATTCTGCGGGAAGATGTCCTTCAGCATTAGATATCTTATTGCGCTCTTATAATGCTTCCCGCAATATTTCAGAACAGGCGCAAGCGTTATCGGCGGAGTAGGATAGGCTATTATATCAAAGGTCTCTTTATTAAAACCGTCCTTTAAGATACTTTTAATGCGACCGGGAATAGACATCTGAATCAAAGCCTTTTTGACCGTTCCCGCCCCGAACTGATCGGGGAGCTTCATGTATACCGTCCTTATTCCCTCTACGTCTATCACACCTGTGGGAAGACTCATGTCGCTCGTGCCCGCAATAAGCGATACGGCATGTCCCCTGTCACGGCACTCCCGCACAAGGTCCAAGTATATAGTGGATTTATTAAAATCAAATATCTGAAATAAGAACAATATGCGCATAACTAATGTATCGTATTCCTCTCCCAGAATATCCCATCACTGTATCCCTGAATTGTCTTAACCGTATCCGCCATCTCAAGCCTCTTTTCCGCCCAAACACAGTATTTTTCATTCTGCTCTATGCCGAAATAATGCCTTCCAAGCTTCTTCGCAGTAACTGATGTGGAGCCGGAGCCCAGGAACGGATCAAATACTGTATCGCCCTCATTCGAGCTTGCAAGTATCAGCTTCGCAAGCAGCTTTTCGGGCTTCTGCGTAGGATGAGCCGTATTCTCGGACATTGACCAATAAGGCACGGAAATATCATCCCAGAAGTTAGAAGGACATGTATTCCTGAAATTCCCGTTTTCCGTCTCTTCCCAGTCCTTCGGCTTGCCATCCTTTTTATAGGGAGCAATGACTCTTCTCCGAATCTTTACGGCATCTATATTGAAGGTATATCGGTCTGATTTCGTGGCGAACCAGATATCTTCCATGCTGTTCTTCCAGTTAGCCTTCGCGCCCCTGCCCTTTTCCCTCTGCCATGTGATGCGGTTCCTTATCTTGAAATACCGCCCTAAGACTTCATAGACAGCAGGGCTTGATCTCCAGTCGCAGCAGACATATATGGTTCCCGTATCCTTTAATAGCGGTAGAGAAAGCTTAAGCCACTCCTCCGTATATTCTTTATAGTCGCTGTCGGAAGCTTTCTTAAAGCTTTTGCCGTCAAAATCCTTATCCATATTATAGGGCGGATCGGCTATGATGAGATCCGCAAATTCATTTGGCAGATGCCGCATTATCTTAAGGCTGTCGCCAAGCATTGTCCTATCAATTATTGCAGATGCATCTACGATGTCGTCGGCATGGCCATATCTGCGGGCATATCGTAAGCACCGGCCGAGATAAACAGCGCCTTCTTCCGTGTCTATGTCAATGGTCTTATTCCTTGAAGACTTCATCTATACGTCTCGTATATTCTCATGGTCACACGATTGCCTTTATACAACAAATACGTGGCAAGCCATTTCAGCCTTGTAGCCTCTGAACCAGAGCGTAGATTGCTTCGGCGCTGTTGAAATTCGCAGGCACGATTTCCGCTGCCGGTATTGAAATATCATATTCATCGTCAAGCGTGCTGATCAGCTGGATAATGTCAAAGGATGTAAGTACCTTACCGTCGATAAGATCCTTAGTATTAGCAAAATCCACGTCGTCCCTTACGTCTTCGAGTATTTTTATAAGCTCTTCCATATATCGTAAATCTCCTTTTTCTTTTAATTTTAATTTTATCATCACTTTATCAGACTGTCATTTGCGCGATGCAAGCGCTCCTCTGTCAATCTTTCCGTTCTTATTCATAGGCATCTCATCAAGCTGCTCTGTCTTTCCCGGTATCATGTACTGGGGAAGCTTCCTCTGCAGACTTTCCGTGACGGCTTTTTTTTCTGCCTCTCCTGTATAATAGAGAAGTATCTTCTGCTTCTTCTGATCGTATATGCAGCAGGCTCTCGTCACGCCATCTACGGACATCGCGGAAACCTCGATCTCGCCAAGCTCTATCCTCTGGCCCATGTGCTTTATCTGGAAATCCTTACGGGTAGTGTATATCAGATTCCCGTCCTCATCATATTTGCCGAGATCCCCTGTACGATATATCCGCTCATGGAATCTGTTATTCAAGGGATTCTGCACAAAGACCTGGTCCGTCTTCTCCTTATCCTTGTAGTACCCAAGCGCAAGACATGAGCCGCCTACGCATATCTCACCCTCCACGTGGGCATCGAATACAAGCTTATCCTCATCGTCAAGCAGAAAGACTTTCTCATTCGCAAAAGGCATACCCGCCGGTATAGCCTCGTCCTTTGCAAATTCACGGTCAAGAATATAATAAGTGCAGTTACAGGTTATCTCGGTAGGGCCATATAGGTTTACATAAGTCGCATCAGGTAAGAAGCTCCTCCATTTATTCAAGTGCTTCACGGGCATTACCTCGCCGCTGAACATTATCTTATTTATCTTATCGGGAAGCCTGTACTCAAGCCCATTCATTATGGATACGAAGCACATGGCGGAGACGGCCCAGATAAGCGTCGTCACCTCATTATCCGTAAGGTAGTCCATGAGCACAGAAGGACTTGAGAAGTAATCCCTTGGTATAAGCTGCACTCTTGCCCCTGTAAGTAGCCCGCTGTAAATATCCTTCACCGACACGTCAAAATCAAAAGGCGCCTGATTAGCAAGCACATCTCTCTCGTCTATCCCGAAAACTTCTGTAAATTCGGTGATAAAATCGATGACCGAGCGGTGTCCCACGGCTACGCCTTTAGGCGTTCCGGTGCTGCCGCTTGTGAAGTTTACATAAAGCGGCATAGTATCATAGGCCACGGTTTTAGAAAACTCAAGCAGTCCCTCATCTATCTCGCAACCCTCCGCAAGCTTCATAAGATCGGACACCAGTATGATCTGAGGGCTTATAAGCTTCCTTGAGTTCAATATATAATACGGACTGTTAAGAGCCTTTGCCGCATTGGAGTTCTCCATCGCAGTAAGCGTCTGCTTCAGTGTGTCCTTATTTTCATCATCGGTTATTATTATCACAGGCTCCAGCACGGAGATCACAGCTCCCGCCCTTTCCATAGGCTGCCTCACGTCTATGAAGCTGTAGAAACCCCCGGCTCTGACAACCCCAAGCATGGCGCATACCGCATCCACACTTTTTTCCATATAAAAACCAACGCCCGATTCGGCCTCAAAAGGCACGCTCGCCTCTCCCTTAAGAAGCAACGTCGCAATTCTTTGCACTACATCATATAGTTTACCGAATGTCACGCTTTTTTCAGGATCGGCAAAGGCTGTATTCTCCGGAAATCTCTCCGCCGAGTCTCTAAGCATTTCTATCACATTAGTCATTTTTCGCCTCTCCTTTTCTTGTCATAAGTGGGACCGCTTGCGGCGGATTCCTTATGACGGTCTGCTGTTTTCATATCCTGCTTTACATTACCCAAAACTCTTATCAGTTCCTTAGTATACGCCCTCCTGCCCTCTGCGGACATATGGTTCATGTCCTGAAAGAGTGCGGCGTCATGCGTATCAAACTCTACGTCCGAAGCCAGTATGTACGGAGCATCTAAGCCGTCCAGTATATCCACGAACTCAGCCTTATATTTTTGAAAGGTCGGATCGTCCTGAAGCCTGTAATAGCAAGGACTTTCCACGAAAATAAAATCCTGTCCGTCCCTGCGGCATTCGTCTACTATGTCCTTTATAGCGTCAGCCTGTGCCGGCACTGATTCCTTATCCGATATATCAAAATCCTCTCCCTCAAGCCACTCTCTGCCGGGAGAAGGCGTTTCTTCATTCTTCGCTCCTTTATAGTACCTCGTCCCATAGAAAGGCTCCGTCACGGGGAAGGTAATAAGGTCGTCCATCCCCGATGTCACAAAGTACTCATAAAACATAGGAAAATCCGTGTTCCCAGCCTCATACATGCTCTGCCAGAGAGCCTTCTTGCCCTCCCATGTAAGATCCCATATAACCCTTGAATCAGAAAGTGCGACCTCCTGAGTTATCATCATAGGACCTAACTCAAAAACGATAAGCCCATAGTCATTAGGCGATCTGCGGCGTATCTCGTCATACTGGATAGCTGTCGCCACGAGCTGATTGCCGCCATAAGAAATGTCATACACCCTGCCGTCATAAGCTTCATCCATCATAGGCATATCGACATTCGCCCTGAATGTGGACGAGCCGATAAAAAGCACATCAAGGTCGCCCGTATTTATGGCATCCCTTATGCCCCTGTTCCTTATCGGCATCTCGCACGAATATACATTTTTGAAAGCCACCGCCGAAGCTATGATTATCAAAGCTGCGACAAGCGTGATCATAATTTTTTTCATATATATCTTTTATACATCCCCAGGTTTGAATGGTGCAATATGTTTTCAGGCACATTTGAGGCGTTCATGCCGGATGGAATTCAAAAAGCCTGGTACATAAAGTTCGACTTCCCCGCCACTCCAAAAAGAGCTATCGTAACCAGCATCAAAAAGGCATATACATACCTGTGCCCCGTAAACGCCCTCTCGTCCTTCTCCTTCGCAAGCTCCACGATAAACTGAGCTACGACAAGCACCGCTATTATTATAATAGAAGCCGCCGCCTGATTGCCATTTCCGAAGGGCGTCATAGCAGCCGCAATCTCCGCTCCGTTGATCCTTGTATCGGTGAATATATTCTTAAATATCGTCACAGTGTCAGAGAATTTCTCCGACCTGTAGATTATCTCGCCGAAGCTTAGGAATATAAGCGTCCTGACAATCTGAAAAGCCATCACGAATTTATTCTCCGGATTCCAATGGATGCGGGCATTGAATTTCTTCACATAGCCCTGCGTGCAGAAGGACACGAGCATAATGAAGGCAAAATAAATACCCCAGCCGAGATACGAGGACTTCGCCCCATGCCATACGCCCGTTACTATCCAGACTATTATCGTGGGAACGATAAGCCTAAGAGTTCCCTTCTTTGCCTTAGGGAAGACCTTGCTCAATATGTTGGCAACTTTTTTATTCCATTTTGTCGTGACGGAAGGCATGAAAAGATGCGTATTGAACCATTCATTCAGCGAGATATGCCATCTCCGCCAGTATTCAGGGATGCTCTTTGAGAAATAAGGACGGTTGAAGTTCTCCTTAAGCCTTATACCCAGCATGTCCGAAACACCGCACACTATATCCATGTAGCCCGAAAAGTCCGCATACATCTCGACCAGATAAAATAAAGTCGCTGTTATCAGCGTAAGGCCGCTATAGCCCTTGGGACTTGAATAGACCGTGTCTATGTAAAAGCCCACTCTGCCCGCAATCACGAGCTTCTTGAATACGCCTATGATGATACGATACCCGCCCGTCTTTATCCGCTGCAAGTCGAACGGATGATATTTTATAAGCTGCTCGTGCATCTCCTGATAAGTGCCGATAGGTCCCTGGGTTAGCTGCGGGAAATAAGAGATGAAAAGAGCGTAGTGCCAGATATTGTCGCTCGGCTCTATCTTCTTGTCGTAGCAGTCGTGGGCATAGCCCAATGTCATAAAGGTATAGAATGAAATCCCCAGCGGAGCGATAAGGTCATGCACGCCAAAATTCACGCTGTACTTAAATATGATAAGCAGGCCCAGATTAATCACGATAGTCCATATAAAGTGCGACTTTACAGGATTCCTCATCAGATACCATGTGGAAACTATAGATATAATTATAAATATTATGTAAATCGGATTGGAGCAGTAATAAAAGAAAGCGCTCCCTATAAGCAGTACCTTCCACTGATGCTTCTCGCCCGCATTATAGTATGCTCCGAGCAGGCACAGCATGAAGATGAAGAACGGCGCTGATATCAGGCTCATGCTTTATTCGCCTCGTCTATAATTCTAATTATGTCAACCAAACCATCCAACCGCCATGTCTCTCTTATTCCGTCTAAATACCCTCTGTCATTATATATGCCATGCTCTCTTATTATACGGGCGGTTCGCACCGGCATGTCCTTAGCTATATGGAAATCCTTAGCCGGATTATCGCCTATATATATCATCTCTGACGGATCAGCCCGAAGCCTCTTTGCTATCTCCGCAAAGCCCTTTGGATTCGGCTTTCTGTACTCTTCTCCGCCAAACTCGTCATTTAGGATGATCTCATTAAACCAATATTTTATTTCTTCATCAGAAGCATCCGTTGTTATTTCGACGTTCGTCGAATTATGTAAGCTATGCATCGGTTTTGCTGAATTATCTCCGTTCTTTAATCCTCCGACTGCCGACCGTATCTTATTCCTCTGCCTTGCCGGATCGCCGTCAGAAATTATCCCCATAAGGATACCTCTCTTCTTCAATGCAAAAAGCGTCTCCTTCACATCGGGATAAAACTGCAGCTTCGCCGGATGGTTCCTGTAAGCAAATATGATCTCCTGCATCTCCCCGTCTGTATACGGCTCACCATAGCAGTCAAAAAGCCGATTGAACATATTAGAATACGCTTCCTTGGTGAGATCCCAGAGCTTATCGTTTATCTCATCAGGATTACGCCCTAAACGATCCGAAAGTCGTTTTGAAATAAACTTATATCCGCTGACTATGAATTCATATTCGGAAACAAGCGTGTCGTCAAGGTCGAAAATGACGGCTTTTATTTTGTTATGTGCTATGCTCTCTGTCATATTATGTAAACTTGCATCTGATGTTATTTGCTGAGTTTTTATATGCTTTCAACTCGTCATCGTGCCTTAAATTATGTAAACTATATATCGAATCGTCTCTTTCCTATTATCTTATTTATTAAGCTCTTGCGACTCCAGCTCGTTATCTTCATTAAGCATAATAGAAGCATCAAATCTGAGAAACGTCACGTTCTCTCGGAAAGCCTCATTTCTCTTAAGCTTCTCACCCCGTAATATACGGTACAGATTCTCACATGAGTCCGCTCCCGCCATGATAGACATAGGCGCTCCCCCGCCAAAGCGGGGATTTATCTCTATGTACTCTATCCCCCTGTCCGTCCTCATGCACTGTATAGTGATATGTCCTATGGGCTTCAGCTCCGTAAGAAGCCTCGTCACATCCTCGATTATAGCCTTATCCCTGACTATCCTGCCCTTTGCGATCTCACCGCTTCTCGTAGCTATCCTGATCCTGGGAACAACCGTTATTATTTCTCCCTCCATATCAAGGAAGCAGTCGATCGTATACTCCGTTCCCTCCATGAAATCCTGAATGATATATTTCCCGTCCCCTATAAGCTCACGATAAGTATCTATCTCTTCCTTATTCTCCGCCTTGAATGCGTTAATAGAAGACGAGCCATCCAGCGGTTTGATAAATAAAGGATAACTCGCCCGACCTGCGTCGATCTCATCATCACTTATCATGCGAGGCACGAGGAATCCATGCTCCTCAAGCCATCTCTGCGTATTTGTCTTATCCCTGCATATCCTTATCACATCAAGCGAAGAAATAAGAACCTTAGCCTTCGTAGCCGCCTCAATCTCATCTAACCTCTCCGCAAGCAATAAAAGCTCCGTATCAATAGTCGGCACCACAAGGTCAATCTCATACCTATTGCAGATCTCAATAAACGAGTTTACATAATTATCATTCTCCGCAATCCTAGGCACCTGCTCCCTGACATCCGCAAAATAAAGCGCCGGAGCCAAATTACTGGCATCACATGCCACCACCTTCCCCGAAATCCCCAGCCTGTCCCTAGCCGCCTTGAAGCAGTTCACAAGCTCCACTCTCCGCCCCGCGGATAATATTAAAATGTTAATACCATTATTATTCATCTTTAATATGCCTCTACGTGAGTGTTCTGGTGCTAAGCATGTTTTCTGTGCAGTTCTTTTTCGAGTCGTGATGGCACTTAGAAAGTGCTACACAACCAGGGGCAAAAAATAACCACCTAACAAACTTCTAGCATAAAATATGCCAAATCACAGAGCACGGCCCTATTTCTCCTGTGTCCCCGTAAAAAATTCCATCGTAGCAGACGTCTCAGATGAGATTCCGTCACGCTTCAGCACACGTCCCACCGTCATAAACACAATCTTTAAATCCAGCAAAAACGAAACATTCCTCGTATACCAGACATCATACTCAAACTTCTTCTCCCACGAGATAGCATTCCTCCCATTAACCTGCGCCCATCCCGTAAGCCCCGGAAGCACGTCATGCCTGTGTGCCTGCTCCTCATTATAGAGAGGAAGATACTGCACAAGCAAAGGTCTCGGTCCCACGAAGGACATATCCCCCTTTAATATGTTAAAAAACTCCGGAAGCTCATCAAGCGAAGTAGCCCTCAGCTTCTTCCCGAATGAAGTCAGCCTCACCTCATCAGGAAGCAGCTCCCCGTTCTCATCTCTCTCATCCGTCATCGTGCGGAACTTCATAAGCCCGAATATCTCGCCATGATACCCCGGTCTCTTCTGCCTGAATAAGACCGGAGAGCCAAGCTTCGCCCGAACCAGTATCGCAAGCACTATGAGCACAGGCGATAGGAGCGTTATCGCCACTATGGACAGCACAATATCAAAAAATCTTTTAACATATTTCTGATACAACATGTCTTATGTAAACCGAATCCGATTCTCTCTTCAGCATCAACGTTATGTAAACTGCAAGTCTGCCTCTCACTCAAAGCATCTCTTCACGACTTCAATGATCCTATCCTGCTGCTCCGCCGTCATCTTATTATCACTAGGCAGGCACAGTCCCCGTGCAAAAATATCCGCTCCGACATCAAGTATCTCGCCCTCGTCAATATAAGCATTCGACCTCGCCCTGCCATTTCCGTTGCGTGTTACAAATCCATTCATCCTGTATAAAGGCTGCATATGCATGGGCTTCCATATAGGTCTGCCCTCTGCATTCATCGCAAATATCGATTCCAGTATCTCCTGTGGACAGGACTTTCCCGGCTCGGATTCATATAGATAATCCTTCTCTCCCCGTACCTGTCTGCACATAGCGTCCTTATTCACCAGCAGGCATGAAAGCCAGTAATTAGGCGAAGCCTTTTCCTCGAAAGGATTCATGGTCACAGGAAGCTCAGAAAGCCCTTCTTTGTACCGCTCATATATCGCCTTCTTTTGCGCGATGTGCTCTGAGATATGGAGCATGTTCCCGCGCACTATGCCCGCATCGATATTACTTAAGCGATAATTGTAGCCAAGCTCCTCATGCTGATACCAAGGGGCATCCTCACGGCTCTGCGTGGACCATTTACGAACCTTGTCTGCGTCGTCAGCATTATCAGTAAGGAACATACCGCCGGTAGACCCGGTGACGATCTTATTTCCATTAAATGAAATAACCATGAAATCCCCGAAGGTCCCGCACATACCGCTAACCACCGAACCCTTATAGGAAGCCCCTAAAGCCTCCGCTGCGTCCTCTATGATAAGAGCGTTATGCCTGCGGCATATATCAACTATCTCATCCATCTTCGCCGGTACGCCGTATAGATGCGCTATCACGACAAGCTTCACATCAGGATAGATCTCAAAAGCCTTCTCCAAAGCATCGGGGCACATATTCCATGTATCAGGCTCCGTGTCAATAAATACAGGCTCACCGTCCTCATATACCACAGGATTCACGGAAGCATCAAAGGTCATATCCGAGCAAAAGACCTTCTGACCCTTAAGAGCCTGTCCCGGCTTTGCGCCCGGATTGATCCTCTCCCCTGCAAGCTTCATGCAAAGGTGCAGCGCAGCCGTGCCGGACGACAGCCCGACAGCATGCTTTACTCCTACATACTCCGATACCATCTTTTCAAGCTCGTTTATATTCGCTCCTACCGTGGAGACCCAGTTAGTCTCTATCGCTTCCTTTATGAATTCAAGCTCCTCGCCGTGCATGGTAGGGCTTGCCAGCCAGACCTTCTTTTCAAACGGTTTTATTTCACTCATTTTTGCCATCGCTGTACATCCCTGTCCCGGGCGTGTAGGCATAGGTCGGAACAAGGTTCCTTATCCATTCCCTGACGTCCGCCTTTTCTTTCTTGGATTCTATATTTAATTCCGCAAGGTTCTCAAAGAAGCTCTCTGCGTCCATCTCTATCGGCTTGCCGATATGTATGAGCTTATTCGGAGTCTCCTGCATTCCCTCCTCGTCCATGAGCATCTCTTCATAAAGCTTCTCTCCGGGTCTCAGGCCGGTGAATTTTATCTCTATATCCTCCCCCGGCACGAAGCCCGAAAGCCTTATCAGATTCTTCGCAAGATCCAGTATCTTCACGGGCTCGCCCATGTCAAGCACGAAGATCTCACCGCCCTTTGCGTAAGCTCCCGCCTGTATCACGAGCGACACCGCCTCAGGTATAGTCATGAAATATCTGATTATCCTCGGATCTGTCACGGTGACCGGACCGCCCGCCTCTATCTGCTTATTGAATAAAGGAATGACAGAGCCCGACGAGCCAAGGACATTACCAAAGCGTACAGCCACAAAGGAAGTCTCACCCTTCTTATCGTAAGCTTGAACTATCATCTCGCAGATACGCTTGGTCGCTCCCATTATATTCGTGGGATTGACCGCCTTATCCGTTGAAATAAGCACGAACCTCTCTGCCTTATATTTAAGCGCTGCCTCGCAGACCTTCCAGGTCCCCATGACGTTATTCTTTATTGCCTCGTTAGGCGATATCTCCATAAGCGGCACATGCTTATGCGCCGCAGCATGATAGATGATGTCGGGGTGATATTTCTCGAAGACATCCTCAACCCTCGCCGTATTCCGTACGGAGCCGATGAGCACGAGCAGATGATCCGTGCAGAACTCCGGATATTTCATGCGAAGCTCCTGCTGTATGTCATAGGCGTTATTCTCATATATGTCAAAGATGATAAGAAGCTTAGGCTGATGCGTGACGATCTGCCTGCAAAGCTCCGAGCCTATAGTGCCGCCTCCGCCCGTGACAAGCACCGTCTTTCCCTTTACATAGTTAAGGATCGAATCATTATCGATCTCCACGGGATCGCGGCCGAGCAAGTCTGTCACATCCACCTTCCTAAGCTGCGATACCGAGACGTCGCCGTTCACGAGCTGATATATGCCGGGCAGTATCTTAAGATCGCATTTCGTCTGCTGGCAGATATCAAGGATCTCTTTTAATTCCCGCTTCGGTAATAAAGGAAGCGCCACTATTATCTCATCAATGTCATATCTTCCGACCGCCTCTATTATGAAATTTCTTCCGCCCACGACCTTCACGCCGTGTATATAAGCCCCGATCTTGGAAGGATTATCATCTATAACGCAGCAGACCGCCTTCTGTATATATCTGCTGGAATTCATCTCGCGGATGATGGAATTCCCGGCTTCACCCGCACCGATTACCATGACGTTTACATTCCGCGCATCCTCTGATTTCTTTAGAAGGAAAGTCCTGAAAAGCCTGTAAGCGAAGCGCGATATAGCAATCAGAACGACAAGCCATATCGTATACATAAAGTAATAGCTCCTCGGTACGGTTCGCCTTAAGATTAGCTGCATCCCGACAAACTGTGCTACTCCGCTCGATAGACACGCTCCGATAAGCGAGCCCATCTCCGGTATCCCGGCATAAGACCACAGGCTGTTATACATTCGGAACAAATAAAAGATCACAACGGTAGAAACAATGGCTATCGGCAGATACTGCCACAGGCTGTCTATCCAGATATCGGAATCATACGTGCCGGTAAGCTCCGCATAGCTCATGTCAAACCGCATGAGAAGCCCCAGCGCCATAGAAGCCGCCACCGCTAGCATGTCATATATTATAAGCGCAGTCCGTCTCACGAAAAGCTGCCGGTTAAACACATTCCCCTTCATATACGATAAAATCAAACCGTCCTAAGCAAGTCTAAATCTTGCGCCTTAAACACTTGATTTTACCATATTTAGCTATAGGTATCAACAAATAGCAAATTGAGTCCCATGCTTTCATAAATCCGTAGCCTCCCGCTCCTGTACCTTGCGCAGAAGCATGTATGCTTCTCTGTGGGCATTCTCCTATGGCAGAAGTCCGCCGATAAGGATGATAAGAACCAGCACTGGCAGCACAAAGCAAAAATACGGCCTTAGCTTATCAGGCATCTTCAAGCCCTTTCCCGTATTCGTTTCCTTAAGATAATCAGAAAAGCCCCATCCGGCCTTCGTGACACAGAAAAGCAGGAAGATCAGAGAACCCAGCGGAAGCATGATGCTGCTCACAAGAAAGTCCTCTGAATCCAATACATCACGGGATCCGATGATGTGCAGGTCACTCAGTATATTATAGCCGAATACACAGGGAAGGCTGGCGATCAATATAAATATCAGATTGAAAATTACTGACTTCTTGCGGCTCCAGCCAAGGTTATCCGTCATGCATGCGATCAGATTCTCAAAAACCGCAGTCACCGTAGAGAAGCTCGCAAAGGTCATGAAAACAAAAAACAACGTTCCCCATATGCGTCCGAACGCCATATTGCCGAAGACGGTCGGCAGCGTGATAAAGATAAGCGAAGGTCCCTGATCAGGCTGAACTCCATAGCTGAAGCAGGCAGGGAAAATGATCAGCCCCGAAACGAGAGCAACGAACGTGTCAAGCGCACAAATACGTACCGCCTCACCTGTTAAGGTATTCTCCCGAGACATGTAGCTTCCGAAGATCTCCAACGCCCCGACTCCCAGACTTAAGGTAAAAAACGCCTGATTCATCGCGGCAGAGATAACGTGAGGAAGCCCCGCTGACCTCGCCCGTTCCCAGTCAGGCGAAAGATAGAAGCGCACTCCCTCAGAGGCACCGCTTAACGTAAGACTGTGTACTGCCAGAATAAGGATCAGCACAAGAAGTCCTAACATCATAACCTTGGTAACTCTCTCAAGCCCCTTTTGCACGCCAAAGCTTAATACCGCGAAGCCCGCCACCACCGTAACCGCCATAAACACCGTCATTTCTACAGGGTTAGCGAGCATCTCTGAAAAGACACTCCCGATCTCATCATTTGCTACCCCGTCAAAACGTCCGGTGGCAAATTTATAAAAGTATGCCAGCATCCAACCTGAGACTGTAGTGTAATACATCATGAGAAGGTAGCACCCGGCTACACAGAACCAGCCGTGTATATGCCATTTCTGTCCCTCGCGCTCAAGTGCACGATAGCCCTGCACGGCACTCTTACGGCTCGCGCGCCCTACCGCCAGCTCCATCGTCATGACAGGTATTCCCATGATCACAAGAAATAACAGATAAAACAGCACAAAAACCGCACCGCCATTCTCTCCCGCAATATAAGGAAATTTCCAGACATTCCCGATCCCGATCGCACACCCTGCGCTCACGAGTATAAACCCGATTCTTGAAGCAAATCCTTCTCTCTCGTTTTCTGCTGCCTTAGACACTGATCTCTCCCATCCCTTTGAAAATAATGATTTTACCGACCTTTAACCACGATTAACGTATGTGCTTCCGGCTGAATTTATTCTATCAGCAATCATTTGCATGTCAAGACAGCTATAGATTTTCATACAATCATCTATTGCGTATAACGTAACGAGGTATTATTGCGAAATACATATAATAAAAGATTTGCTATAATCATGTGTATTTAATAACAAATATGCATAACACAATATCCGTTCCGGTATCCCACCCCCGGAACGGATATTATTATAGGAGAAATATAAATGTATGTATGCTTGTTAGCTTTGACTAACTGAAAGATATATTAGCATAGGCTAACTGAAAATGCAAGCATTATTTTCAAATAAAAAATTCATGCCTTAAACGCCCACAGCTTATTCAATAAGAAATTCACCGGGACGCTGATTATCAGGTTCAGCAGCGGCGCTATGAATTTGGATATGCCTATGACGTCCACCCAGATGTAGGACAGCACGTTCGCAAGCACAAGCCCTGTCACGGCGTAGGATATATAAGTCTTAAGCAGGGCAGCCCATATATTCCTTTTCTCGCCTTCTTTGGCGGTGAAAACGTATTTATTATTCCAGAAGAAAGACCATGCGACGCTTAAGATAAAAGCGATTATATTCGCCGAAAAGTAGTCCCATGAAAGGTGCAGCGGAGAAAGGATAAGCAGCACAGCCACGTTTATCGCATAGCTTAGAAGCGTATTGGACACGCCCACGATGCCGAACTTCACGAACTGGATAAGTGCCGTCTCCTTATCCCCGGAAAGTCTTATATGAAATACTTTAAGAAGCTTCCTTATGAATTCGTCCACGGATTATAAAACCTCGAACCGTCAGCGTAAGTTATGATAAGCGCCGCTGCCATGAAAAGAACCGTCAGCACCAGAACGATATAGTCATTGCGCTTAAGCTTCCGATATGAATACCACGTCCTTCTTTTCTTCTTGCCGAAGCCCCTCAGCTCCATGGCGTTGCTCACGACATCTATCCTGTCCATCGTGGAGAATAAAAGCGGGAAGATGATGCTTGCGATATTTTTTATTCTCGATATAAGCTTTGCCTTGGCGGACATCTCTATGCCCCTTGCTTCCTGCGCGTTCCTTATTCTTGAGAAATCATCCTGCACGTCGGGTATGTAGCGCAGCGCTATCGCAAAGGAATAAGCGAAGGTATACGGCACGCCGACTTTATTTATCGATGCCGCAAGCTCGCTTGGGTCTGTCGTCACAAGGAATACGAACACGGCGGGGACTATCGTGAAATACTTTATCATTACGTTAAATTCATAGAATAACTGCTCTCTCGTGATATAGACATCGCCGAAAAGATGAGCTAATTCCGTCCTCGATCCGTATATCTCACAACCCTGATACGGCGCAAAGACAAAGATGAAGAATAAATTCACGCACATGAAAAATAAGACCGCCTTGAACACCGACGACACCTGCCTCCAGTCCGTGTGCGACATTGCGAAGATAGAGAATGAGATCGCTATCATCGTAAGTAACATCCTGGTATCAAAGGTAAGCGCCGAGGTCAGACACCACAGCAGGAAAAACACAAGCTTGGTGAAGCCTGAGAGCCTGTCTATCCATGTGTCCTTTTTTTCGTATGAAATAAGACGTGTCATGAGTCAGCTTCCCCCGTTGTTATTCCCCCTGTCTGCGCTCCGGAAGCCTCTGTTTCCCTGCTCTCATTCTCTCTCAGTTTTCGCTCATAAGATATGAAATGATCCGCAAATTCAGACGGCGGCTCGATCCCACACTTCACGGCAAGGTCATAAAGCGAGGTCTTCTTTAAGTAAGCCCTGTCCGCTATGCTCTCATCGGTCAGTATCTCGCTGGGCGCAGCGTCCGCTATGAGAGTACCGTCAGTCAGCACCAGAGCCCTGTCCGTGTATTCAAGCATAAGGTGCATGTCATGGGTTATCATCATAATCGTAAGCCCCATGTCTTCATTGAGCTTCTTAAGAAATTCCATTACCTCCGTATAATGCCTGTAATCCTGGCCCGCAGTAGGCTCGTCAAGTATCATTATCTCAGGCTGCATGACAAGGATCGAGGCGATAGTGACCCTCTTCTTCTGTCCGAAGGACAGCGCTCCGACAGGCCAGTTTCTGAAAGGATAAAGCCCGCATATCTTAAGCGTCTCGTCCACCCTCTTGTTTATCTCATCCTCCGGAACGCCCCGCACCGCAAGCCCCAGTCCTACCTCTTCCCTTATCATGGGCTTGCTGATCATCTGCCCGGGGCTTTGCATGACAAGCCCTATCCGCTCTCCCCTTTCCTTGATGGATAAAGGAGAGATGTCTTCACCATTAAGCAGTATCTCACCCGCATCGGGTTTTATAAAGCCGCAAATAAGGGAGGAAAGCGTTGACTTACCGGCTCCGTTCCGCCCGACGAGGCTTAGCATCTCGCCCTTCCTTATCGTGAAGGAAACGCCCTGCAATACAGGCTCGCCCTCGGTATAGGAAAATTTCAGATCCTTTACTTCAAGAGCCGGAGGAGTCGTAAGCACGGGATGCTCCGATCTCGTGCTCTCAAACCATTCCCGAACTCCACTCACATACTTCGACACATCCATTGTCTCTATATGCTGCGGATGATCCTCAGGGCGTATCTTCGCTCCCGTATGCTTCAAAGCCGTAACATATAGCGGCTCTCTGATTCCTTCCCGTATCAGTATGTCAGACGCGAGAAGCTCATCCGGCGTGGTATCTGATACTATGCGTCCCTCGCCCACGACGATTATCCTGTCCACGTCCTTATAAAGCACATCCTCAAGCCTGTGCTCTATAATAAGTACGGTGACGTTTTTCTGCTTCATTATGTCGTCTATGAGGGCTATCGTGCTCTTGCCGGTAGCGGGGTCGAGATTCGCAAGAGGCTCGTCAAAGAGAAGTATCTCGACATCGTCAACCAGCACTCCGCCCATGGAAACTCTCTGCTTCTGCCCGCCGGAGAGGTCACTCGGAGAATGGTGCATGAAGGCCGTCATATCAGTGACCTTAGCGGCTTCCATCACCCGCTTCTTCATCTCATCCTGTGGTATCGCATCGTTTTCAAGCGCAAATGCCAGATCCTCCGCTACCGTAAGCCCTATGAACTGCCCGTTGGTATCCTGCAGGACAGTCCCCACCGTCTTTGACATGCCAAAAACGCCCTCCTCCTTGGGCGTCATTCCCTTGACTATAAGCTCTCCCTGTGTCTTACCGGGAAATGAGCATGGAATAAGGGCGTTCACGCAATGAGCTAGCGTAGACTTCCCCGACCCCGAAGGTCCCGCGATAAGAACCTTCTCGCCGGGATAGATCTTTAAGTTGATATCGTAGAGCGTCGGCTCCTTCTGCGATTTATATTTAAATGTGAAATTCCTGAACTCGATTATGGGTTCCATCGTGCCACATAAAACCCGACTACCGCCTGGTATATGTCAGGCGATAGCCGGAAATTACTTTTAATCTTCTTTCTGCAGATCAGATGACTTACCCGCAACCTTGGAATAAGCGATGCCCAGGATCGTGCCAAGTATGCCTATAATGATGATGTTGCCAAGGAAAGCAAAGAAGCCCTGTGCGAAGACTTTATTAGCAGGCTCCGCATATACAAGTATATCGAGTACGGGTGCCACTACTATCCATGCTATGGCATTTGCGACTATCTGGACTACATTGAAGAATATGATTGGGGTCGCGCTTACGAAGCCGCCCTCTTTTATCGCATACTTCTTAACAAAAAGTCCTATGCATACACCTACGACTGCCTCCGGGAATACCCAGCTCCACCAGACTGAACCGTAAAAAAGCGCATCACCCAAAGCATGCCCTAAAAGTCCTATGACTGCTCCGACTATCGGACCGAATACGCCTGCAAGGAAAGCAAGTATAGCCATCCTGGGCTGCAATGCGGTATTAGGCACGAAGCCAAGCGGTATCTGCACCATCGTAAGCACTACGAAAAGAGCCGTGCCGATACCCATGGCGACTACTTCCCTGATTCCGAATTTCTTATCCATAACTTTCTCCTCCATTGATTATGATAAATCCTTTGCGCAAAGATCTGCCTTGATACAGGCACTCATCGCAAAACCGACTATTATTATATATTATTCCATCAGATATTACAAAGTCCGTTTTATCGGACACCAAACAGAGTAGGGTTATAAGTAAAAGCAGAGACCGGAACAAAAAAGCCTACACCACTATAACTGTCGCTGCATATTCGGATATTGATAGTCGGAAGAGATTGGAGGAGCTGACATGACAATGACGATAGCTATTATATTTGATGTATTGCTACTTTTTTATTTTGGTAGTAAGGTTGAGATATTGGATATCATCTCGGATCTATGGAAGGAGACACGTAATGCCGATAATAGAAGCCTACATGGTTCCGCATCCGCCGATAGCAGTGGCAGAGATAGGCGGAGGCGAGGAGAAGAAGATACAGGCGACTCTCGCCGCATTCGACAGAGTAGCAGAGCGTATCGCAGATATACGGCCTGACACCATAATCGTGACATCGCCTCATGCCACGATGTATGCCGACTATTTCCATATCTCTCCCGGAGAGCGTGCTCACGGCAGCTTCGCAAGCTTCCATGCTCCGCAGGTATCCTTTGATGTGGAGTATGACACCGATCTGGTACGCAGGATATGCGACAAGGCGGACCTGGCAGGCATCCCCGCAGGCTGTGAGGGAGAAAGAGACGCAAGACTCGATCACGGCACTATGGTACCCCTTTATTTCATAAATAAGAGATACACGGACTACAAGCTGGTACGCATCGGCTTATCAGGCTTCTCTCTGGATGTGCATAAAAGCGTCGGCAGGGCGATAGACGCGGCCGCAAGAGAGACTGACAAGAGGATAGTCGTGATAGCAAGCGGTGACCTCGCCCACTGCCAGAAAGAGGATGGTCCTTACGGTTACCGTCCCGAAGGACCAATGTATGACGACAAGCTCATGGATGTGATGAAGCGTTGTGCTCTCTCCGAGCTTACAGGCTTTGATGAAGATTTATTAGACCGAAGCCAGGAGTGCGGGCATCGTTCGTTTGTGATAATGAGCGGCATCCTTTATTCGCATGATGTGGCGAGCGAGGTGCTGTCACATGAAGCTACGTTTGGCGTAGGGTATGGGATTGCGATATTAAAGATTAACGATAACACTGACACAAAATCTAAGTCAGCCCCCGTATCAAAATCACAAAATCAAACGGTTAGCGAATCATCAGATAATCCTGCAGCAAAGCCGGATTACAAAATCGAAGACGCGATCCGAAAATCACAGGCGTATAAAGGAGAAACCCCGATGGATGCTTACGTAAAGCTTGCAAGAGACACGATAAATAATTTCGTAAGAGGCGAGAAGCTTCCCGATCTCACGGGACTCCCCGACGAGATGATGACAAGGCGGGCAGGAGCCTTCGTATCCGTCCATGAATTCGGCATGCTAAGAGGGTGCATAGGCACGATATCCGCAACCTGTGATAACCTCGCTGAGGAAATAAGGGAAAACGCCGTCTCCGCAGTCTCAAGGGATCCGCGATTCAGACCGGTTAAAGAAGAAGAGCTTGATGATCTGGAGATAAACGTTGACGTACTGGGCGATGCGGAGCATATAAGCTCTCCTGCAGAGCTTGATGTAAAGAAATACGGCGTGATCGTCACTAATGGTCTTAGGAGAGGCTTACTGCTTCCTGACCTCGACGGAGTGGATACCGTGGAACAGCAGATAGACATAGCAAGGCAGAAGGCAGGGATACGCCCGTCGGAGCCGGTGGAATTGCAGCGCTTTGAAGTAGTGAGGCACGTATGATATGAGCCTTACTGTCGCAAGCACACCTGCAAATCTGTCTGAATTCATATCCGGCAATTCATCCGACACAAAATCCTGCGATGACAGCAAAGACGCAGTCGATACTAGTTCGGCATATGCCATTTGCCCCGTCTGTCCTCACAGATGCCGTTTATCAGACGGTCAGACAGGACTATGCAAGGCAAGGCTGGGTCGCAACGGTCATATTATCCCTGTAAGCTTCGGAACTCTCACGGCTATTGCCCTCGACCCGATAGAAAAGAAGCCCCTGACCCGCTTCATGCCGGGCTATCGAATCCTCTCCGTTGGAGGCTTCGGCTGCAATATGTACTGCTCTTTCTGCCAGAATCACGACATATCGCAGGTCGGCATAGACGGCACATACCGCACGGAACAGATGTCACCTGAGGAACTATGCGAACTTGCAACAGAACTTAGCAAGTCCGAACATAACGCCGGCGTAGCCTATACCTACAACGAGCCGCTTATTTCTTACGAATATGTATTAGGAACCGCAAAGCTCGTAAAGAAAGCCGGCCTTGTAAATGCCGTCGTAACGAACGGGAATATAAATCAGGAAATCCTTACAGAACTCCTGCCATATATCGATGCGATGAATATAGACCTTAAGGTTTTCTCCAAAGAAGGCTACCGCATGCTCGGCGGAGATTTCGAGACAGTAAAAGCCTTTATTCAGACCGCCGCAAGATCCTCTCATATAGAGCTGACTACCCTCGTAGTTCCGGGGCTCAGCGACAGCGAAGAAGACATGAAAAACGAAGCAGAATGGATAGCCGGCATCGATCCCGATATACCACTCCATATCACGAGATATTTCCCTAAATACAAAATGACCGACAGACCGCCCACAGATATATCGCTCATGCACAGATTACAAGATATCGCGTCATCATATCTTAAGTATGTTTATCTGGGCAATGTCTGACGGATCATTCAGACTGTCTCCTTCTTCGTGATGGAAGCTCCGCCATTAATATTGCCCCAAACATCAAAACGCACCCCATGAGTTCCCTCACGGTCAGCGTCTGTTTCAATAGAATAAATCCACCCAGCGCACCGAACACGCTCTCCATGCACATGCAAAGGCTCGCAACCGTCGGATCAAAGCCCTTCTGCCCTAAGATCTGCAAGGTATAAGCCACGCCGTTGCTCATAACGCCCGCATAAAGTATAGCTGTAAACGCCGGTACAAGTGAAGAAATCGAAGGCTCCTCAAATATCAGCATTCCACAGGTAGCAAGCACCGCCTCAAAGAAAAACTCACTGCATGAAAGCACAAGCCCGTCCAGTCTGTCTACGAAATGGTTGACGCATATTATCTGCATAGCAAATAAAACCGCACAGCCAAGAGTCATAAGGTCACCCTTATTCACGCTGCCTATACCATCAGAGAAGCTAAGCATATAAAGCCCTACGACGCTCAAAGCAACGGCAAACCATATCCTGGCTCCGGACCTTCTTCCAAGAAGTAAGGACAGTATCGGAACAATGACAACATACATGGCAGTGATAAAACTCGACTTCGCAACCGTCGTATATGCTATCGCCGCCTGCTGGGTCACAGACGCAAGGCACAGCAGAATCCCTGTAGATGCTCCCGCTATGAGCATAGTCTTTCCAATCTTCAGCCTGCCTCTGAACATGGCGATCTTCCCGTAAGCACAATCCTCGCCCCGTCTTGAAAGAGAAGCCTCTGCATCCTCATATGCTCTCCTTCCTTCATCCGTGCGCAAAATTATAAAACTTCTCACACCAATAAAAACCAGCAAAGTAGCGACACCAATCCACGCCCTCGCAGCAAGAAAAGTCCAGGGACCCACATACTCCGCCCCGACCGACTGTGCGGAAAAAGCAAACCCCCATATCATCGCACAGAGCAGGAGCATTATTATATTAAAAATCGGATTTCTCCTATACCCCATCTTTTTTAATCTATACAATATATGATAATATTCGCATTCTTGAGACTATATCACATCATTGACCGTCTTTGCATTATCACAGCATACTTTACCATATTCTCCATATCCCGGCAAAACATCTGTAAGTGATGCTGGCAGGATCTCTGCGGTTGCCGCCATACAGGCTTCCTTAGCTGCCCTCTCATAGTTATCGAACCTGTCTGTCTCTTTAAGAAATTTCAGATTTAATTCCAGCAGATTACTTCCCAGCCGGGTTACTATTGGTGTTATAATGTCTTTCAAAGGGATGCCTCGCTTTCCTTAGATTTTTCTGCAAAAGCCATTATACGAAAATTGGTGTCTCTATTCTATTTATTTCTCAACTGACAATTTCTTTACGCTAAAAAAATATTGACTTGTTCAATAGTGGACATGAAATGATAATGTTACTGTTCTTCAACTTCTTGACCTGCTCAAAAATCTGGATCGTTACCTGGACTGCTCATATGACGAAGCAAGAAAGAAAATAAAAAAATATTCCCTGGCGAATAAAATCACCGGGAAATCATTAGACAAATTTATAAGGTTTTTTCCGGACTCCACTTTCCGGTTTTATTATGAAATGCAGTTAAGCGATATGTGACGGGACCCATCATTCTGCCCAGTTCTCAATTTTCAGATTGCTCACTCTGGAGAACTCTTTCACATTATTAGTCACAACAGTATACCCAAGGGACTGTGCATGACCGGCGATCATCATATCGAGAGGTCCTATCGGAGTTCCTTTTTTCTCCAGATCGGCTCTGATCTTTCCATAGCAATCGGCAGCATCTACATCAAAATCTAAAATCTCAATATTTGCCAAAAGCATTGATAGTGCCAACCTGTTCTTTTCCACGGCAGCACTTTTTTCTACCCCATGCACCAGTTCTGCATATGTGACCGAAGATACACACACATCTTCAGGCTCAACTTCCTGTAATTTCTGAAACACTTTCTCCGGCTTATGCTTGATCGCATAGATGCAGATGTTGGTATCAAGCATATATCTCATAATTCTTCACGCTCCTGTACCATATCTGTTGCTCTTCCGTCAGCCATGAAATCATCAGAGAACATATCTATCGCTCTCATAAAAGAATCCCATTTATTCTGCTTAGGAAGCAGGATCACAATATCCCCAATTTTATTCACCATCACCTCATCTGATGTGAAACGACATTCCTTAGGAAGTCTGATTGCCTGACTTCTTCCATTTTCAAAAACCTTTGCAGTCATCATATTGATCACCTTCCTTTCATTTATAGTATATACCACGATATAGACCATAGTCAAGAAAAACCTTTGCATATATTCTATGCATCGGTTGTCAATTTTACCCCAGGTTGAGGTAAATTTCTTTCGATCAGAAATCGTCCCCAACTTGTGGACGATTCTTTATCAAAATACATTGACCATCACCGGTTCATCTGATAATAAATACAACTATATTGTCGCAACTCATACAGACAAAGGTCATCCTCACAACCACATTATATTTTGCGCCGCCGATAACATAGATCACAAAAAATACAATGCCTGCAAGAAAAGCTATTATCACATCCGGAAACTCAGTGATGAATTATGCAAAGAACATGGTCTTTCCATCATCGAGCCAAGCGGAAGAAAAGGTAAAAAATACGTACAGTGGAAAGCTGAGCAGGCAGGCACATCTTGGAAAAAGCGGCTTCAAGAAGATATTGACGAATGCATTAGAATTGCCAAGTCATACGAGGACTTTTTGCGCCTTATCAAAGAAAAAGGCTATACCGTCACCGGCGATAAAATCGGAGACCCTCATGCAAAATACATAAAGTTCACCGCCCCGGGCCAAGAGCGACCTGTGCGTGGCAGCTTCCG
>JAFTAP010000031.1 GCA_017455525.1 Lachnospiraceae bacterium
CCGTAATCCTAAGGTATTCCTTATGGACGAGCCTCTTTCAAACCTCGATGCGAAGCTCCGCGTGCAGATGAGAACCGAGATCGCAAAGCTTCACCAGAAGCTCGGCACGACCATCATCTACGTTACACACGATCAGACAGAGGCTATGACGCTCGGCGATCGTATCGTAGTTATGAAGGATGGTATCGTACAGCAGGTAGACACTCCTCAGAACCTTTATGAGAAGCCCACCAACCTCTTCGTAGCAGGCTTCATGGGATCACCTCAGATGAACTTCCTTGATGCTACGGTTAAGAAGGACGGCGAGAATGTTACGCTTGAGTGCGCTGGTCATTCTATCCCGCTTCCTCCTGCTAAGGCTAAGAAGCTTATCGACGGCGGATATGACGGAAAGACTGTTACCTTCGGTATCAGGCCTGAGGATGTATATGATTCGGAGATGACGATCAATACGCTTCCCGCAGGCGCGGTATTCGAAGCAAAGATCAATGTATATGAGCTTCTCGGTGCTGAAGTCTTCCTGTATTTCGATCTGGCAGATTTCCCGATGACGGCAAGGGTTGATCCCCGTACCACGGCTCGTCCCGGCGATACGGTTAAGTTCGCTATTGATGTTGAGAAGATACACGTATTCGATAAAGAGACAACGAATACTATCACGAACTAAAGATTAGCCGATTAATAACATTAATTGGGACCGCACATCTGAAATGGGTGTGCGGTCTTTTTGGAATAATAGGAAAAACAGTTAGGACTATTGTGCGTATGCGAGCAGGAGTTGATATTTGGTAAAGAAGGAGGAGCCTATGGGAGAAATAGATGTAAAGGGCACTGGCAAGCTGGGATTCGGACTTATGCGGCTTCCAAGAAGAGGCATAAAGATAGACATACAGCAGACCAGTAAGATGGTTGATATGTTCATGGAGGCGGGATTTACATATTTTGATACGGCTTTCGTATATCCCGGCTCGGAGTCAGCGGCGAAGAAGGCTCTCATAGATCGCTATCCAAGAGAATCCTACACGCTTGCGACCAAGCTTCTCGCCTCCGTCGTGCCTACCGAGAATGCGGCTAAGGCGGAGTTTGAGACAAGCCTTAAGCGCACGGGAGCGGGATATTTTGATTATTACCTGCTTCACTCATTGGCAGCGAATAATCACAGGAAGTATGAGAAGTTCCATCTATGGGATTTCGTTAAGGAAGAGAAAGCAAAGGGCAGGATAAAACACTACGGTTTTTCTTTCCATGATTCTCCGGAACTTCTCGATGAAATACTGACGGCTCATCCTGATGCGGAGTTCGTCCAGCTTCAGATAAACTATGCCGACTGGGAGAATCCCGCAGTGCAGTCAAGAGGCATATATGAGGTCGCAAGGAAGCACGGCAAGCCCATAGTCGTAATGGAGCCGGTGAAGGGAGGAAGCCTGGCGAATCCGCCGAGGGAGGTGCGGGATATATTTGATAAGGTAAATCCGGGAGTGTCTTACGCTTCATGGGCTATAAGATTCGTGGCGTCGCTTGACGGCGTGCTGACCGTGCTTTCCGGTATGTCGAATACGGATCAGATGGCAGATAACCTTTCTTATATGAAGGATTTTAAGCCGCTGACAGATGAGGAGCTGGAGGCGATACATAAGGCGCAGGCGGTATACGGCAAGTCCGACCTTATTCCCTGTACGACCTGTCATTACTGCACGAATGGATGCCCGAAGAAGATAAATATCCCTGAGATATTCACTGCCATGAATATGAGGCGGGGGAGCGGTCAGATTGAGAAATCTGAAGAGGAGTACGCCAAGGTGACATCAGACGGAAATAAAGCCTCAGACTGTATCAAATGCAGGCAGTGCGAGCAGATCTGCCCACAGCATATAAAGATAACCGAGGAGCTTAACAAGGCTGCGGGATTGTTTGATTAACTTTTACTTCCTACAATGGACTATGGAACAGATTAAATATCCACTTGACGAAATAACCATAGGGTGGTATTGTTGTTATTAGCACTCTATCAAATCGAGTGCTAATAACATATAGGAGAAATGATATGGCAGTACTTCCGATATACAATATCCTGGCTTTGCCGGATTGTAATATATACTTTAAGAATGATTTTTTCAGTAAGACTGTAGGGCGTGATCCGCAGGCAGATGACAGGGTTACGCTTATCGTTCAGCGGGAGAATATCACTAAGGATGATTTTAACAGTGATTCCTTCTATCCCATAGGCATATCCGGCATCATAACCGAGGTAAGCACTAATGGCTATTTCATTGTGCATACAAGGACGAGAGTAAATGTTGATGAGGTGACGGTATATCACGACAAATCCATAGATATCAATATATCCAAACGGGACGACATAGACGATGCCGATAAGGAGCTGACCTCCCGCAAGCTTAAGGAGATAAAATCAGCAATGTCCAAGTACGCAGAGAATTTCCAGTGGGTAGCGGCGACAAGGGCGTATATTGCCCAATGGTCAAGCCTTGCGGAGATTGCGTCAGCTATGAGTCCTTGGATAATGAACTCCAATGACGAGAAATATGCCCTTCTTGCCGAGGATTCCACGGCTAAGCGCAATGAAATGCTGGAAAAGCTTATCTACGAGAATCTGGAGATGACTCGCATAGATAATGAGGCAAAGAGCGCGCAGGAAGCGGACTACCAGAAGATATACAGAGAGAGTGCGATAAAGAAGCAGATGGATTATCTTCAAAAAGAGCTTGACGAGATGCATCCTGAGGAGATTTCAGACATCAGACGTCTTGAGATAAAGCTTGAAGAATCCGAGATGAATGAGACTGCAAAGAAGGAAGCGGCCAAGCTGCTGCGCAGGCTTAAGCAGGAGGGACAGGCATCGCAGGAATCGGGTATGCTCATTGATTATCTGGATTTCCTTATCGGTCTGCCATGGAAGAAGCAGAAATTCAGGAAGATATCGCTTGACGATGCAAGGAGGATACTAGACAAGGATCATTATGGGCTTGCGAAGACCAAGAGACGGATAATAGAGCAGATAGCCGTCATGAACTTAAAGAAGGAGCAGTCCGGCTCTATCATCTGCTTCGTGGGAGCGCCGGGGACAGGCAAGACCTCTATCGCGGCATCCATAGCGAAGGCTCTTAAGCGTAAGTATGTACGAGTGTCGCTTGGAGGAGTGCGTGACGAGGCGGATATCAGAGGACACAGGCGCACATATATCGGCTCCATGTCCGGTCGTATCATGGACGGCATAAGCAAGGCGGGAGCATCGAATCCGGTGATGGTGCTTGATGAGATAGATAAGCTTTCGATCAGCTATAATGGAGATCCGGCCGCGGCGTTGCTTGAGGTCCTTGACCCGGAGCAGAATAATAACTTCGTTGATCACTATCTTAACGTGCCTTACGATCTGTCCGATGTGCTCTTTATTTGCACGGCAAACAGTCTTGACTCCATACCGGAGCCATTGCTGAATAGAATGGAGGTCATACAGTTCAACGGATATACGCCGATAGAGAAGTTCCAGATAGCAAGGAAACATCTGATACCTAAGGCAATGAAAGAGGTCGGCATCAAGGCGAGAAATCTTGATATATCAGATGATGCGTTAAATGCTGTAATATCAGATTACACAAGAGAGGCTGGCGTAAGAGGACTAAAGAAAAGGATAGACACGCTGTGCCGTTCCGTTGCGGTGAAGATCGTCGAGGGCAACGGCAAGAGCTTAAAGGTCGGACCTGATGCTCTGCGGGATCTGCTTGATATGTCGCCGATACCGCATGACATAGTGGATAAGAAGACCGCTCCCGGAGTAGTAACGGGGCTTGCGTGGACTGCGGTAGGCGGTGAGATCTTATTTATAGAAACTTTACTTACCAAGGGCAAGGGGAATATAGTCATCACGGGGCAGCTCGGCGATGTGATGAAGGAGTCGGCGCAGATTGCCCTGTCCCTAGTGAAGTCCATGTATCCGACGAAGGCGCAGGTCTTTGAGAAGAACGACCTTCATATACATGTGCCTGACGGAGCTACGCCGAAGGACGGTCCCTCTGCCGGCATCACGCTAACCACAGCACTTGCGTCGCTTATAAATGAGAAGCCGGTTGACCCGCATCTTTGCATGACGGGAGAGGTATCGCTTGAGGGCAAGGTGAAGCCCATAGGCGGTCTGCCGGAGAAGCTTATGGCAGCGCAGAGAGCGGGTTGCACTAAGGCTTTTATTCCTGCGGATAATGAGGGCGACCTAAAGGATGTGGCGACAGAGGTTAAGGAAGCGCTGGAGATAGTTACGGTATCGGAAGTTACGGATGTCCTAAAAGCAGTAGGGGTGACAACACCGAGGAAGAAACGGAAGGCAGTTGCTAAACCGAAGCCGGCACAGACCAAGGCTACTAAGACGCAAAAGACTAAAGCTGCGAAGAAGACGGTTGTGGCAAAAACAGTAAAATCCACAACAAAGAGCAGGAGCAATGCTAAAAAACCCGGAAGACCGGCGAAGAAATAAAATAGCACAAAGAAAAGCCACAGTTCATGTAAGCTGTGGCTTTTCTTAGGTGGGACCGTGCGGGCTCGAACCGCAGACCTCCTGCACGTCAAGCAGACGCTCTCCCAGCTGAGCTACGACCCCTTGTTGCATAAGCAACGAATACAGTATAATACAGGGGCAGGATACTTTGCAAGGAAATTTTCGATATAGCTTGCATTTAAGGGCGGCTATGTGTATAATAGCTTTCGTTGCAAATAAATATTGGGCTGTCGCCAAGCGGTAAGGCAACGGACTCTGACTCCGTCACTTCGAAGGTTCGAATCCTTCCAGCCCAGCTATATAAGCTTTCCGGGGGAGACCTTCGGGAAGTTTTTGTTTTTTGTGGTAGTAGTATATAATCAAAGGGCAGACTTTATTTATTGAGGAGGCAAATAGTTATGAGGAAATATAGATTAATCATATCTCTTATAATGGTAATAGTAATGTTTAGTGTATTGCTTAGCGCATGTGGCGCAGAGGCTATAGAGACAGAGCTCCCTAAAGCAAACGAGGAAAGCTTATCGGAGCAGCAGGCTGCTGAGACAGAGGAATCATCCGAAGCATCTACTGAAGATATCGCAAAAAATGAAACGGCTGAAAAGGATGCTCCTGCGACTTACAATGGCGTGACTACCATATATCCTGATAAAGACTATGCGGATGAGGTGGATTCAAAGCTGATACTTTCTTCTGCGGATAATTACACAAGAATCCGGAGCAATAACGCTAAGAGTGGGGATATCGTGGATATGTCCATTTATAAGGAAGATGGCAAGATAGTTAAGATAGTCACAGAGGATTTCGGTTCAGAGGGACTTATGGTAAGCGAGTTTTATTATAATGGCGATAATGTCGCATATATGAAGCAGCATAAGACGGATATTTATGGTATCAATTCATCATATACCGAGGCTGATTTTGGTAATAAAGATGCAGACTATACGATGGAAGTCCTTGGGGAGGCAGACGAGGCGCTTACTCAGGCGAAGAAGGACAAACAAACGACTCTTCTGTACGGTTATGCAGGAGATGAACAGGGCGGAGTGCTTAAGAATGTCACCGTGAAGCTACGCAATGTGGCAGGTGATGTGAATAAAGAGACCGTGACAGATGGCGATGGGTACTATACGTTTGAGCTTCCTCAGACGGATGATACTTATAATCTCACATATTCCTATGGTACATGGGCTGACAGCAGCCTGAATGACATTCATATCGTGCCAGGCACGCCTGAGTATTCGCTTGGCAGGGTGTATGTCGCCCCGGCAGGCCAGACAGTGCATGATACGGATGTGTACCTGCTGAATCCTAATACAAAATCTCCGGTGAAGCTGAAGGATGGTGAATATTTGGCAGAAATAGGACCCGCAAGCCTGTATAAAACGGCATCATTAAAAATGGCGCTAAGCGTTGTGAATAAGGATGATCAAAGCCGGGAAACGGGAACTGTTAAATTTAATCCGTCAAAGAGCAAAAGCGGATACGCGATTTTTGTTGAAGATGTGACTAACCTCGGAGAAGACGACATGGCAGGACTTATGGGAAGAAGCTACCTGACAGTTACCATATATGATAAAGATGGAATAGTTGCAGCATATCCGGTTCCTGCGGGAAGACTAGGCACTATTTGGAAGGTATGTGATATAAGCAATAATGGAGACATCTCTATATCCGGTATAATGTATACAAACTCCAAGGGATGGTACATGGATTCTAAAAATTGGGCGACACTTGAATAGCTACGATCAATTATAAAGCAAGACGATGCATGTCCTATAAATAAAGAAGCGATAGCAATGGCACGGTGACTACAGAAAGCACTGTTGACATCGCTATCATCTTATTACAATAGTTGCCCCTATGAGCATATTGCTCTGCAAGCATGCCGGTTAAGGCGGCTATAGGCATGCTTGTGGTGAGGCAGCAGATTTTAACTATGGTCGGATCGAATGGCAGCATACGGAGAATAAGTATGCCGATTCCCGGCACGAGTATATTCCTTAGGAGTACGTATATGTAAATATTCTTGTCGGTAAAGACTTCCCTAAGGTCAAGCTGTGCGAGCGATCCGCCGATAAGAAGCATTGAAAGAGGAATGCAGGCATTTCCCATATAGGTAAAGAAGCTTCCGACCGTATCGGGAATGGGGATGTCCGCAAGGTAGCAGGCTATGGCGATAATACTTATGACCGTGCCTGTATTTATTATCATCTTAGGAGAGAAGCCGGAGCTGTTCCCATCCTTGGGCATAGCAAGAAAAATCCCCAAGGTATATGCTACTATATTGAAAAGGAGCATATAAAAAATAAGATAGATCACGTATTCATCCCCGAAGAGAGCCTTTACTACCGGAATCCCGAAAAAGCCCAGATTTGAAAGGAACATCATGAGCTGCTCAAGCTTTAGTTCATGCCGGTCTTTATTTCCTATTCTGCTGCGCACGAAATAAAAAATGTAGCTTGCAAGTATGAAATAAATATAGAAAACAGATGACGCAATGAAGTTCTGCAGCGTAAGGACACCGCTGTCTGAAGGCTTATCTCCTGCTATTGCGGAAATCATAAGGCAGGGATTAAGCACGTTCACGACTATCTTACTAATCTGATGCTGACCTTCACTATTGAAGATTTTCATTCGGAAAGCAACAAAGCCTGTCACCATCATGGCGAAAAGCATGAGCATCTGATATAGAAGAAGTAAAGTGTTCATATTCAGTGACCCCCTGTAAATAAAAGCCTGCGATATCCGTACAGCTTTGTGGATATGACTGGATTTAATTTAGCATCATCCAACGCTAAAGTAGCTTTTCAATATATTCTTGAAGATAATCGGAGCGTCTGCAAATGAGAAATGTCCGGCTCCTTCTATCTTCGCAAGCCCCGCATCAGGCATTGTTTTCTCCATCAGCTCTCCGTCCTCTATCGGAGTTGCAGTATCAGCAGTACCCCATATAAGAAGCGTCTCAGGTGTGACGCCAGATAATAAGGGCGTGAGGTCTTCATTTATTGCCTTAACCATGCATTCACGCATAAGCGGAGACGCTGCCCTGTAATCCGCCGAACCATGCGTTTCTTTGTAATGCTCGATCTGCTTATCCGACATGAAATGCTTTGCGAGCTTAAACATTTTCTGCTTGCGCTTTGCTTTATCAGACAGCTCATGCCTTATGCCTGCGGCATCGATAAGCACTATTTTGTCTACGCTGAATGGAAAATCGGTTTTATTCATAAGCTTAATGATAATGCGTCCGCCGAAGCTGTGCCCCATGAGGATAAGAGAATCAAGTCCCATAGCTTTTATGAATGCTATCGTGAAATCAACGAACCCGTCCAGATCCCATGCTTCAGGCGGTTCAGGCGTATCACCGGTGAAGCCCGGCATATCAATAAGAATTACATGATATTTCTCCGATATGGTGTCCGGGATCATCCTGTAAAGCGAAGCCTTTGCCATCCAGCCGGGAAGCACCAGCACAGCCGGAGCATCGCCTGGACCGTATTCTTCATAATAAGTGGGTATGCCGTTCACATCAATCTTCATAACGGATATGATTATATAAACTTGAAAAAAAGTCAACCGTTGACACGACCGCCGATGTCAAGCAAGTATGCATACTATACTAATACAATTTGTGATATAACAAAATATGCCCTTTGGCATATTTTGATTGCCCAGCCGTGTATAGAAGCAAAATTATGCACCTGCCAGCCTTTATGATATAATCTAAATACTTTAAGTATGGGCTAGAGGTAATTTATGGCACAACCGAGGAAATACAGCAAATCCGTAGGCGATATAATAAAGATAAAATCCGACTTCTTCGAGAAGAATGAGGACATGCTCAAGCTGTCCGCTCATCAGGCGGATGCTTTGCTTATGCAACCTAAGCGAACGAAATGCAAGATATGTCATGGTGTTATCGGTAAGGCAGCGGGGCAGGAGGAGCTTTATCATAGCCAGAGGATGAGTTATTACGAGTGTCCGGTCTGCGGTCATGTGAACTCGGAATATGAAGATAATGAAGACTTCGCATCAAGGGTATACATTGCCGATGATTATCTTGCGAATTATTCCGAGGATGACAGGAAGAAGTATGAGACAAGGCGGGATACCATATATATTCCCAAAGCGCAGTTCCTTATTGATTCGCTTGCAAAGGACGGCGTGAAGAAAAAGAATATAAAGGTTCTGGACGATGGCGCGGGTTCGGGGTATTTCGTGTCGGCATTGCGGCAGCTTGGCATAGAGCAGGTTGACGGCATAGAGATATCGGAGCCGCAGGTGCAGTTTGCGAATACTATGAACGGCGATGATATTCTCACACAGGTCGATGCTCCCGACATAGCCTCCATAATAGAAACCGCTGATGTGAATGTCGTGACCTTTATAGGAGTCCTAGAGCATATCACGAACCTTGACGATGTGCTTGAAGCCTTGAAGAAGAATAAAAAAGTCAAATATATATATTTCTCTGTGCCAATGTTTTCAATGAGCTGTATATTCGAGGCTTCTCACCAGAACTGCTACAACCGTCATGCGGGAGGCACGCACACGCATTTATTCACCGAAAGCTCGCTTAAATATATGGCGGACAGCATAGGTTTTACTGAATATGCGACGTGGAAATTCGGATCGGACATGATGGATCTCTACCGCATGATATGCGTCTGTCTTGATCAGAATGAGAATCCGAGGCTCAGAGAGGTCTTTGGTAAGAAGTTCCTGCCGATGATCGATGAGATGCAGGAGATAGTTGACCGTCATGAGGAAGCTTCGGAAATCCATATGATAATAAAGAGGAAGTCATGATCTGTCTCATTATCTCGCTTATAGTCATAATTTACGCCGCACAGGTGCTTCTGTATGCTGTTCACATGTTTCAGCAGAACGGTTATAAGAATAAGGTTCATACGGCATGGATAATGAAAAATTACGGCAGGCATTTCACGAAGTGCCTTGCGAAAGAGCCTGCGAAGAAACCGCTAGTATTCACGCCAAGAGTCATAAGGCTTCTCGTGACTACGGTGCTGTGGTTTCTTATTATCTGTATATTAAACCGCTTCTTGGGGAATCAATACTCGCTGCTTGTGATAGCTGTCGTATATGCCTTTGCGGTGGCTCCTTTTGCGCCTGTAATTTCCAATATAATAAATAAGCCCATAGAGACAGCGATATCGAACGGCTTTAAGAATAAGGCGATGAAATTACTGTCCGATATGAAGGACATCAAGGTTATAGGCGTCACCGGCTCGTACGGCAAGACTTCTGTGAAGTTTTATCTGAAGGAGCTGCTTTCGGCAAAGTATGAGGTGCTTGCGACGCCTGAATCCTATAATACTCCGATGGGGGTTACGAGGACGATCAATGAGATGCTTCGCCCTACGCATCAGATCTTCATTTGCGAGATGGGGGCAAGGAATGTGGGCGACATCAAGGAACTTTGCGATATGGTGCATCCCGATTATGGTATAGTGACTTCTATCGGGGCGCAGCATTTGGAGAGCTTCAAGACCATAGAGAATATACAGGGCACGAAGTTCGAGCTTCCCGATGCGGTGTATGAAAAGACGCATGACGAGGGCAGGATTTTCCTTAATTACGATAACAACCTTGTCTCATCATATAATAAATACGAAGGAGCAGTCACCTATTCCATTAAGGGCTTGGGGGGCTATAATGCTTCTGATATCAAGACAGGAAGGCGGGGCACCGAGTTTACGGTCACGGCTTTAGACGGAGCATCTGCCCGTTATACGATGCGTCTTATCGGGGAGCACAATGTGGTAAATGTCGTAGGTGCGATAGCAGTAAGCCATGAGATGGGGATATCTCTTGAAGAACTGGTCCTGCCTGTGAGAAGGCTTTCTCCCGTAGAGCACAGGCTTAATCTTATAGAGCAGGGGGAGCTGACGATAATAGATGACGCATACAACTCCAATCCCGCAGGCGCGAAGGCGGCGCTTGAAACCCTTGCTATGTTCACGGAGGATACAAAGGTAGTCATAACTCCGGGCATGGTGGAGCTGGGAAATAAACAGGATGAGCTTAACACTGACTTCGGAGAGCAGATAGGGGCGACAGCGGATCATGCGATAATAGTAGATAATGCGAATACCGCAGCCTTAGCTGACGGCCTCAGAAAAGCAGGCTGGGATATGGAGAGAATTCGCATAGAGAAGTCGTTTGCCGACGCTATGTCTTACGTCCGACGGATACCCGGCGAAGCCCATAAAGTTGTGCTTATAGAAAATGATCTGACGGATGTTTTCTGAATTAATTTAAAGGATATCCTGCTGTTCTTCTTCGCTCATCATAGTTTTCATTCCTTTTATCCAAAAGAGAATTTCCACGACAATAAGCACTAAGCCTACGATAAGGTAGACTATTCCAAGCCATGTATTCGTGAAGGTCAGATAATGATTTTTCTTTGCCGCTACGCTGCCTAAACTCCATATAAGGAAAAGCACGGAGACGGATATCCAGCACCATAAGTATTTATTCATGGGAGTATGGTAACATATTTTCGAGATGAATTTATATTTATATCAAAAAAATATTTTCTGACCCCTTTTTTTGACCTTGCCATTTCGTATTACTTAATAGGAGAGCAGATTCGAGTATAGCTCAAGGAAAGGAGAAGGATATGTTAAACAAAAAACTAATTGCTATGGGACTTACGACTCTCATGGTAGCAAGCACGCCTCTTACGGCACTTGCAGCAGGACCCGGAGGACCGGGCGGAGATCATGGCGGATCAGGCGGAGGATCGGAGAGCCATCATTCAGAGGAAGCGCATCATGATGACGGAGGGCATGACGCACCAGCGCCGCAGGGAGCTTCTTCAGACCATTCACAGCCTGGCGGTAATGCACCTTCAGGAAATCAGGATTCCGGTCAGCAGGCTCCGCCTTCGATGCCATCAGGACAGGACAATGTTGGACAGGATAATGGTAGTCAGCTGCCGCCTTCGATGCCATCAGGACAGGGCAATGCAGGACAGGATAACAGTGGTCAGCAGCCGCCCTCGATGCCTTCACAGTCCGGTGACATGGGACAGGGTGGCCGGCAAATGCCTGGACAGCCAGGGCAGAATGACCAGATGATGCCTCCGCAGCAGGGAATGGGCGGGATGCAGCCCGGACAGCAGCAGGATGCAGAATGGTACAGGCAGGTACAGCAGGTCATCAACCAGATATTAGAAGAGATGGGACAGCCTACGATAACGCTGGATGACTTGACCGCAATGATGGGTATTCCCAATCAGGCTCCTGAGGGCAAGAATGACATGGGGCAGAGTGCAGGAAATCAGCAGTCTAAGCCGGGAAATAAGGCTCCGTCTGATAACAACGCTGCTTCTAAACAGGGAGATAAACCTGATGGCAACGGTTCCTCCATGCAGGATGGAAAGCCTGTAAACGGCGGTCCCGATATGCAAAACGGCAATCAGGGTGAAAGACCTGAGATGCAGGATAACGGCCAGGGAGGTCCCGGCGGTAAGCCCGGCGAGATGGGTGGCAGCAGTGCGCCTACGGAATATACCGCTGCTAATACCGTGACCGAGGACGTTTCGGATCAGTCATACAGCTCTGAAGCTAACAGCGAGAATGCAGTATTAGTTGACGGTAAGACAGTATCCATCACGGGTACGACAGTTACGAAGTCCGGCAATGCAAGCGATGAGGATGCCGACTTCTATGGTATCAATGCGGGCATACTTGCGAATAACGGTGCGGACCTTACATTGAGCGATGTAACTGTTAATACAGACGGAGCGCACGCTAACGGAGTATTCAGCTATGGAAGCGGGACCAGCGTTACTATAACTGATTCTGCTATAACGACTACCGGCAGCAATTCAGGCGGACTCATGACTACAGGCGGTGCATCGCTTACGGCTTCTAATGTAACGATAGATACATCGGGCAATTCGTCTGCGGCTATCAGGACGGACAGAGGCGGCGGTACTGTCACGGCGGATAATATAGACGCAACTACAAGCGGCGTAGGCTCTCCTGCTATATATTCGACTGCGGACATCACAGTATCGGATTCAACGCTTAATGCGGACCGTTCGGAAGCGGTAGTAATCGAAGGCGGTAATTCAGTTACGATAACTGATTCGAGCCTTACAGGAAATAACAGCAAGCTCAACGGTCAGTCAACCATAGCAACTAACGTGCTTATTTATCAGTCGATGTCCGGCGATGCCTCGGAAGGAAATTCTGACTTCACTATGACAGGCGGAAGCCTTACATCAAAGACCGGCTGCATGTTCCATGTGACGAACGTGACGACTACGATAAGCCTTACGGATGTAGACTTAAGCTATGCTTCAGACAGTGATGCCTTTATGGTACTGTCGGCTGACTCATGGGGAACCTCCGGCAAGAACGGCGGAAATGCTACCGTGAACCTGAGCAATCAGGAAGCGTCAGGCGATATAACTGTTGACAGCGTATCAAGCCTTGTGCTGAACCTTACGGACAGCTCGTCCTACACAGGAGCGATAAATAGCGATAAGGCTTCGTCAAGTGTCAAAGTTACGCTTGAAGCAGGCTCTACATGGACGCTTACAGGCGACTCCTATGTGACATCACTTTCGGGCGATACCTCCGGTATAGACACCAATGGTTACACGCTCTATGTGAACGGTAAGGCGTACAACGCATAAGGATTAAAAAGTTAAACTCTCCAAAACATCTGCATATTCCCGGCTGTGCCACCTCTCCTCCGGCACAGCCGGGTTCTTATTTGCCAGAAGACTATATCGTGTGTCAATTAAATTGTACCTGATTATTGTAGTGCCTGCGACATAAGGAGATATGCCTATTGTGATCGTAACCTGAACTTCGACATCTTCCTGATATTTAATCGGGTCCTTCGCCACATCAAAGCCTATCCTTTCCTATATACAAATCCTGATACATCTTCATAAGCTCTGCTACGCAATCTTCTTCCGACATATTTTTCACATTAAAACCATATGCCTGCATCACCGCACGGTCGTTTTCTGTATGAGCTTTCTGCAGTTCAACCGGCATAGTCAACGGATCATACAAGTCGGCAAGACTGGCATCAGGATATAAAGCCCTTGCATCCAATATTCCCTGTGCCGTCCTTTCTATTTTTGTCTTCTGCTCCTCCGTGGGACTGCACCAGGGAAAGTTATTATATACCACGTCTTTTGAATAACGGTAATCGCTCTTTAATCTCCCGCACACAGCACGTACCCAAGCCATATGGACATTTGAAATAAGAACGCCATAGTGATATAATGCGGCATCAGGTATTATAAGATTTGCGTTAGTAGAGATTGTATCGCCATCCAAAAAGCCTATAGGAATATATCTCCTTTTTTCAGAGCTGGCAGCAGGTATTATTATAAATCTATCAGGATTCCTTATTTCTCTGAATAAGGTCGGTGTGTTTGCAAGCTTCTGTCTGTCAGGAGCGCCTTTCATCCTGTCATCCCTGCATGCCTCAACTCGTTTCATCACCAACGGCATGGTTCTTATTTCATTAGGAGATACGCCCACAAGCCATAGACAATATCTTTTTTTATTATTAATGTATTCCTCAGACCCTACCAGTTGCTTTATGTATTTCTTCGCCATCGGCTCATCATGGATGAATTGCTCATAATCTTCCGCTTCTATGATAAGATTACCGCCGTCAGCCGGTCTGTTGCCGGTTGTCATTTCAGGGGCGTCGCACAAAGGGCTCTTCCGGTTTTCAATAAATACAACAGGAGCATTTATTAGATACGGGCTGATCGTTTCTGCTATTTGTTTTTCGCCTTCAGAGTATATTGCCCTGCCTTTCTTTTGCTCCCCACTGGAGAATCCCACAATCACGCAGTGGACATGGGCTTTTGAATTTGATTCACTGTCCCATCTGAATGTCCTGTAAGCAAAATCAATATGTATGCCGAAACGCTCATACAGGGGCTTCCATATTGCTGCTACCTGCTCACCCTGTGTGACTGAATTTGTCGAAACAAGTGCCGTCCTTGTATCTGTTCCCTGCATATATTCCGATGCCTTGAAATACCAGCCTGCGACATAGTCTATCTTTCCCGCTGTCCTATATGGCTTTCCTTTGTCGTCAGCATACACTGATAAGATATCTTCCTTCTGCTCCTTGCTCTGCAGCGAATATCCGACAAACGGCGGATTTCCCATGATATAATCATAATGATTTTCCGGCATGACAGGCTCAGGCTTCCCGACATGAAGCTCGTCCGTAAGAAGGTTTATCTCGTCAAATTCATACCTCACGCCATCTTCCATGACCAACAGGGGCGTGTTAGGATCTATATCGTCCTTAGTGATAAGGTTCGTCCTTTTTGATTCCACTATTGTACTCTTATGTTCTTCATGCAGATAGCGCCAGTCCATGCGGAGTGCGTTCCCCTCTATTATCGTCGCATTCGTCGAAAGCGGGAGAAAATCAAGCTGCTGCAGGAGTATATCCTCTGTTTCTTTCATCATCTGCGATTCCGCAATCCAAAGGGCTGTCTTTGCGACTGTTACGGCGAAGTCGTTTATCTCTATGCCGTAGAACTGATTTATTCCTACCTTGATAGGGCTTGATTCGCCATCCGTTATGAATTGCATCTGACCGCCCTTTAGGGTCTTGATCACCTCATTTTCTAACCGCCGTATGGAGATATAGGTTTCGGTGAGGAAATTTCCGGAACCGCAGGCAGGGTCAAGCCAAGTCAATGATGCAAGCTTGCTCTGATACTCTTTCAGCTTTGCATTGCGGGTTTTCTCTATCTGATTGCGCTTTATTTCCTCAAGCTCTGCTTTTAATTCTTCTAGGAACAGAGGGTATATCACTTTACGAATATTTTCGATTGAGGTGTAGTGCATGCCACCGCTTCGCCTTGTTTCAGGATTAAGGGTGGATTCAAATACTGCCCCGAAAATAGTGGGGCTTATCATAGACCAGTCAAAGCCCTCGCTCGCCTTAGATAACAGAATAGCTCTTATTTCCTCAGTGAAGATAGGTATCTCTACATCTTCCTTCTCGAATAAGCCCCCATTCACATATGGGAATTTATTCAGACCATCAGTATCATAGGGATCTCTTTTGTCTACGGGAGTGTCGAGTATTTTAAAAAGGCCAATCAGAGCCCGTCTCATATCCTTCGTCTCGAACTGCTCCATATAGTCATGGAACATATGCCCGCTGTCGCCGAAGATATGTGCATCCTCGGCGTACAGGCAGAACACAAGCCTTACACAGAGCATATTCAGGCTCTTTAGGCTTTTCTCGCTTTCGGGATTGATGTATTCCTTCAGAAGCGCATCATAGAGTAGTCCTACAAATTCTCCCGCCTTAACGGAAATCTCCATTTCCTGACTTACCTTCTTCTGCTCCTTGTTTATAAGGAACTCGAAAAGGCTGTACTTAGTCTGTATGTCGGCAAGCGTGAATTTCTGCGGTTCGGGCTTCCTCGCTTCCATGTCGTAAACCCATATCTCCGCAAAGTTGGATGTGATTATCCAGCGGGCTTTCTCGCTGTGGGGAAGGCTGTTATCGTACATCTTTGCCTGTTCGTAGGGAGTCATCCCGTCATGCCCCTGCTGTGGCTTCGCAAGATCTATGTTAAGGCTTTTCTGCTCTATTATTACTTTAGTTTCAGGGATGTATGCGTCTATCCTCTTAGTATTGCCATCAGGCCCTATGACTTTCTTCTGAAACTCTATCCTGTCGGTAACGTGTTCCACGCCCATCACATCCTGCAGGAAGTCAATCCAATAAGAGCGATCATCCTCGTCCTCTCTGCCCCTGCCTGCCCATTTCTGATAGAATTGCCTTGCAGCCTCTCGCCTTACAGCATCCGTCATAAAAACATACACCTTCTATTATAATCAATATAAGCTCTCCGCCATAGCCGCTATCTCATCAGCGGAACGGTGAAGGTCAGCTATCTCCTGCTCTAATGCGCTATCCTTTGAGTTACGCTTCTCCTTTCCGAACATTCTGATACCCCCTCATAAATAAAAAGCTGCGTACAGCTAATGCGACTACCTTTTCATGATACAACAATTCGTATTAATAATACAATAATTACAGAATAATTAGCATGGAGATAAGAGGTATGATAAAATACAAGAATAGCAGTTAGGAATTGCTTTGAGGTAAATATTTAAATTATGGAAAATTCTAATCTGTCTGCCTTAGATGCGTACATGAACAGGGTATACAGGATAATCGTTATCATTATTCCTGTATTCTGTTTATGCGCAAGCACTTCTATCACGATACTGCATTATGTCGGCTGGTATCCTGACATAAACGAGGCATGGATGTGGGCTTTTGACCTTTCCGATGTGATATATTTTGCCATAGGGATTTATTTCTTAAAGACCGGGTTTTCGGAAGAAGGCATCCTGTATCCGCATAAATTAAAGGTCACGAAGTACACGATGGCTATTATTCTCATAATACAATGGAACGACATATCATATATCTGGCCTTTCACGGACTTCTGGGCATATACGAATCTGTTCGTGATGGTAATGGTATTTTTCTTTGATGTGCGGTTAGTTGCTTTTTCGACCGTAGGATTTGTCGCTTCAATGCTTATCTCTTGGGCTATCAGACCGGACATGCTTCTTCCGTATGCGGGCGAATACTTTTATGCCAATATGGCATTCAGGTTCATAGGCACTGTGCTTATGATGTTCTCTCTTAATGTAATCACATATTTCGGAAGCCATTATCTGGTTGAAGAGCTGGAAAAGCATGTCAATTACGACACCCTGACGCACCTTCTTAACAGACGGAGCATGGATAATTATCTGAATGAAGCGTACAGGCAGGCGAGCACAGGTAAGACGACCTTCTGTCTGCTGATGATGGATATAGATGACTTTAAGCGAGTCAATGACACCTATGGTCATGACTGCGGCGACGAGGTGTTAAGAAGCGTCGCTCATATAGTATCTACGGGAGTAAAAAAGGACGATTCTGTTTTCAGATGGGGAGGCGAGGAGATACTTGTCTTGCTTAAGACGGATCTGTCACGGGCAGAAGCGGCTGCGGAAAGGATTCGCTTTGATGTGGCGAAGGACCCTATTAAATATCAGGAAGACATCGAGGTTCCGGTCACTATCACCATAGGCATATCTCCTTATGTTGCGGGCACTACAATAAAAAAGATGATGGAAGATGCCGATGCGAAGCTTTATGTAGGCAAGCATAACGGCAAGAATCAGGTCGTGAGCTCTCTGGAATGATCCGGCATAAAAGCGATGACTGCAATCGGGAAGAAAAGACCTGACCTTATCCTGTTAGACTATGAGATGCCTGTATGCGACGGGAGGCAGACGCTTGAGATGATAAGGGCGGACGAGGAGCTAAAGGATATCCCGGTCATATTCCTGACCGGCGTGAATGACAGGGAACACATAGAAAGCGTGCTAAGCCTTAAGCCCGCCGGATACAGCGTCTGATGCTACGGCAGAAGATACGGCTGATGAGGCTTATGAGTGGATGATGGGGACTACGAGAAGCGGACTTAGCGATGAGGAGCAGCAGATATCAGATAAGCTCGCAGAGGCTTTTGCGGATTATATTAACTCGGCGGGAATAAAGGATGAGAGTGGGAATGCCTTAAAATTAGAGGCATCTTCTGATGGCATCTATCAGGCAGGCTCTTATTATGATTATATGAAATCAGTGATAGAGGAGTCGTTGGAGCATTTTCTTGTCGATACCGAGTTTCCCTATGATGCGTCTGCGTCCTCCGGCGGAGGCATGGGCGGTGGTCCGGGCGGTGGAGGAATGCCTGACGGGAATAAGCCTGATGGCGCCCCCGATGACAATAATGGCGGTCATGGTAATAAGCATGGTCAAGGTCACGGTAATGCGGCTGAGAATAATAACGATAGCAAGACTTCTGACGGAGAGGTTTCTTATGAAGATATAGATGACATCACAAGAAATGACACCACAAGCGGCCTGTCTCTTTCGGGAACATACGAGACTGCACAGGATTATATTGATGCGATGAATGAAAATGAAGAATGGGTTAAATATGATTCTTCTATGGGAAAAGTACACGGAGAAGATTGACGGTGCTATGGCTACGGTTATGGCTCTCGACAGAGTGATAAGGCTCGGTAATATCAATGCCGCAAGCGTATACGACGAACGAGGCAGTATGTTTTTTCTGAACACAAATCGGCTTTATTCGCACCTGATGTGTTCTTGTTATTGCTTTTTTGCACCATTTCGCATATACTAAAGAAAAAGCAAAGGGGGCATGGTTATGGCACAAGCAACCTTCAGCGTTCGCATGGATGAGGTACTTAAAAAACAGTTCGATGGATTATGCCAGGAATTCGGCATGACCGCTTCTACAGCAATTAATGTGTTTGCAAGGGCGGTTGTAAGGCAGCGCAGGATTCCTTTTGAAATCTCCTCTCCTGAATCCGAGATTACCAGAGAGAGAGCAATGCAGGCATTTACGGCTTTACGGGCACAGGCCAAGAATAACGGTGTTGCTGATATGACTCTGGATGACATCAATAAGGAGATTGGCCTCGCACGAATGGAGACTGAGGTATGATCTGCTACGCAGTTATCGACACCAATGTACTCGTTTCTGCATTGCTGTCCAGCAAAGATGATACCGCCACTGTTCAAGTGTTAGGCAAGGTAATAACCGGCGAGATCATCCCGGTCTACAGCAATGTTATTACAAAAGAGTATCGGGAAGTATTATCACGAAAGAAATTCGGTTTCTCAGGGGATCTGATCGAATACTTAATGTCTGCCATCGAAAAGTACGGCATACTTGTCGATCCCTCTCCTTCCGGCATCACTCTTCCGGATATGAAAGATGTGCCATTTTACGAGGTAGTGCTTGAAAAACGTAATGACAATGCATATCTCGCTACAGGAAACATCAAGCACTTTCCAAAAGAACCGTTTGTTGTGACACCACGAGAGCTTCTCGATATATTAAACAGCAAATAACAAGGCGTATACCACAGCTCTCATCTGAAAGAGGAAGCTGCCCTACGTCTCCTTGCACAAATGTAATGTTTTTTATATCCCATATCAATTTTAAACGCAATCTGACAAAATATGCAAAACATCATAATTATTCTTGATAAAATATGCAATTTTACATAAATATCATTGAAATTTATAAAAACATCTCTATAATTATATCTATGTAGGGCAGATATCGGTTTTATTTATAAAGGAGCAGCCTGTATGTATCGCAATATGGAGATTATATTAAAAAAATGGAAGGCAGAAAAACGTCATAAACCTCTTGTCATCATTGGAGCCAGACAGGTCGGCAAAACCTATAGTGTGAATGCTTTTGGAAAAGAAAGCTACAATAATATAATCACGCTGAATTTTCAGGATGACATACCCGCAAGAGAGTATTTTGCCACATCCAGAAGCGCAGATGAAATATTAACCTACATAGAGATTAATTTCCCGAATTATACAAATTCAAAGGAAACATTGATATTCTTCGACGAGGTACAGCTTTGTCCGGAGGTGCTGACGGCATTAAAATATTTGTCAGCAAAGGTATCATGCGATCTCGTATGTTCCGGAAGCATGCTTGGAGTGCAGCTTCACAAAACCTCCTCCTGGCCGGTTGGATACGTACAGCTTCTGACAATGCATCCAATGAGCTTTTTTGAATTTGCTTTAGCAGCGGGGATAGACAAAAAGTATATTAAAACGGTAGAAAAGTGTGTAGAGGAAATGTCTCCCGTACCCGAAGCCATACACAATCGTTTTCTCCAGCTCTTTAGGGATTATATGATCTGCGGAGGGATGCCGGAAGCGGTGTCAGAGTATGTTTCCAACGGGATTGCGGCGGCTGTCAGGGTAACCCGCAGGCTGTCAAACGACTATCGAGTAGACATTGCGCACTATGCAGATGGCAAGACAAAAATCAAGGCGCAGGAATGCTTCGATTCTATCCCTGCTCAGCTTGCAAAAGAAAACCGGAAATTCCAGTATGGGGTTGTAAAAAAGGGCTACAATGCCAGATATTATGATGAAAGCCTGAACTGGCTTGAGGCTTCTGGGCTTGTAATCAAAACCAATCGTCTTGCGCATATTGATCTGCCCTTAAAGGCACAGCGGGAGCTTGGAATATTTAAGATTTACCTGTTTGACACAGGAATTCTCGCAGGTCAGTTTTCCGATGCCGATATTTCTGCATTCATGCAGGACAGTCTCGGCACATATAAGGGAATGCTTTATGAGAACGTGACAGCCGGGCTTCTGCGTGGGATGGGATATACCTCTTACTACTATGAGCCGAATACATCTTCTGAGATAGATTTTATAATTGAGGATTCAGACGGCATCGTTCCTATTGAAGTAAAAGGCGGTTTGCACACAAAGTCTAAAGCCTTTGATAATTTCATAAAAAATCATTCAAGCAAAAAAGCTTATCGCTTCTCACAAAAAAATATTGGGGGAGATAAAGATGGAGTTGTCCGCTTCATGCCGATTTATACATTGGAATTTTGCTTGAAGCAAGTTACTTGAGTATTTTTATTCCTTTGATAATTCCCAGAAGCACACAGCACTGGCGGCAGCCACGTTTAGGGAATCCACGCCGTGGTACATCGGTATCTTTACGGTATGGTCGCATGATCTGATCACATCATCAGGCAGGCCGTAGCCCTCTGTGCCCAGTATTATCGCTAAACGATTTGCTGTCTTTATTCTCTCATCATTTACTGACAGTGAATCCTCGGTAAGTGCCATGGCGACAGTCATATAGCCATTGTCCTTTAGGAAATTCGTTATTTCCTGTCGTGCTTCATTCTGCCTTTCGTATACGGTCCAAGGTATCTGAAATACAGTCCCCATGCTGACTCTGGCGGATCTTCTGTAGAGCGGGTTTACCGTGTCATACGTTATTATCAGGCCGTCCATGCCAAGCGCCGCCGCAGACCTCGTGATAGCTCCGACATTGGTAGGATTCACGATGTCATGTAATATTGCTATGCGATTTTTATCTTTGCAGAAATCAGAAAGCTCTTGTAACGGCTTTCTTTTGAATGCGCCCCAAAGTCCTCTGACTAACGCATAACCGGTCAGCTCTTTCAAAATAATGCGATCCGCCGTATAGATCGGAAGCTCCTCGGCGAATTTATTCCCCATATATCTCCTGACGCTCTCCATCACAGGAGCTGCTTCCTTGTCTAATCTCTCCGTCTCGACAAGCAGCGACACTGGCTGATAACCCGACTCCAATGCCCTCAATATGACATTAGGGCTTTCTGCAATGAATAATCCCGGCTTAGGCTCATAATAATGCAAAAGCTGTGACTCGCTAATCCTTGCGAATATATCAAGTTCAGGGGCGTAAAGATTTTCTATATGTATGATATTCAAGTGACCTGTCCTTCCAAAGCACTAATTTCGTAATCCCTGCGACCATAGTATTATATCAGATTTCGGAATGTAAAATTATAGAGATGTTTTCACGCCCCCATTTCCGACTGAAGAGCAGCTTCTTAAGATACTGCATAAGCTGTATGCAGAAGTCGAGTATCATATTGACGGCTCAATGGTTTATTTTAAGTGCATAAAATAAGCAAAACTTCTACCATTCAAATGTCGCCCAGCGGTTATTCATCTTAGGCAGTAACAAGGCAAACAGCTTTCCCCTTATGCTGTATTTTTTCATCTCCTCGTTGAAGCTGTGCTCTTCTACAAGGCGTATGCCCTCTGCCAGATCTGCTATCTCCTGTGCGGTATCACTCCCTGACATGAAATGAGCGTTCGTATTCTTTACGGTATCGTGGTATTTCTCGTTCTTCTGCATAAGCTTATTATTCTGTTCAGCTATAAGCGTGCCACCCTCCGGGAAGTTGTCCTTCAGTATGTTAAGCACAGTTGCTATTTGCTCCAGCGTAAAATACATAAATAATCCCTCTGCAATAAATACCGGTTTTGATTTTCGGTCGGGAAGTGCCTTCTTTACCTCTTCGCACCAGCTATTCTCCAGAATGCTTCCAGCGATCATCGTAACCCTGTCCTGTGCTTCAAACGCCTTTTTTCTTGTTGATATGGAATCCGGGAGATCTACATCAAACCATAAAATCTTTCCGTTATCTACACGGGAAAATCTGTTGTCAAAGCCGGCTCCGAGATTTACTATTACCACATCAGGATTTTTATCAATAATGTTCTTTAGCTGCTTGTCAAGCATTATAGTCCGTGCGATGACGCCCTCATGCGACATGAATTTATCATAAGGCTCCGTATCTACTTTCAGCGCCTTGATTATCTCAACCGCTTTCTGATCCTTTATCCTTGCGTCCTTCCGCAGCGTCTCACTCGCCTTTATCGCAAGCGGGATAAGCGCTGTCGTCTGCACATCACCTAATTGTAATTCCACCTCAAAACCCTCCCCATATTAACTACTAGAAAGAAGCTTCTTTTTGCGAATGTTAGCTACAACTAACTTGATTTGATATTATAACCTCTTCGTTTCCAGAAATCAATATGCTTTTTTTGATGTCCGCCTTTCTATCTGCTTTGTCATATTTATGAAAAAAATTTGGCCAAAGTTATAAAAGGTTATAAAACAGATTCTTAAAATGGAGGAGAAGCACACTATGATGGGCGGTAAAAACGCTCACCTTATGGCGGAGTATCAGGCGGCGCAGGATAATATGAGCAAGGCGGGAACTGAATATGTCCGGGGCATACCTGTAGTCAAGGTTTTCCAGCAGACCGTTTATTCATTCAAGGCCTTCAAGCAGGCAATAGAAGATTACAGCCAAAAAGCGGAATATTATCAGGTCTCTGTCTGCCGTATCCCTCAGTCAGTAAACCTCACATTTACCGAGGGAGCCTTTATTTTCCTTGTCCCGGTCGTGCTTTTCATGGCGCCTAAGGCTCTTGCGGATGGAGATTTCGCAGGCTTTGTAACAGACTTTGTTTTCTATGCGGTTTTCTCGGCGATAATCTCGACGGCTCTTGCGAGGATAATGTTTGCCGCTAGCGGCACTATGCTTGCAAATGCCGCGCTGCGCCGTATAGATCAGGTAATGAGTGCTCCGGTGCTGCCTATTACGGATTCTCCGAAGACGCCTCAGGGGAACAAGATAGAATTCAAGGATGTCTCCTTTACATACGAGGGTGCTGATGTTCCTGCTCTTTCTCATGTTTCATTTACTGCTGAACCCGGACAGACCGTTGCTCTCGTAGGACCTTCCGGCGGAGGAAAGACTACGGCGGCAAGCCTGATCCCCCGATTCTGGGATGTGACATCGGGAAGCGTCGAGGTCGGCGGAGTGAATGTGAAGGACACCGATCCGCATGTCCTGATGGATAATATTGCCTTTGTTTTTCAGAATAATCGTCTTTTCAAGACTTCGATATTCGAAAATGTACGGGCAGCAAAGCCATCGGCTTCAAGGGAGGAAGTCATTGCGGCGCTTAGTGCGGCACAGTGCATGGATATAATAAATAAGCTTCCTGACGGCATAGACACGCTGATAGGAACGGAAGGCACATATCTTTCGGGAGGCGAGCAGCAGCGCATAGCTCTTGCCCGCGCGATACTAAAGGACGCTCCGATAGTCGTGCTTGATGAGGCGACGGCTTTTGCCGATCCGGAGAATGAGGTTCTTATTCAGAAAGCACTCGCCGCATTGACAAAGGGCAAGACAGTGATAATGATAGCGCACAGGTTGTCTACAGTAGTCGGAGCGGATAAGATAATCGTGCTTGCTGACGGCAGCATAGCAGAGGCAGGAACGCATGAGGAGCTTCTAAGTAAGGACGGGCTCTACTCCCGAATGTGGGCTGATTACAATCAGGCTGCGCAGTGGAAGATACAGGCTAAAGGGGGTGAGAGATGATGTTCGGAGAGAATTTTAAGCGTAAGTACGCGCTATCTGATAAGGGCGTTGAGAATACGAAGAAGGGCATGCTTTGGACGGTCATCGTTAATCTCGTCGTGATGACGGGTACGGGTATCCTCTATATGCTGACTTCTAAGTTCATGGATACCCTTGTTAACGGAGCGGGACTTCCTAACGCATGGTTCTTTATCCTGCTGACAGCGGCTTTCGTTGTGTTGTCGCTTATAACCCATGTGGGGCAGTATGTGTCAACCTATGGTCTGGTCTACGGCGAAGTGAAGGATATGAGGATAGGTCTTGCGGAACGTCTGCGTAAGCTGCCGCTGGGATATTTCGGCAAACGCGACCTTGCTGACCTTACGGAAACCATAATGGGCGACGTGAACCGCATGGAGCATGTATGGTCGCATGTGATGGGCTATTTGTATGGCTCTTATGTTTCTACGGCGATAATCGCGGTATGTCTTTTTATTTACGACTGGAGGCTTGCTATTGCATGTCTGTGGGGCGTGCCTGTGGCGTTCGGACTTTTATTCGGAAGCAGGAAGCTTGCGAAGCGTAACTCGGAGATCTCCAAGGCGGCCGCCGTCACGGTGTCCGACGGCATACAGGAGACGCTTGAGAATATAAGGGAGATTCATGCGATAAATCAGGAAGAGAAATACCTTAACGGGCTTTATAAGAAGATAGACGACCATGAGGCGACGCTGATACAGGGCGAGCTTGCGACGGGAATTTTCGTGAATGCCGCGAGCGTCATAATGAGGCTTGGAGTCGCGACGACGATACTTGTGGGAGCGAAGCTGATACTTTCGGGAAATATAGACTTCATGCTTTTCTTCATGTTCCTGCTTGTTATCACCAGGATATACGCACCGTTCGACCAGAGCCTTGCGCTCATAGCGGAGGTATTCATGTCAGAGGTTTCAGCGGAGCGTCTGATGGAGATATACGATACTCCCGCGGCCGAGGGGAGCGAGACATTTGCGCCTAAAGGACATGATATCACATTTGAGAATGTGGGCTTTGCTTATGATGATGAGCAGGTATTGAAGGGCGTAAGCTTCACGGCGAAGGAGGGCGAAGTTACGGCTTTGGTCGGGCCGTCAGGCTCAGGCAAGAGTACATGCGCACGTCTTGCCGCAAGACTTTGGGATGCAACAGACGGGAAGATAAGCGTCGGCGGCGTGGACATAGCTTCGGTTGATCCGGAGACGCTGCTTTCCGACTATTCGATGGTATTTCAGGATGTCGTGCTCTTTGACGACACGGTGATGGAGAATATAAGGCTTGGCAGGCATGGCGCTACGGATGAGGAAGTGCGTAAAGCCGCTTCCGCCGCTAACTGTGACGAATTCGTGGAGAAGCTGCCGCAGGGCTATGATACGCCTATAGGGGAGAACGGAGCCAAGCTCTCGGGCGGTGAGAGGCAGAGGATATCCATTGCGAGGGCTCTGCTTAAGAATGCTCCGATAGTTCTGCTCGATGAAGCTACCGCATCTCTTGATGTCGAGAATGAGACCAAGGTCCAGGGAGCATTGTCAAGGCTTCTTGCTAATAAGACCGTGCTTGTCATAGCACACAGAATGAGGACGGTCGAGGCTGCCGATAAGATAGTGGTGCTTGCAGACGGCAAGGTAGCGGAGGAAGGAATCCCCGCGGAGCTTATGAATAAGGACGGCGGAATGTTTAAGAGAATGGTAGAGCTTCAGACACAGGGAGCAGGGTGGAGGATATAGGATCTATAGTGTAAAATTGTGCTAAAATAAAACGTGTGTTAAGATATCACAGATTGCTCATTTGGCTTTATTAAGGGTGCGGCATATGATTAAGAAAAAGATGTTTTATTCAGTCATGATCGGAGCTTTTGTGGCAGGACTGCTTACAGGCTGTGGGGGTGATACAGGGAGCACACAGGTTAGCACTGTGAATGATGCTGATACCGTGACAGAGGAAAAAGAAGAAACAGACAGGAACGGTATGGATTTTAATGCGGATTACAGCAGTATAGAGACGGGGAAGATAAATGCGGGCGTGTCCGTGCATGACCCATCGGTTTATAAGGATAATGGGGTTTATTATATTTTCGGCACGCATATGACGGCGGCGAAGACCGGTGATCTCCGCACATGGGACAGGATAGCCGACGGTTACAGGCCCAGCAATAAGATATACGGCGGGCTTTATGACGAGGACAAGGATGCTTTTCATTATGCGGGGCGGAAGACCTCTCACATGAGGACTGACGACGGAGCTGATCATGTATGGGCACCCGATGTCATATATGATAAGAAGATGGGAAAATATCTTATGTATGTCTCGCTGTCTTCTACATGGAACGCATCGGAGATAGCGATGCTGCAATGTGACACTATAGACGGTACATATGAATATGTTGCGCCAATAGTTTATTCAGGAGAATCTAAAAAGGCTGATATTGTTGAAACCGATATAACTGATTACGTGGATATAGATGAGGCAAAGGATACCTATACCCTTGCAGGTGAGTATTTATTTAATAAATACCCCAATGCGATAGACCCGACTGTTTTCTATGACAAGGACGGGAAGCTCTGGATGGTGTACGGCTCATGGTCTGGCGGGATCTTCCTGCTGGAGCTTGACGAGGAGACAGGGCTTGCGATACATCCGGGGACATCCGATGAGGAGGCGGGAGTTGACGCATACTATGGCAAGAGGCTGATAGGAGGCGGGCATAAGTCTATCGAGGGACCATATATCCTCTATGACGAGGGCGCGGACTGTTATTATTTATTCGTATCCTACGGCGGGCTTACGGCTCATGGCGGATATCAGATAAGGGTTTTTAGATCCGATACCGTGGATGGTGAATACGTCGATATGAATGGTGAGTATCCTAAGCTTGAAGATAAGGATCATGCGGGCTTCGGACTGAAGCTTTCCGGTAATTATGAGATTCCGTCGCTTGAGCGGGCATATATGGCAACGGGGCATAATTCTGCAATGGTTGATGATGACGGCAAGAGGTACATCGTCTATCACACGAGGTTTGACAACGGGCAGGAGAATCATTCGCCGAGGGTGAAGCAGTATTTCTTAAATAAAGAAGGCTGGCCCTGCATGCTTCCTTATGCGACATCAGGCGAGACAATATCTGACAGCGGATATTCCAAGGAAGAAGTTACAGGACGGTATTATTTTATAGATCAGGGAACGGCGATAGATGATAAAATAGCTGAACCCTTGATAGTGTACCTTACGGAGGACGGCAAGGCTGTCACCGAGGACAAAGAGGGTACATGGAGCATGGATGAGGGTGCTTATTATATGAATATCTCAATAGACGGCACGGATTATTCGGGAGTCTTCTGTGAGCAGGCAGATGAGGCAGGGACAGAGGTTATGACGTTTACTGCCGTAGGAAATAATGAAAGTGTCTGGGGCGTGAAGTATTAATAAAGCAGGAACCGTTATACGGTATTTCCATTTATAAGGAAATATGCCGACAGAATTGGATCAAAGTAGGAAGGAAGCGGAGTAGATGAAAATTCGTGTAGGAGTGATCTTCGGCGGAAGATCGGTAGAGCATGAGGTTTCTATTATATCGGCCATACAGGCTATGCAGAGCCTGGACGGCGATAAGTATGAGGCGACCGCTATATATCTGACAAAGGATAATGACCTGTATATCGGACAGGATATAGGAAATATCGAAGCGTATAAAGATATCCCCACCTTGCTTAAGGCATCGCAGAGAGTGATCCCCGTAAAGGAAAACGGACGCTTCCTGCTTGCGGCATATCCGCATAAGGCTTTTGGCATGAAGCCTGTGGAGCTGGATGTCATGCTTCCCATTGTGCATGGAACAAATGTGGAGGATGGCACGCTGATGGGTTATATCAAGACCTGGGGCATACCCTTTGCAGGATGTGATGTGACAAGCGCCGCCGTCGGCATGGATAAATATATAATGAAGACGGTTTTTGCGGATAATGATATCCCTGTCCTGCCTTGCCGCAGATATACTACTAAGGATTACAAAAATATGGACGCAATGATAAGCGACATAGAAGAAAGGTTTAGTTATCCTGTCATAGTAAAGCCTGTGAATTCAGGCTCCTCTGTCGGCATATCCGTAGCGCATGACAAGGACGGCCTTATTAAATCGCTCGATAACGCCTATACCTTTGCGAATGTGATATTAGTAGAACACGCCATATCGGAGCTTCAGGAGATAAACTGCTCGGTGCTCGGTGATATGGAGGAGGCGGAGGCTTCGCTTTGCGAGGAGCCGTATCACTCCGACGAAATCCTTTCCTATGAGGATAAATATATGTCCGGAGGCAAGTCGTCGAAGAATGGCGGAGCGTCTAAGGGCATGGCGAGTGTCGCCAGGAAGATACCGGCTCCTATTTCTGACGATATGACGAAACGCATACAGGAGCTTGCGGTCAGAGCTTTCCAGTGTCTTGGCTGTAACGGCGTGGTGCGGTTTGATTTCATGATAGATAAGTCGGACAGAAGCCTGTATCTAAATGAAATAAATACGATACCCGGTTCTCTTTCATTCTATCTTTGGGAGCCCGCAGGAGTGCCTTACGGCAAGCTTCTTGACAGGCTGATAGAGCTTGCGATGAAGCGCAAGAGAGATGAGGAGAGGGTGACATTCTCATTTGAGACGAACATATTAAATCAGTCAAGCCTTAAGGGATTAAAGGGCAGCAAGGGAAGCAAGTCATGATAAGGTTGGTGATCGCGGTATTATTTGTGGTGATATTTCTTTTAGTGTCACTGCTCCTTATCCCGATAGGTCTGCTCATAGGTCTTTTCAGCAGGAAAGCAAAGGATGAGTATTCACAGGCGGTAGTCGCATGGGCATTCAGGGTGGTTGCATTCATAGCCGGAGCAAAGGTTACTGTAAAGGATAAGGAAAGGATACCAAAGGGCGAAGCGATTCTTTTCGTGGCTAATCACAGGTCGATATTTGACATCGTGCTGCTCGACGCGCAGATGATAAGTCCTACGGCTATAGTCGCAAAGAAAGAAATGAAAAAGGTTCCGATACTTTACTGGTGGATGCTGATGAAGCACTGCAGGTTCCTTGACAGGCAGGATATAAAGCAGAATCTGAAGATCATATTGGAATGCATAGAGGATGCGAAAAACGGTCAGACTATACTTATTTATCCTGAGGGCACGAGGTCGAAGGGTGAATCAGAGCTTGACATGAATCCCTTCAAGGAAGGCTCCTTCAAGATAGCGTTAAAATCCGGCGTGAAGATAATGCCTGTGGCAATACATGGCACGAGGGAGCTGCTGGAGAAGCATTTCCCTATAATAAAATCCGGCAATGTGACGATCTCCTTCGGAGAGCCCATAGATCCGAAGTCTCTTGATAAGGAGCAACAGAAGCGTATCGGCGAGATCTGTCAGGAGCGGATAGCAGATATGCTTAAGAACAGTTGAAACATAGAATGATCCATAAAGAAAAGGCTCGCAGCTTTACGAGCCTTTTCCATCTTTAGTATTCAGAAATCCTTTTATTTATAGACTTTAATTTCAAATGACTTCGACACGCATTCTCTTGCTTCGCTCAGGTCCTTGAATAACTTCTTGCCTATCATCTGGCAGAGGATGTTGCCAAGAGCCGTAGCCTCTCCGGGACCGGCATAGACGGGAACGCCGGCATATTTTGCGGAAAGCTCGTTGAGCCATGCGGCATTAGAGCCGCCACCTATTATATGTATCCTGTCGTATTTCCTGCCTGTGAGTTCTTCTATTTCCTTAAGCTTCCCGGCATAGCACTTTGCCAGGCTGTTGTATATCACAGCCGCAAGCTGGGGAAGTGTCTCAGGGACTTCCTGACCCGTGGAGCGGCATTTATCCTGTATTGCCTTTACCATATCGTCGGGGGCAAGGAAGGCGTCGTCCTGCGCATCGACGATTGACTGTATAGATTCCTTTGAGGCCTGCTCGCAGATCTCGCCGTAGCCCATGTCGGGAGCGAGCTTATTCCTTACGGACTGTATCATCCACAGTCCCATTATATTCGTAAGATAGGTAATCGTGCCGTCATATCCGCCCTCATTCGTGAAGTTCTTGCTTTGGCTTAGCTCCGAGCAGTCGGGCTCGTCCATCTCGACGCCCATAAGCGACCAGGTGCCGGAGCTTATGTAGCAGACATTCTTTTCCGTGGTGGGGACGGCCATTACCGCGCTCGCCGTATCGTGCGTGGGCGGAAGTACCACGTCACAATTAAAGCCGACTTCCTTCTGTATTTCTTCCGTGAGGCTTCCTATATTAGTGCCGGGCATCTGTATCTCCTGCAGTATCTTTCCAGGGAAGCCCAGCTTTTCCATAAGCTCATAATCCCAGTTCCTCGTGGAGGGATCTACCAGCTGGCTGGTTGTAGCTTCCGAATACTCCTGAACCTTTTTACCCGACAGCCTGTAGTGGAAGTAGTCAGGCATCATAAGCAGGGCCTCTGCCTTATCAAGATGATCAGGATGCTTCTTCTTTAATGCCATGAGTTGATATATCGTGTTGTATATTGCCTTCTGTATGCCTGTCCTTGAGTAAAGCTCCTTTTCGGGGATCAGTTTGAAAACCTCCTGATCCATACCGTCGGTCCTGCTGTCGCGATACCCTACGGCCTCGCCGACCTTATTACCGTCAGCATCGAGCAGGACGAAATCAACTCCCCATGTATCGACGCCTATACTTACAGGGATCTTGCCGATTTCCTTGCACTTCTTCATGCCGGCAAGGATCTCATTAAAAAGCCTCTCCGTATCCCATACAAGCTCTCCGTCCTTTTCGTCCATGCCGTTCCAGAAGCGATAGACTTCTTCGAGGTTCAGCTTTCCGTCTTTTACATACCCCAGTATATGCCGTCCGCTTGAAGCCCCTATATCAACCGCCAGAAAATATTGTTCCATATACTCCTTACCTCCATATCTCAGGATTAATTAGCTTATGGATAATATAATATATTTTTACCTGTTTTTTATCAACCATAATGCGAGGCTTGAAACCTTTGGAATTTTGTGCTATTTTATTAGTCCGTGATAAATCCGCCTTGCTCATGTGTACTTGCATGAGCCGGACAAGACCATAAGGAGGTAAAATAATGAACAAGTATGAACTGGCTGTCGCGGTCAACGGACAGCTCGAGAGCGATGCGAAGGATGCCGTTCTCGAAAAGGTGAGGGGACTCATCACGCGTTTTGGTGGCACCATTACGTCAGAGGATGACTGGGGCAAGAGAAGATTTGCCTATGAGGTGCACAAGGTCAAGGAAGGCTACTATGTCTTCATCAAGTTCCAGGCAGGCCCGGAGGCTATCGCCGAGATCGAGCATCGTATCAGGATAGTTGAGAATGTATACAGGTATCTCATTGTATCGGACGAGAAGGAGCTCTCCGTGAAGCACGAGGAAGAGAGGGCTGAGGCAACCGAGTCTTCATATGACGAGCCCGTAAGGACGGAAGCGACGGTAGCTGAAGCAGAGGCGGAGCCTGAGGGTAATGCGGCAGAGGAGGTCGCGCCTTCATCTGACGAGGGGACCGGCGAAGCCGAGTAATCAGTTTAGTGGCAGAGCCACAGAAAGTGTAGGGCAGGATATATGAATAAAGCAATGCTGACGGGGCGCCTTACAAGAGATCCTAATGTGAGATATTCGCAGGGTGATAATCAGATGTGCATAGCGCGCTTCACTCTGGCGGTTGATCGCAGGCGATCAAGAAATCAGGACGGAAACGGGCAGACAGCGGATTTTATAAGCTGCGTGGCCTTTGGAAAGACGGGAGAGTTCGTTGAGAAGTATGCTCATAAGGGCATGAAGTTCGATATAGTCGGACGCATCCAGACAGGAAGCTATCAGAATAAGGACGGTCAGACCGTGTATACGACTGACGTGGTAGTGGATGAGATAGAGTTCGGCGAGAGCAAGAATGCACAGGTCCAAGGTGGCGGTTCTAATTATTCCGCTCCCTTGGGGGGCGGAGATTCCTACTCCGAAGGACAGGCATCAGCGCCTCAGCCTGCGGACGACGGTTTTATGAACGTACCGGATGAGATAGATGACGAGCTTCCGTTTAACTAAACAATAGCAAACATACTTACAGTACAGGGAGATAAGACAATGCCATATATGAAGAATAACGATCACTCAGACAGACCCAGAAGACAGGGCGGAATACGCAGGAGGAAGAAGGTCTGCATGTTCTGCGGCAAGGACGGGGACATTGATTACAAGGATGTAGTAAGGCTTAAGAAGTTCATCTCGGAGAGAGGCAAGATCCTTCCGAGACGCGTCACGGGTACGTGCGCGAAGCATCAAAGAGAGCTTACGACCGCCATCAAGCGCGCAAGACATCTGGCTTTACTGCCTTATGTAGTTGAATAAAAACATGACAGATTAAAACAGCCTGTCGACGTGAGATCAGACCGACAGGCTGTTTCTTATTTTCTTTGTTATGCTGTCCTTGCTATAGACCTCTTTCCTCAGCCGGTCATATTCCGCAAGGATCTCTCTGTTCCGGCTTATATTTGAAGCATTTGATACGAGCATTCCGTCATTTATATCATCATACGAGAGATAGGCTACGCCGGGGATATTATTCCCTTCGAGGATGTCCTTATGCGTAAGGACTATGGTGTCCGTGAAAAGGGCTTCCTGCATGACGCCCGAGGTCTGGAAGGCGTAGTTGCTTTCATTATACGGCAGCACGGCATATGAAGCATGGGAGAGCAGCGCAAGATATTCTTCCGTGCTAAGGTACTCATCCCTTATTTCTATATTATCACCGGAAGCCTTCCTTAATGCGGATATCCTCTCCTTATCGTAAAATCTCCCCGCTATTATAAGCTTGTAAGACATACGGCTGAAGGCCTTTACCAATTCCTCCAGCTGCTTCCCCTTATCCATAGTGCCGAGGCAGACAGCGTAGTCCTCCTTTCCTGCACCCCTGTAGCGGGAATATAAGCCCTCGTCACATACATAATCGGGGATGAAGACTGAGGGCATATTCTTAAAGGTGAAGGAGGGTCCTGCGGATATGCAGCGCCATATCTTCTTCTGCCCTGTCTCGAATATCTTTTGCTTAACAGATGCTATGACGCCGCCGTGATACCCGTCAAGGAACATGGTCACGGCTATCTTCTTATGATTATTTCCGAATAAAGCAAGATAGAGGAAAAGATAGAACTCCACGTTGAAGAACCACAGCACGGAGGCGTCGCTTTCCTTTAAGGAACGGCGGATATTTGCGAACATGCGGAACTTATTCGCTATCCGGTCTGAAAGGGCGGGATGGCTTTTCATCACTATATTATGAAACAGGACATGGGTGTTTATTCCGGGCGAGTCCTTAAGGTCTTCCGGCAGCTCCTTAAGTATAACGTCTGGGGCATAAATGCTTATGTCCGCTCCGTCAGGCGCGTATATCATATCGCAATATTCCGCAAGAACCTTCGGGGCGTGCCCTACTGCCTTTCCATTCGTATCGCACCGTCCCTGATACTCTATCATGGCGATTTTCCGATCAGAAACATGCGGGATTTTCTTTACATAGTTATCGTATAAAAGCTTGTGCATGAAGCTTATATTGAAATAGCTAATAATAGCGGCTGCCCTGTTGCGAAGCCTTGCCTTCGGGTCTTTTATTACAATACGCCTTACGGAACGGATGTCCGCATATATTTTATTTATAAGCTCCTTTGCGCTTTCGTCTCTCGTATCGGGAGAGGTCTCGGATAGTATCTGGAAACAGGCGGAGAGATGCCTGCTTGCGGCGGCTTTCATACAGTCGGGGTGACGTTTCCTTATGTAGCTTAACATATGCCGGCTATGCCTATAGTAGTCGGGATTCCTTACGGACTGGGTCGAGAAGACCGTATTAGAGGCATCCATTACATAGCCGTAGAGAACGGCATCCGTGCGGGCTATGACAGAGGCTTCAAGGAAGAGCCTGTATATGGTTCCCATGTCCTCTGCCGCGGTTCCTTCGGGGAAGGATACATGCTGCCACAGGGAGCGCTTCGATATCATCCCCCAAGGAGCGCTGATGAAGCCCTTCTGATAGAGGAGAGCCCTCGTGCCTTCGTTTCCTTTGTATATAAAGGTATGCGGATTACGTACTGATTTATCTGCGAAGAAAGAAACATAGTCTGCTATATCGGCTCTCTCGCATTTTGCGTAGGCACAGGATACTATATCTGCATTGGTATCTTCTGCCAGGGAAATAAGGATTGACAGATAACTGGGAGCTATCGCATCGTCGCTGTCTACGAAGCAGACCCATTCGCCTGATGCGGTCGCTATTCCCTTATTCCTTGCGGAAGCCGCACCGCCGTTAGCAACATGCAAGACATGGACACGGCTGTCCGTATAGGAGTCGCATAGCCCCGCAGAGCCGTCAGTGGAGCCGTCATCCACTAATATCAGCTCGAAGTCCGCAAAGCTTTGCGCCAGTATGCTCTGCACGCAGGTATCTAAAGTTTTATAAGCCTGATATACAGGCACTATAACGCTTATCATACGCCTATTATACTAGGGATTAAGGCTTAGTTGAAGTTTTTATTTTTTTTCAGTAATATATATAGGATATGCTTAAAATAATAGTCAATGCGGACGATCTGGGGATTTCCGAGGACGTGAATAACGCCATAGCAGAATGCTTTGCGGAGAGGTTCATCACGAGCACGACGCTCATGGTGAATATGGACTATGCGGATGAGGCGGTGGAGCTTGCAAGGCGTTCCGGCTGGCATGAGCGGGTGGGGCTTCATCTGAACCTTACAAGCGGAAGGCCTCTGACAAAGGAGATTGCAAGGCATAAGTGCTTCTGCGACAGGGAAGGAAACTTCAATGCGGCTTTCTTTCATGATATGTATAAGCGGATGCATTTTAATAAGGAACAGACTATGGCTGTCAGAGCCGAGGCTGAAGCGCAGATAATAAGATACCTTGAATACGGACTTCCCAATAAGCATCTGGACTCGCATCATTACGTGCATACGGACGCTTCCGTGTGGAAGGCGGTAGAGCCTCTTATAGAGAAGTACGGGCTACGATCCGTGAGGCTTACGCGCAATATGCACGGCAGGATGGGCTTTGCCAAGAGAGTGTATAAGGAGAGGTTCAACAGGAGGCTTAAGACGATGCCCGTGCAGACTACGGATTACTTCGGTTCCTTCAAGGATTTCATGCTCTGCAGGGAAGACTTGACGGACGGCTCGCTCGTGGAGATAATGGTACATCCGATGCATAATGAAGCAGGAAGGCTCGTGGACACGGATAAGCCTATAGAGGAAGAGATGGATTATCTGTCAAGGATTAAATACGTGAAGGAGTTTTACTGATGCGGGCATAGCGTGTGAGACGCAGCATGGGAGAGTAATCACTATAAAGCAGTATTTGGGATATGGGGAAGAAGATAAGCGATACTAATGATAAATATAAGGGCGCGCTAAGACTCTATGTGAGCTGGCCTCTGATACTTACGGCGCTGCTTGCTGTCGCCGCCGCAGGGATGTATTTCATTGATTTCCGTGCCGGGCTTGCGGCGTCTGCCGTCGTTATCATTTATGCGGTCATAGCTTTTGCCATACGCTTCTATAACCGCCGAAGCATCGCTAATGACATGGTGAATTTCGCAACGAGCTTCGGTCAGGTGCAGAAGGGGCTTTTGAAGGGGCTTGCCCTGCCTTATGCCCTGCTTGACGAGAACGGAAGGTTCGTATGGTGTAATGGTGAGTTCCAGACACTCATAGGCAAGGAATCGCCCTTCGGCAAGTCCATAACCTCTTATATTCCGGAGCTTACGAAGGACAGGCTGCCCGCTGACGGCGAGGGGGCGGATATGGAATTTTCCGTGGGAGGCAGGGATTTTAAAGCAGACGTACGCAGGACTTCCCTGGATGAGATGGCACATTCCTCTCTTATTATAGATGACGAGGGCTTCACGGGCTCGATCATCACGATATTCCTTTTTGACGAGACAGAGATAAATCGCTTGAAGAAGCTGAATCAGGAGGAGACGATAGTCGCCGGTTATATTTATATGGATAATTATGACGAGGCGATGGAGAACGTGGAGGAGGTCAGGCGCTCGCTTCTCGTGGCGCTTATTGACAGGAAGATAAAGAAATATTTCTCAGACTACGATGCTGTGGTGAAGAATACCGAAAGGGATAAATACTTCATCACGATGAAGAGGGTCTCCTTTGATAAGCTCGTCGCGAACAGATTTGACATCCTTGAGGATGTGAAGACCGTGAAGGTAGGAAACGAGATGTCCGTCACTTTATCCATGGGCTTCGGGCTAGAGACCGGGGCGCTGACGGAGGATACCGCTTATGCGAGGAGCGCTATAGATCTTGCTCTTGGACGAGGCGGAGATCAGGCGGTCGTAAAGACTAAGGATCGCACGACCTACTATGGCGGCAAGAGCATGCAGATGGAGAAGAATACCCGCGTGAAGGCGAGGGTCAAGGCGCAGGCCTTAAAGGAAATAATAGAGCAGAAGGAACGAGTCTTCTGCATGGGGCATCAGATCACGGACATAGATACCTTCGGTGCCGCGATAGGTATATACAGGGTCACGAAGCAGCTTGACAAGAAATGTCATATAGTAATAAATACAGTCACGCAGTCGATACGTCCTTTCGTGGACGCCTGCTCGAAGGAAGCTGACTTCGATCCCGATATGTTCGTGACGAGCGCGGAGGCATTGCAGCTTGCGGATACCGAGAGCTCTGTCATGGTGGTAGTCGATACGAATAAGCCTTCCATAACGGAGTGTCCGGAGTTGTTACGAAGAATAAAAACGATAGTCGTGCTCGATCACCACAGGATAGGCACGGAAACCATAGAGAATGCTACGCTCTCATATATCGAGCCCTTCGCATCGAGCGCCTGTGAGATGGTTGCGGAGATACTTCAATATATTTCAGACAATATACGCATAAAGAGCGTGGAGGCGGACAGCCTCTATGCGGGCATAATGATAGACACGAATAACTTCATGACAAAGGCAGGCGTAAGGACCTTCGAAGCGGCGGCGTTCTTAAGGAGAAGCGGCGCAGACATCACGAGGGTCAGGAAGCTCTTCAGAAACGACATGGCTTCCTTCAAGGCAAGGGCGGAGGTAGTACGTCAGGCGGAGTTATTCCACGAGAAGTATGCGATTTCGATATGTGACGGTAACGGACTGGAGAGCCCTACCATAGTAGGCTCGCAGGCGGCGAATGAGCTTCTGAATATCAACTCGGTCAAGGCGTCCTTCGTCCTTACTGATTACCAGAGCCGCATATACATATCAGCGAGATCCATAGATGAGATAAACGTGCAGATCATTATGGAGAGGCTCGGCGGCGGAGGACATATGAACATAGCGGGCGCGCAGCTTACGGACATGTCGCCTGAGACTGCGAAACAGAAGCTTAAGGACATAATAGATGAAATGGAAAAGGAAGGAGATATAACGTAATGAAGGTGATACTGCTTGAGGACGTGAAGTCACTCGGAAAAAAGGACGATATAGTAGAGGTCAAGGAGGGCTATGCGAGGAACTTCCTTTTTACGAAGAATCTCGGAGTGCCTGCGGATGCGAAGAATCTTAACGACGTGAAGCTTCGGAAGGCAAGGGAGAAGAAGGCGGCGGATTTAAAGCTTGCCGATGCGAAGGAGCTTGCAGCGAAGCTTGAGGATAATACCGTCACATGCAGAGTCAAGGCAGGAAAGGACGGTAAGGTCTTCGGCTCGGTATCCTCGAAGGAGATAGCCGAGGAGATGAAGAAGCAGAACGGCATAGAGTTAGATAAGAAGAAGCTCGTGATAACGGAGCCTATCAAGAACCTTGGCACATATAAGATAAACGTGAAGCTTCACCCTGAGGTGACGGCGGTGCTTACTGTAGATGTACTCCCCGAAGAGTGAGAACTATTCCTGCATGAAGCGGTGAGGGATCTGGGGGGATATTTGAGACGATAAAGGCTTTTATTCGGAAAAACAGGATATGCCGACAGATGAAAATGTGATAAAAAGAATACCGCCGCATTCTTCTGAGGCGGAGCGCTCCGTCATAGGCTCCATGATAATGGACGACACGAGGGAGGCTATTTTTATTGCAACGGAGCTGTTGACTCGGAGTGACTTCTATGAGGAAAGATACGGACTGCTCTATGAAGCGATAGTCGAGCTTTTTAATGAGCAGAAGCCTGCGGATTCCGTGATGATACAGGAGAAGCTTCGGGAGAAAGGCGCTCCTGCGGAGATAACCAATCCGATGCTCCTTGCGGAGATCGTGGATTCCGTGCCGACATCCGCTAACGTGAGGCATTATGCGGAGATAGTCAGGGAGAAAGCTATTCTAAGGGCTATCGTAAGGGTCAATTCCGATATAGAAAATGACTGCTATAAGGGAGACAGGGACACAAGCGATATACTGCAGGATACGGAGAAGCGGATATTCGATCTCGTGCAGAACAGGGGCAGATCAGAGATAAAGCCGATTAAGGAGATCGTAATAGACGCTCTTCAGCATATACAGGATGTCGCCAAGGCGGACTCCAAGATTACTGGGATACCGTCAGGCTTCGAGGATCTGGACGAGAAGACAGCGGGCTTCCAGAAATCAGACCTGATACTGATAGCTGCGAGGCCATCCATGGGAAAGACGGCTTTAGTGCTTAATATCGCCCAGCACGCCTGCTTCAAGAAAGACTACCACTGCCTCTTCTTTTCACTAGAGATGTCGAAGGAGCAGCTCGTGAACAGGCTTCTTGCCATGGAATCTAGGGTTGATTCACAAAATATCAGGATTGGGCATTTAAATGATGACGAGTGGCGTGGTATTATAGAGAGCGCAGGCGTCATAGGAATGTCGAATCTTGCGATAGACGACACTGCCGCGATAACGGTCGCGGAGATGCGGACAAAGTGCAGAAGATACAAGATAGAGCATGGGCTTGATATGGTCATGATCGACTATTTACAGCTTATGAGCGGCTCAAGGTCAGGCAGGATGGAGGTTTCGAGACAACAGGAGATATCAGATATTTCAAGGAGCCTCAAGGCACTTGCAAGAGAGCTGCAATGTCCTGTCATAGCCCTGTCACAGCTGTCCCGTGCCGTCGAGCAGAGACCTGACCACAGGCCGATGCTCTCTGACTTAAGGGAATCAGGGGCTATCGAACAGGACGCAGATGTGGTAATGTTTATATACAGGGATGATTATTACAACGAGGATTCGGAGCGTAAGGGCGTAGCAGACGTTATCCTTGCGAAGCAAAGAAACGGTTCAATAGGAACCGTGAGCCTCGCATGGATCGCAGCGCTGACGAAGTTTGAAAACTTGGTGCGTGAGCAATGAGAAGTGCCAATGCGGAATATATACGTAATGACGGCTTGCCGGCAATTACGTATATATTTCGGATTGAGTACGGCGAATGCCGTACATCGAGCAGCAGGCGAAGCCGGATGCGAGATGTTTTTCTTATACAAAAGAAGAACAGGAAAAATGTACATCGAGCAGCAGGCGAAGCCGGATGCGAGATAGCACTTAGAAGGATGGGGATATGAAGATCGAAAAAGTAAACGATAGACAGATCAGATGTACATTGACCAAGAATGACCTTGTATCGAGGAACCTTAAGTTAAGCGAGCTTGCCTACGGCACGGATAAGGCTAAGAATCTCTTCAAGGACATGATGAGAGAGGCTCATCACAGGTTCGGCTTCGACGTCGAGGACATCCCCCTTATGATAGAGGCGATACCGATATCCAATGAAGCGATCGTGCTCGTCATAACGAAGGTCGAAGACCCTGAGGAGCTTGACACGAGATTTTCAAAGTTCGCTCCATCGTTAAGTGATTCCGATCAGGAGACGAAGAAGCTTAAGGATCCCGGAAGCGCCGATGACATCATAGACCTCTTCAGAAAGCTTAAAGAGCAGGTCGAGGAAGCGCAGGGACTTCTGTCGTCAAGCGACACAGGCGACGCCATTACCACGAGCAGGAAGATAGGCTCTCCCGATGCGGGCACGGAGAAGGAAGTCAAGATCACGATACAGGTAGACCTTACGAAGCTTTATTCATTCTCAGAGCTTGACGACGTGATAAGGGTTTCAAAGATACTTAAGGGCATATACCATGGCGATAACGTGCTATATAAGAACCCCGAAGATAAGCGGTATTATCTGCTCCTTCGTAAGACAGACCATACCCCTGAGGTATTTAATAAGGTCTGCAACATAATCACCGAGTACGGTCGCATGGAAGAATGCACTACGGCTGTCGAGGGCAGGATAAAGGAGCATTTCGAGGTCATCGTGCCGGATTTTGCGATGGAGAAATTGTCTATCATCTAATCAATATAATACAAAGGAGGAGTCGTCATGAAACTGCAAAGATACGAGATTATCAATCAGAACATACGTAAAGCTTTTTTGGAAAAAAAGGAAGCGCATCCCGACCAGATGCGTAAGCGCCTAAAGTTTTCCTGGAGCAACTGGGGATTTGGGTTAGAGGATTTTGATATCTCCTGTGCACGGTTGGAAAAAGCCGGCATCCAATTTATTGAGCTGCACGGTAATCACTACGGGGCGGATCTGGGATATCGTCCGTCTGAGATCAAGCCGATCCTTGAGCGCCACGGTATTACGTGTGCGGGGGTGTGCGGCATGTTCAGTGCGGATAATGATCTTTCCTCTAATCGCCACATACAACGCCAGGCTGCCATTGATTATATCAAGCGGGAGGTCGCTTTTACCGCTGAAATGGGGGGAAAATATATGCTGGTATGTCCCGCCGCAGTGGGACGGTCTAAGAAGTATGATGACAGTGAGATAGATCGCAGTATTGACGCATTATCACGCGTTGCCAATGTGTTTACAGAATATAACGTACGTGCAGCGATAGAACCGATCCGTGCTGCAGAAACCAGTATAGTGCATACCTTTGCCGAAGCAAAGGATTACATTGCACGTTTGGCTCATCCTGGCGTGCAGCATATTAACGGCGATGTATATCACATGCTGGTGGGCGAGAGCCACATTGCACAAGCGATCTGGGATGCTAAGGATATGCTGACCAATCTGCATATGGCTGACACGAACCGCTGTGCATTAGGAGATGGATCACTTGATATTGACACAATCATCATGGCGCTTTACCTGATAGATTACAATAACAATGACAACTGCTTCGTAACACCGGAACCCTTAGGTCCTGGAGGAGATCCTTATCCTGCACAGAACGCAAAGACCGATCCCGCAGTTCTTGATAAATTAGTTTTAGACAGCGTCAATTATTTCAGAGAGAGAGAAGCTTGTCTGTTGGAGAATTGATAATTTAATACGTTGCATTTTGTATACAGTTATTGTAAAATACCATAAAGTTAACTTGTGAGACGAAAATCCCATCGTTTCATGTAAAATTAACAGATATTTAAAGGAGGAATAAAAAATGGCTCATGTAATCAGTGATTCTTGCATCAGCTGTGGCGCATGTGCAGCACAGTGTCCCGTGAACGCTATATCTGAGGGAGACGGCAAGTATGAGATTGATGCGGCAACCTGCATCGACTGCGGCGCATGTGAGGGCGGCTGTCCTGTAGGCGCTATATCAGCACAATAAAAGTACTTAGCTTGCCAGGGTAAAAGTACATATATTTGGAAATAGGCTACAACGCTTTTTAGTGATAACACCTAAGAAGCGTTGTTTAGTTTTTTCTATGCGGGGGAGTTTGCAAGATTTTCAAGGTAAACGCAACACGCAATAAATGGAGTAAACGCAACGGTTCTTAGCCTTTAATTAAGCTTTGGAACCGTTGTGTTTATGTACTAAGAGTTGTCATTTTTACGCTAATAAAATCGTTAGTGTAAAATATTAGTTGGTTAAGAAATCTATCAATGATATATATAGATAAATAAAGGGAAGAAGGAGGTCCCCTCTTCCCAATCAGACAGATTTTCCTTATGATTTATTGTTGGAAGAAAAAGCAAAGGAGATCTGC
>JAFTAP010000032.1 GCA_017455525.1 Lachnospiraceae bacterium
GACGGAGCATGGCGAGAGCAGCTTGCTGCGGTGCTAAACAGCCAGTGGCTGTTTGCTTAGCACCGACCGTAGCGAAGCGAAGACGCCATGCGTAAGCATCATAAACAACGCAAAGGGGCTTTTGACCCTAGCATCATATAATCAAATAAATTCAAGGAGAATAGTGCATGTATGACATTGCTATAATCGGCGGGGGCGTGATCGGGTGTTCTGTTGCGAGATTTCTGTCGAGGTATGAGAGGAAAATCTGTGTGATTGAGCGGTGTACGGATGTATGCGAGGGCACGTCTAAGGCGAATTCCGGCATAGTGCATGGCGGGTATGACGCAAAGCCTAACAGCATGAAGGCTCGTATGAACGTGAGAGGGTCTGAGATGATGGAGGAGCTTTCAAAGCAGCTTTCATTCGCATATAAAAGGAACGGATCGCTGGTGCTTTGCCGTAAGGAGCAGGACGGAAAGGGCTTGCAGGAGCTGTATGACAGAGGTATCGCAAATGGCGTGAAAGGGCTTCGCATCATAGAGCAGGACGAGATCCGTGAAATGGAGCCGAATATTAACGAGGCTGTCGTGAAGGCTCTGTATGTGCCTACGGGGGCGATAGTCGACCCCTTCATGCTTACTGTCGCAATGGCTGAGAATGCGGCGACAAACGGCGTGGATTTCAGGCTTCGCTCCAAGGTAAAAGCAATAAATAAGGACGGTAGGGAATATGTCCTTACGACCACGTCGGGCGATATAAAGGCAAGATATGTGATAAACGCTGCGGGCGTGTATGCGGATAAGATACATGCTATGGTAAGCAGGACTCCGATGAGCATAAAAGCTGTAAAGGGCGAATATTGTTTGTTCGACAAGGAAGCGGGCGAATTAGTGAAGCACACGTTATTCCAGCTTCCGACAGATAAGGGAAAGGGAGTTCTTGTGACTCCTACTGCGCACGGTAACTGTATGATAGGGCCTACAGCTGATTCTATAGATGACAAAGAAGGCGTGAATACTACAGCAGAGGGACTCAGCTTCGTATTAAACGCCGGGGCAATGAGCGTACTGCAGGTGCCATCGAGAAAAGTAATAACCTCTTTTGCAGGATTAAGAGCAAAGGAGTCAGGCGGAGATTTTATTATCAAATTTGCTGATGATGCGGAGAATTTCATAGATGTAGCGGGAATAGAATCGCCGGGGCTTTCCGCCGCTCCTGCCATTGGAGAGTATGTTGCAGAGCTTTTGCAGAAAAAAGAACCGGCGAAGGAAAAGGCTGATTTTATAGAAACAAGAGAAGGGATACCGAGCGTTACGAATGCTTCCGATGAAGAAAGACAACGGCTTATAGAAAAAGATCCTGCCTTTGCTAATGTGATCTGCCGGTGCGAGCTTGTGACAGAGGCGGAGATACTGGAGGCTATAAGGCGTCCTGTAGGCGCAAGAACGGTTGATGCCGTGAAGCGAAGAGTCAGGGCAGGCATGGGCAGATGCCAGGGTGGATTCTGTTCGCCTAAGGTTGTCGATATCCTGTCGAGGGAGCTTGGAGTGGAGCCGACGGAGATATTAAAAGCAGGAGAAGGCTCTGAAATATTAGTTGGGATAAACAAGGAGCTATAAGATGCGAACATACGACATAGTCATAATAGGCGGTGGTCCCGCAGGGCTTGCGGCGGCAGAGGCAGCATACAAAGCAGGTGTTACGGATATAATAATACTGGAACGAGACAAAAGACTCGGTGGAATATTGAACCAGTGCATACACTACGGCTTCGGACTGCATACCTTCCGGCAGGAGCTTACAGGTCCCGAATATGCCGCAAGGTACGAGGATAAGATAGAGAATCTTAAGATACCTTATGCCCTGGAGACGATGGTAACTGACCTTAAAGCATCAGATGACGGCATGAAGCTAATCACCTGCATGAATAAGGACAAAGGCATGTACCAGATAGGCGCAAAGGCTCTTATTCTCGCAATGGGATGCAGAGAGAGGGCAAGAGGCTCCATGAATACGCCGGGCTACAGGGGAGCGGGTGTATTCTCTGCAGGAACGGCACAGTTATATGTGAATATAGAGGGCTATATGCCGGGGCGAAAGGCAGTCATAGTAGGAAGCGGCGATATAGGGCTTATAATGGCAAGGCGCATGACCTTAGAGGGCGCTAAGGTTCAGATGGTTGTCGAGATAATGGATCATTCTGGTGGCTTGAAGCGGAACATAGTCCAGTGCCTTAATGACTTCGGCATACCGCTTAAGCTGTCACATTCCGTCATAGAAATAAAGGGCAAGGACAGGGTAGAGGGCGTGGTCGTGGCAAAGGTCGATGATAAGCTTAAGCCTATACCCGGCACGGAGGAATACGTTGAATGTGACACGGTTCTTTATTCCGTGGGACTGATACCTGAAAACGAGCTTACACGGAAGCTTGGGGCGGATATTGACGAGAGGACTAACGGACCTGTAGTGGCGGAGAGCCTGGAGCTTTCCGTTCCCGGCGTATTCGCCTGCGGCAACGTGCTTCATGTGCATGACATAGTGGATCATGTGTCGGAGGAGGCAGAACATGCGGGAGAGAACGCCGCAGCTTATGTGAAGAATGGTAAGGTCCCTGACGGCGCGAAGGGCTATGTCGAGTCCGAGGAGAAGAATGTCTACCGTCCCGGCGAGAATGAGGACAAGATGACCTGCATCATGTGTCCGAACGGCTGCAATCTTACGGCTGTGAAAAATAAAGACGGCACGGTATCGGTATCCGGGAATCTCTGCCCGAAGGGCGTAAAATATGCAACCGAGGAATTGACCGCACCTAGACGCACGGTGACTACGACCGTGAAGCTAAGAGGAGCAGAGATATCCGCGCTTCCTGTAAAGACTAGCAGGACAATACCTAAAGAGAAAATAAAAGATGTTATTATTGAACTAACAGGGCTTACCGTGAGGGCTCCGATTTGCGTAGGTGATGTGATAAAGCCCGATATAGCGGGAACAGGTGCGGATATTATTTCGTGTGCCAATGCTTGAACTTTTAAAAGCAAAATCACGATTGCCACGCCTTCTGCATTCGCAGAGCTTGGACATTATCTTAAATCAGGATGGCATTTGGCAGGCAATTACAGATATTTGAGGGTATAAATGCAAAAAAAGGGGGTATCTTATGGCTAAATACGTGATGGCGCTCGATCAGGGGACTACGAGTTCGAGGTGCATATTATTTGACAAGCAGGGGATGATACAGTCGATGGCGCAGAAGGAGTTCGAGCAGTACTATCCTAAGCCCGGCTGGGTAGAGCATAATCCTATGGAGATATGGTCGTCGGAGTTGTCCGTTGCGACGGAGGCGATGGCGGTAATAGGAGCTAAATGCGAGGATATAGCGGCTGTAGGCATCACGAATCAGCGAGAGACCACGATAGTCTGGGACAAAAAGACCGGCGAGCCTGTATATAACGCCATAGTCTGGCAGTGCCGCCGCACCGCTCCGATCATAGATGAGATAGTCGCAAAGGGACATTCCGATATGATAAGGAATAAGACCGGTCTCGTGCCTGATGCGTATTTCTCCGCAAGCAAGATAAAGTGGATACTCGATAATGCAGAGGGAGCGAGGGAAAAGGCGGAAAACGGAGAGCTTATCTTCGGTACAGTTGATACATGGCTTATATGGAAGCTTACAAAGGGTCTGGTTCATGTGACGGACTACACCAATGCTTCAAGAACCATGCTCTACAATATACATGATCTTTGCTGGGATAAGGAGCTTATGGAGCTCTTCGGCATTCCCGACACTATGCTTCCTAAGGTGCTTCCGTCAAGCTTCATCTATGGCTACACGGACGAGAGTATATTGGGTGGTCGTATACCTATAGCGGGAGCCGCAGGGGATCAGCAGGCTGCGCTTTTCGGGCAGTGCTGCTTCGATAAGGGCGATACCAAGAATACCTACGGCACAGGCTCTTTTATTCTGATGAATACAGGCAAGGAAGCCGTGGAATCAAAGAACGGCTTGGTTACTACGATAGCTGCGGGGGCGGACGAGAAGCCGGATTATGCACTTGAAGGTTCTGTATTCGTCGCCGGAGCCGCCATACAGTGGCTTCGTGACGCCATGCGCATGATAAAGGACGCTCCGCAGTCCGAGGAATATGCCGACGAAGCAAGGAAAGGCTCAGAGGGAGTGTACATAGTGCCTGCTTTCACAGGACTTGGAGCGCCTTATTGGGAGCAGTACGCAAGAGGAAGCATCTTCGGAGTCACGAGGGGCTGCAAGAAGGAGCATTTCATCAGGGCTACGCTCGAATCTATCGCGTATCAGTCATACGACGTGTTCCGCGCGATGGAGGAGGATGCCGGATGTAAGATATCGGACCTTAAAGTTGACGGCGGAGCAAGTGCGAATAACTTCCTGATGAAGTTCCAGGCTGACATCTCCGGCTGCGAGGTCAAGCGCCCGAAGTGCATAGAGACAACGGCTCTCGGCGCAGCGTATCTTGCGGGACTTGCTGTCGGCTACTATAAGGACAAGAATGAAATAAGAGATAACTGGCAGCTTGGACGTGAATTTAAGCATGACATGGAAGAGGACAAACGCAAAGAGCTGATAAAAGGTTGGAACAGGGCGGTTAAAGCAGCCCTCTATTGGGCACAGCTAACTTGACACAAAAGACGTATTGATGTTAAGGTCAGTGGCGTGATTTTTTAATTATTGCCAGAGGTGATCAGGTATGATTGAATCATTAAAGCGTAACTGGAAGGGCATGGTGCTGATGCTTATATCGGCGTTGACCTTGTCTATAGGCTCTTTTCTATGGAAAAGGGCGGATCTTGGAGACATCGGGACGGCGGTGACTAGCATACAGGGGATATTCGGGGTATTCCTTAAGATACTTCCGGGATTCATTGTGTATGTGATCGGTGCTGCGGTAATGACGATAGCGCTGGGATACGGAGAGCTTTCGGTGCTTCAGCCGATGAACTGCATGAGCTATGTATTTGCCCTTATCATATCGGCTATATTCCTTACCGAGCCGATAACGCCTCTTACTATCCTCGGCATATTGGTCATCATAGTGGGAGTCTTTCTGATAGGAGGGTCGAGCAATGAGCATTAAGATGGTTCTGATCCTCGCATTGATACTGCTTGTCGAGACTTCGGTTGCTTCGTTTGCAAGCTTTTTCCTTAAGAAGTCGTCGGGCGTTGATAATAAGATCGAGATAATAAAGTCGCCATACTTTTATCTGGGCGGTATCCTGTATGTTATTTCCTCATGCCTTAGCATAGTGCTGATGCAGTTCCTTCCTTATGCGATAATCCTGCCGCTGGGTTCGCTTACTTACGTGTGGACGATGTTCATATCAAGGTGGCTTCTGCATGAGGAGATATCAAAGCGCAAGCTTATCGGCATTACCGTGATCATATGCGGAGTCGTGCTTCTTGCGGTCGGGCAGATCTGATGCCGGACGTGAGTTGTACAAGGCTCGCTTCGCTGGTGTAAATAGCTTGATCCGCCCATGATCGTGTCGCATATGAGTATAATATTACCCGAAGAATTTATTAAAAGAATGAAAGAGGACTTGGGGGATGAAGCGGATTCATTCCTCAAATCTTATCTTGATACGCCGAAGCGGGGGATTAGAATAAACCCGCTTAAGACGGACTATGCCTTGGAGAGTCGGATTACAGCAGGACTGCAGAAAACCCCGTGGGAGAGTCATGGATATTATTATGCAGATAGTAACCTGACGGAAGGTAACAGTGAAAATGCAGAAGAGGCTTCAATAATAGCAGAGACTTACAGAGATTATCTAAGCCCGTCTCCGGGGAGGTCTCCGCTTCATGCGGCAGGGGCTTATTACATACAGGAGCCTTCCGCCATGGCACCTGTGAGTTACCTTGATGTAAAGCCCGGCATGTGTGTCCTTGACTTATGTGCCGCTCCCGGCGGGAAGAGCACGCAGATAGCGTCATATCTGAAAGGACACGGAATTCTTATCGCCAATGAGATAATCCCCGAAAGGGCTAGGATACTTTCACAGAATATCGAGAGGCTGGGGATTACAAATTCGCTAGTCACATCGCAGAAGCCGAAAGAGCTTGCAGACAGGTTTCCTGCGGCAGTTGACAGGATATTGGTCGATGCGCCCTGCTCCGGTGAAGGCATGTTTCGCAAGGATCAGACGGCGATAGATGAGTGGTCGGCAGAAAACGTGAAAATGTGCGCTTCAAGGCAGGAAGAGATATTGGAGTCGGCGGCTGTCATGCTAAAGCCCGGAGGGAAGCTTGTGTATTCTACATGCACGTTCTCCAAAGACGAAGATGAGGAGCAGATAGAGCGGTTTCTAGGCAGACATGCAGATTATCATGTAGCGCAGGTAAAGCCGTGTGATGGTATGAGATATGAAAAACAATGTCTTCGCATATTTCCCCAAGATGGATACGGAGAGGGACATTTCGTGGCGGTATTGGAGCGGGAAGGAGAGCTTTCAGGGGATTCATACGGATATCATGGAGCCATGGATAGGGGGTTAAACAATAAGCAAAAGCAGGCGCTAGCACCATTTTATGATTTTATAGAGGATACGGTTTCTGATATAAAAGTGATAGAAAGACTTAAAGATACAACGAGGCTTTTCATGTTCGGAAATAATCTCTGCATCATGCCTGAGAGCGGACTACCGATTTTATCCGGCTTGAAGATACTGCGGGCAGGATTGGAGCTTGGAGAAATAAAGAAAGACCGCTTTATCCCGTCACATTCCTTTGCTATGACACTGAAACCTGAAAATGTGAAACGGACAGCAGAGCTTTCTATCAATACAGACGCAGGACAGTATTTGAATGGTCAAAGCATAAAAAGCCCAGCCGCGTCAGATAACGGCTGGACTCTTGTTACAGTTTCGGGCATCCCGCTCGGCTGGGCTAAAGCATCAAACGGAATGCTTAAAAATCACTATCCCAAAGGACTTCGTATCAATATGGCGTATTGAACGGCTTATCGTTGTTTGGCATATTGTTTCTCTTATCACCGAAAGCGGGCGTGTCGCCGTTATTCGAGACAGGAGCTTTGTCGCCTGTATCGTCCGAGGCGTTAAGCTCTCTGTATTCTCCGTCCGTGTAGCCTGTGCTGCTTGAAAAGTCCTGAGGGTGCTCGTCATACATGCTCTGCCCGTATGAGCTGCTGCCGGTCGGAGCCTTCGGAGCATTATTTGCAGGATTACCGTAGCCCATATTGCCGCTGCCGTAAGAGGTCTTTCCATAAGAGCCGGGACCTGCGGCACCGCCGTTATATGTTGGATTTCCATACTGATTACCACCGTAAGGAGGATTGCCGTACTGATTGCTGCCATACTGGTTTCCGCCATAAGGAGAACCATACGGAGCGCGGTATCCGCCCTGATCCGTGCCCCATTCCTTTATATCTCCCTTAAGCGTAAGGTAAAGCTCTGCATCCGTAGCCGCAATGTAAGGCGCTACATAGAATATCAGCGGTATCCCGCAAAGGAGCAGGCTTAAGAATATCCAGCCTATGAAGGAAAGCCCCAGAAGGAAGGCGTGCCACTTATTGCCTGTCATCAGCTCGCGCGAACGGCTGAAGGCTTCGTCTGATGATATATTCGGGTTTTCTGCCACTATATAAGGGATCATCAGGTATTCATAAGTCTTTATGATCCCGGGGATTATGAAAAGCAGCGTCCACAGGAATATCTTAAGGTTCATGAGAAACATTATCTTGACTACATTCATGTAGTTGCTGTTGAAAGCATAGACAATGTTTCCGAGTTCGTACCGCCTTGTCTTTCCTGCTTCCGTGAAGAACTTCTTGCAGCCTGTATCGAGAGGCGTGAGCAGGAAGATGGAGAGGGCAATGGATATTATCATGGCGAAGATGAATATCCCGATAAAAGTAGCAAATATTATGCCGAAATTCGGACTTGACGCTATCTCTTCGGCAAGCTCGCCTATCTTATTGTCATAGTCGGAATCGATGCCGAAGATTGCGGAGAAATTATAGCTTCCGTCCTCGTTCACGTAGTTATCGGCATTAAAGGAATTAGTGCCGACAGAAGAGAAGCTGTTTCCCACACTGACACCGCCTCCGAGCAGTGAGATTATGAAAGCAACAAGCACGCATTTCCAGTAGCTTGCCTTGAAGGTAGCCTTTCCGCGTCTCTTTACATCTGATATTTTCCAGTTCGTATTCATGAATAAACACACTCCTGTCTGTTTGCTTTGGTTTTGTATCACGACTATAATACCACATATACTGAATTCATGCATCGTTTTGTCCTGCATCCGTGAAATGCCGCGATACCGTTAGCAGAATAAGCAAGTAAGCAGACTTTAATTATGTCATGTTCAGAGTGAGACAATGTATAAAAAATGAAACATTATATTTTTTGCACCTACGAGGTGGTTTTGTGGTATTATATATTTTGGGTTAGTCCTAATCCAAATTTGTGATGTCTGTGCATAAGATATGAAGCTTATCTTACAGAAGCATCATAATTATACTTTGGGGCGGATAAATTGAAGCTGTTAGAGGGAGTAGTCAAGTTCATAGAGAGCGATAAGAGTGGCGAGGGCAGGACGAACAGCCTGATGATACTTGTCCGTTATGAGGTGATGCTTTGCATGATTCTCCATTTCATATATTGCATTTTCCTCAGCGTCAGGGGCTATTATCCCGTGAATGCAGTCTACCTGGTTTCGAGCGCAGTGCTTATTGCGGCATTCGTGCTGTCATTCTTTATAAATCGAAGCGATGTCATAGTCACGATCCTTGCGCTGACCACGTATTTTGTATGCCTGGGTGCGGGACCATATCTTGGCTGGATCATTGCCGGTTATGGCTATATGTACGTTACGCTGATGCTTCTGTGGTATGATTCAACGAAAAGCACTATAGTCAAGCTTATACTAAGCGCCGTGACTACTATTGCCGTGATGGTGATTTTCATAGTCAGGGGTTCACTCCTTAATATCGAGTTGAGCGGAGTTGATTATGTATTTCTGCTCGTTGTAAATACCGTGCTTCTCGGCGTTTGCATAAGTCTTGCGGCATATCAGCTCTGCCGTGACAACGTGACGGACGAGCGTAAGCTCATGCAGTACAATGAGAAATTAAAGCACATGGCAGGCATTGACCCTCTGACAGGGCTTATGAATCGTCGGTCGATAGGAGAGAAGTTCGAGGAACTATTAAAGGAAGAGACACAGTGTGTTACCGTCGCCATGGGCGATATTGATTTCTTCAAAAAGGTGAATGACACCAGAGGACATGATTGCGGCGATTATGTGCTGAAGACTTTGTCTGCAAAGTTCCAGAACTTCATGAAGGGGAAGGGCTACGTATCCCGCTGGGGAGGCGAGGAGTTCGTGTTTATCTTCGAGAATATAAACGGCGACGATGCTTATCCTATGTTGGAAGAGTTAAGGCGTGACATAGAGAAGATGGAGCTTGAGTTCTTCTCGCATAAGTTCAATATCACGATGACTTTCGGTATGGAGGAATATTCTCCGATGTTTGGTTCCGAGGAAGCGATAAAGAAGGCTGACGAGAAGCTATACATAGGTAAGGAATCAGGGAGAAACAGGGTAGTGTTCTGACGCCCGCGCCGGAACTGATAATTAAGTTCTTTTTGCGGCGATCTCATGTAATCAGCGAATTTTTTCTTGCAAGTAATCTCTATATGTAATAAAATCAATTCGTTTTGTAAACGTAACGTATTGTGCAGACAATTATGTAAGGAGAGTTTATAGGAAATGTTTATCAAGGTTTTATTACTTATCGTATTCTTTGCGATAATGGTCGCTGTCGGGCTTTATTCAAGAAAAAATGCTACGAATGTCAATGATTTCGTATTAGGCGGCAGGAAGGTAGGGCCGTGGCTTACGGCTTTTGCCTATGGCACATCTTATTTCTCGGCCGTCGTATTCGTGGGATATGCGGGGCAGTTCGGATATAAGTACGGCATCGCTTCCACGTGGATAGGACTTGGAAACGCATTCTTAGGCTCACTCCTTGCATGGGTGGTGCTTGGCAGGCGGACGAGGATAATGACGAAGTTCCTCGACGCAAAGACTATGCCTGACTACTTCGGGAAGCGCTATCATTCGGGAGCCTTGAGGATAGTTGCGGCGATCATATCGTTCGTATTCCTCATCCCCTATACCTCGTCAGTGTATAACGGTCTTTCGAGGCTTTTCGGCATGGCGTTCAATATACCTTATACGGTATGCGTCGTAGTCATGGCCGCGCTTACCTGTGTGTACGTTATCCTTGGCGGTTATATGGCGACTGCGATAAACGACTTCATACAGGGAATAATAATGATATTGGGAATCTGTGCCGTTATCGTTGCGATACTTAACGGCAACGGCGGTTTCAACGGTGCTATAGCGAAGCTTGCGGAGATACCTTCTGACGTGCCTGCTACTATGGGACAGCCCGGTGCTTTCACGGCATTCTTCGGCACCGATCCGCTGAACCTTTTAGGTGTTATAATCCTTACTTCTCTTGGCACATGGGGGCTTCCGCAGATGGTCCAGAAATTCTATGCGATAAGGGACGAGAAGGCGGTGCAGACCGGAACCGTGATATCTACGGCATTTGCGATAATAATAGCGGGAGGATGCTACTTCCTCGGCGGCTTCGGAAGGCTCTATGACACGGCTGCTATATATAAGGAAGATGGTTCCGTTGCCTATGATGCGATAATACCGTCTATGCTTTCAACCTTGCCCGACGTGCTTATCGGCGTGGTCATAATGCTTGTGCTGTCGGCTTCGATGTCAACCCTTGCGTCTTTAGTTCTTACGTCAAGTTCGACACTTACGATAGACCTTATTAAAGGAAATATAGTCAAGGACATGGATGAGAAGAAGCAGGTACTTGTGATGAGGGTGCTTCTTATAGTGTTCATCATAGTGTCGGTAGTCATGGCACTCAACCCACCGACCTTCATAGCGCAGCTCATGGGTATATCGTGGGGCGCTCTTGCGGGAGCTTTTCTTGCGCCGTTCCTGTATGGTTTGTACTGGAAGGGAGTGACAAGGGCTGCGGTCTGGGCAAGCTTTGCGTCGGGCATACTTATCACCGTGATAAATATGTTCCCTGCGACCAAGTTCATACAGAGCCCGATCAATGCCGGTGCGGCGGCGATGATAGCGGGGCTTGTGATAGTGCCGATAGTCAGCCTCATATCGCCTAAGATGGAGCAGGGCGAGATAGACTTCGTCTTCGACTGCTTCAAGGAGAAGCACATGGTAGAGCAGAGATACGCACTGCCGGAGGAATTTGAGAATCAGTAAAGAAAATGGGGGATCGGGATAAAGTGCCGCGTATCAGAAGACGCATAGTTATATTGGCGTTGATTATATTTGTGGAATTATGCTCTGCGGCACTTCCCTGTATGACGTATTACTCTCTGGCATCAGAAGATTATGATGAAGAGGAATACACAGATGAAGGCGAGTATGAGTCAGATGATGACACAGGAGATGACACAGAATCGGAGGATGACATATCCGATGAAGGTGAGGATGGTCTTATTTATGATGAAGGTGATGGTGAAGAAGAAGACTATACGGATGATGAAGAGTATTCTGATGAGGAGTCTGAAGAGTATATAGATGAAACTGTGTATACTATACAGACACTGGGGGGAGAAATAAATATTGATTCCTCCGAAGCGGGCGATATCGCAGCAGTGAAAGAATATCTGGATACGGGAATAGACGCAACAGTCATTGCCGGCACTGGAAATTCGGCATACACAGAAGAATGGTATGGAGTAGATGCGGTAGTCAAATGGGATTCTTCCCCCGTTGGCTATGATAAGTCAAAGAAAGGGGGCTACAGCTTTACCTGGAGCGGTACCATAAATAAGGGCGATACCATATATAATGTCGACGAAGAAAAAGAAGCTGAGGCATCATCAGATATGAAGGTTACTCTGAAATTCATAGTAGACGATGAAGGGTCGGTATCAGAGGACAGCATACTGGATGCATTGGACGCAAGTCTTATATCATGGGATAAGAGCCAGGGTGATGTGCAGGCAGAAGCGGCTGATCTTGATACGGAGCTTGCGAAACAGATCCTTGTATATCAGATGGACTTGGCCGAGGAAAATTCCAAGGCGATAGAAGGGGCACTTGTAGGCGGAAACAAGATAACCTTGAGCTTCAACGCTAAATATAATGAAGATGCAGTAAGCGCTGATGAAAAGTCTAAGATGAAGGAAGAGGCATTGGCTTATTATGAAAATGCCGATGTCGGGAGCTTCTTCGATCTGAGTCTTATGATGAATATAGAAGGGGATACGCAGCCTTATACTATTTCCGATACCGGAGATGATAATCCTCTATCCATAAGTCTTAAAGTCCCTGAGACTATGCAGCAGTCTACCAGATTATATAATATAGTCAGATATCATGATGATGAGGCAGAGCTGCTTAATGACAGCTTCGAGCAGCTTGAGAATGGAGAGCTGTCGTTTGAGACAAGCAGATTCAGCGACTACGCCATAGCTTATGTAGATGAAGACTCGTCACCGGAAGAGAATGAGGAAGAAAGCGAGGAAGTCGTTGTCGATGAGGATGATACGGAGAATATTGAAGAGTATGATGAAGAGGATGTGGATGAAGTAGTAGAGGACGAGGAAGAGTATGATCCGGACTCAGGAAGTCTTTTACCATTAACAGATACTGCTTTAGTAGTAGGGAGAGTCATATACATTTTATATATGGTATCAATAATAACTGTTTGCTCATTTATATTGATCAAAGATGCGCGAAAACAAAAAAAATAAATCCGCGAAAACAGAAAAAACAATTAAATGTTGACATAACTCCGTAACAGGTGTAATAATCTAGTGGCATGGTAGTGTGCTGTGATTTAGGCGGTTGCGGGATCGGCATCTGCAAAATGTGCCGGTGGCACATTTTGGGCACCGTTTAGATGCGCTGAGCGCATCTGGTGCCGGATCCGGTGTAAGTCAGATAATAAACCAGCGTTATTAGAGGAGGAAGGGATTATGAAAGATATAAGCTTAAGAAAGGCAGCAGGAGCGGTGCTTATTGTCCTGGTCATGTATTTCACTTTGACCGGTATGATGAATAGAAGCTATGCAGCCAATGCTCCTGTGCAGGGAAGCACAGACATAGAGAATGCTGCGGTTGACGGGACGGCGGCAGTTTCAACCAATAATGCAAATGAAATTAATAGTGCGGTAGTCTCATCAAATATGATTTCTACTAATGTAGAGGCGCTTGGGGCTGCTGCTTCGGCAGGAGCTAAAACGGCTCAGACAGTAGGCGAGGAGACCGTGACATCTGTATCCGGGTCAGGCATCGGTGTGACAGGGAGTGCAACGGGACAGGGGGTGAGTTCTGATACAGCAGCGACATTGCCTATGATATATGCATTAAAGAGCATGGCAGGCAGTGTAGATCTTGCGGCTTCGGAAGCAGTCGATGTCTCAGCCGTAAGCGAGCATCTTGAAGAGAACCTTGTAGCGACTGTGGATGCGTCAGATGGAGTTGCCGTTACCGAGGAGCAATGGGCTAACGCGGTGGCGACTGTAGCATGGGATGAGACGCCTGTAGGATATGACGATAGAAGAACAGATAAGTACAGCTTTACATGGTCGGGCGTGATAGCCAAAGGAAGTATAGTTTTCTCGGACGCCGCCGGGACGAAGACCGCTGCTGTGCCGCAGGATGTGGCAGTGACAGTTCAGTTTACTGTATCTCCGGACGACAGCGTGAGCAATGATACCGTCTCAGGATCAAGGGCTCCCACGACGGGCGATGACTTCATGCCCGGCAAATGGATATATTTCATCATAATAGGCGTAGTGGTAGTTCTGTGCTCATATCTGCTGTACCGCGATGTACAGGGAGAGGATGGGAAATAATCCATGCAGGACAAAGGATATTTGATGAATGACCTATACTGGATATCTTAGCGATTCAAGCCGCAGGATAATGGGTTCTTAACAGTAACAGATACAGTTGTTTTGAATGCAGAAAGACATTGACTTAGTCGTACGGCTCCTTGTACAGTTCCGAAATAGTAAATGAGCCGTACGGCGAAGAAGGTGCTTATGAAGATCACTGATTCGAAATCCTTTGGAGAGTCAGATCAAACAAGGAACTATTTTGAAAGCCTGTTACCGGAACGAAAAGAAGCCGGCTGAGTATACGAAAAGTATGTTTGAACTAATCATCTTGTTCGGATAATCTGTAGTATATCAAAGATTATTGATTTTCATCGGAAAACCAATGATCGTATTTGATCAGGCTCCCGCAAAGCGGGGGGCGTGCTCCGCGGAATGCGGAGTTCTTGCACGAAATTCCGGTCTACCCGCGCAAGAAGTCGTTGCATATTGCACAGAAAGGTTAGATGAGAATATCTTAAAAATAAATTGTGTATCAGGAGGTAAATAATGAGCTGGTGTAAAGTGGCGTTATTCGCAGGAGGTGCTTTGTTTGGATCGGCTGGAGTCGAGATTCTTTCAAGCAGGGATGCCAAGAAGGTATATACGCATTGTGTAGCGGCGGTGCTGAGGGCAAAGGATGCGATCGTCGATCAGGCGACGGTGCTTCAGGAGAACTGCAACGATATCTATGAGGAAGCGAAGAAGATAAACGAGGAACAGGATAGAAAGGAAGCCGAGGAGGCTGGGGAAGTGATAGAAGACAGGCCTGAGAAGACAGATGAAAAGCCCGCAAGAGGCAGGAGAGCGAAGAAGGCATGAAATTTATCATAAAACATGAGATCCCGGGAAGGCTTAGGATTCATTTTCCCATGAGGCGTATGACCTATGGCGAAGCGGATACCCTGCAGTATTATCTGCAGGGCTTTTCGTATGTAACGGAGACGAAGGTTTATGAACGCACAGCTGATGCGGTTGTACGGTATGTATGTGAAAGAGGGGAGATCATTGAGAACCTCCGGCGTTTTCATTTCGAAGACACAAAGGTTCCGGAAAGCTTTACGGAAACCTCGGGCAGGGAGCTTAACGACGGATATTATGGAAAAATAGTTGCCTCCGCTGTACTTCATTACGGAGAAAGGCTCTTAATGCCGATGCCGGTCCGCGCTGTTATTACAGGCATCAGGACATTGAAGTATATAGCAAGGGGGCTGAAGACCATCCCCGAAAAAAAGCTTAAGGTAGAGCTTTTGGATGCCATCGCTGTTACTGCAGCCATGCTGACCGGAGACTTTCAGACCGCTTCATCAGTAATGTTCCTGCTTAACGTGGGAGACACGCTTGAGGAGTGGACGCATAAGAAATCCGTGGATGATCTGGCAAGGAGGATGTCGCTTAATGTCAGTAAGGTCTGGCTGGTGACTGATGGCAGCGAGATACTCGTGGATGCTGACACGATAAATACCGGGGATAAAGTTGTAGTCCGGGTAGGAAACATAATCCCCTTTGACGGCAAGGTAGCTTCCGGGGATGCCATGGTAAATCAGGCATCCATGACAGGGGAAGCGATACCGGTCAGAAAGAATAAGGGAAAGTCCGTATTCGCAGGAACCGTGGTTGAAGAGGGAGAGATTGTAATAACTGTATCGCATATTGGCGGAACCGGACGCTTTGATAAGATAGTAAAAATGATAGAAGAGTCCGAAAAGCTCAAATCATCCCTGGAGAGCAAAGCGGAGAGCCTTGCGGACAGGCTTGTGCCATATACTTTGGGTGGTGCTTTATTGACATATCTTTTTAGCCGTAATGTCACAAAGGCAGTTTCCGTGCTCATGGTAGACTATTCGTGCGCGTTGAAGCTCGCCATGCCTCTTTCCGTATTATCTGCGATAAAGGAAGCAGGACATTATAATATAACCGTGAAAGGCGGCAAGTTCCTTGAGGCGGTGTCTGAAGCGGATACGATAGTATTTGACAAGACGGGGACGCTTACAAAGGCAGAGCCGACAGTCTATGATGTGATCTCATTTAACGGGGAGAGCCCGGATGAGCTTTTGCGGGAGGCGGCATGTCTTGAGGAGCATTTCCCTCACTCGATCGCCAATGCTGTTGTCAGGGCGGCACAGGAGAGAGAGCTTGGACACGAGGAATTCCATACTAAGGTAAACTACATAGTTGCGCATGGCATTTCAACCACGATAAACGGAAAGAAGGCAATAATAGGAAGTGCCCATTTTGTATTTGAGGATGAAGGAGTTAAGATTCCTAGGGGTAAGAATAAGCTTTTTGATTCGCTTCCCACGGAGTATTCGCAGCTCTACTACGCGAAGGAGGGAAAGCTTGCGGCGGTAATACTGATAGAGGATCCGCTCAGGGAAGAGGCCAGGGATGTGATACGCGCTTTGAAGGAGATGGGACTTAAGACTGTAATGATGACGGGTGACAGCGACAGGACGGCAAGGGCGATAGCTGAACGCGTGGGAGTAGATGAGTATTATGCGGAGGTTCTGCCAGAGGACAAGTCGGAGTTTGTTGAAAAGACAAAGGCAGACGGCTCCAAAGTCATCATGATAGGAGACGGCATCAATGATTCTCCGGCATTATCTGCTGCGGATGCAGGGATAGCCGTAAGCGAGGGTGCGGAGATAGCGAGGCAGATAGCGGATATAACCATTGGATCGGATGACCTTTACAGCATAGTCCTGCTTAAAAGGCTGAGCGATCTGCTCTTGAAACGGATAAGCTTTAATTACCGCAGTATCGTCTCATTCAATACCGGGCTTATAGTACTGGGGGTTGCAGGAGCGCTCCCGCCTGCGACATCAGCGCTGCTTCACAACACCTCAACCATAGCCCTCGGATTAAAGAGCATGACAGAGCTTATGTGAGAATAGATGAGGCGCAATACATAAAAAATCCAAAGACTGCAGCCTCAAAATCAATAAGGCTTATCAGGGCGAAGACACGCTTTGCCCTTACCGGAACGCCTATTGAAAACCGTCTGGTAACTATTCAGAACCCCCTACGCCAGAACAATTTCAGCGTTGTCTGCAAAAGCGGCTGTTAATGCATCAAATACACTGACATTGTGCTTGCGTCCTGTGCTGAGGAAGGACATTACATCGAGATAATCCTGCGCCCCTTTATCAGTCCGGAAGCGGGTTATGCGAAACCACAGTATAGCGAAGAGAGTAAACGCCTTGCAAGAGAAGCAGGTCTTCAGGTTGACGAGTTGGAATGGGAGGAAATCGACAAAAGACAGCAGGAATACAGGAGGCGTAAGGAACTCAGTATGTCCTCCAATGATGAGCTTCATATCAGAAATAACGGTACGACCGGCGGGTCAGTCACAGTGACCGATACAGCCGACGAACTTCATATCTACAGCAATGAATATGCCAGCCAAGGTCAGAATTACGGCTCCAAGAACAGCTATGACGAGTTCCACACTGCCTCAGTGGACATAGCGCCTAATGACGGCCACAAATCCGGAGGTTTCGATGAGCTGCATATAAACGAAAACTACAGACAGAATGTCTGGCATCCAGAGCACAGAGGAAACAGGATACAGGGATTTGATGAGTTCCGCTATCCGGATGAGATGTAGACAAAAGAAGGGGGATCGCATGAATATTGAGTTTATAAAGAATCCTGAAACAGGAATCTTGTTGTGTTCAATTGAAAAGTTAACATCAAATAAAGAAAATGAGAATCCTGAAGAAACAGCTTGACACCATATGTGGTGTCAAGCATAATATAGGTGCAAATATAGATTTATGGTGGACATTAAGATGGCTAAGTGGAAAAACTGCTTGATCGATTGTATAAGCTGGATCCTGATCTTCGATATGAGGAGCTTGCGAAGATACTGATTGTGTATGGCTATAAGCCGAATGAAACTGGTGGCGGATCCAGTCATGTTACATTTCGAAAAAAAGGATGCAATCCTATAACAATACCAAGGCATCATCCGATAAAGAAGGCTTATATTGAAATGGTGAGGGATGTCGTTCTGAGTGAGGCATCGGAAAAGGATGATCAGGAGGGTTGATCAACATGAAAAAGAATGTGAGCACTGCAAAGAAAAGTATTGAAGATTACATGAAAATGCCATATAGGATGGTCGTTGTTCCGGATGAAGAGGAAGGGGGATATACTTTGTATTTTCCTGATCTTCCGGGATGTGTTACTTGTGTGGATTCACTGGATGATGCGAAAACCACAGCTGAGGATGCAAAACGTGAATGGCTGAAGGCGGCAATAGAAGATGGAGTGGATATTAAGGAACCGCAGGAGGAGTATTCAGGGCAGCTTCGTTTGAGAATGCCGAAGAGTTTACACAGGCAGCTTTCACGTAGAGCATCAGAAGAGGGAGTCAGTCTTAATCAGTATGTTGTATATGAATTGGGTAAGGCTGTTGCACAGTGACACAAGATTGATATATACAAAAATCTTAAGGGAATCGGGAGACCGGTTCCTTTTTTGATGGGAGAAATGAGGTGAGGGAATGTATCCTGTGTCGGACGGGTTCCTGCGGGCGGTGCAGGAGAATACGAGTATTTGCCGCCGAGCAGTTTGTCTGCAAGTTCGATACCGATACGATGTGCTTCTTTGTGAGAAACTTCACCTTTTGCATAAGACTGGATCAGATGATACGCCAGATTTTTGTCAGAAGATTTTGTCCTGGAAAGAGCATAATCAAAGTCATGTTTGGCGGTATCGGGATGACAGCCAAATGAATCTACGAGCAGTTGCTGCTCAGTCTTTTCCGGGTTGCATATGTAAGCTACAGCTTTTGCAACGGTACTTTTGATAGCATGGATTCGTGTGTATGCCATACCTTCTCCATCAGCTCCTTTATCTCTTTTGCATCATCTTCGTAGACATCCCCTGTTTTCATAATCCGCTCCCGGATCATGTTTATGTTTCTGCCGATAGCGGCGATCTGATAGTTGTATTCCTTCAGATCGTTATAGTCGATATCGTAGACATAACCGTACAGGATCAGGTGGCGGATGTACTCAGATTTGTTCCTCATGCGGGAGACTTTGACCTTTTCATCCAGGACATATTGTTCATTATCGCTGAGGAACACTTTCAGTTCATTGGTGCGGTCTCGTTTGCCGCTCATATATTACACTTCCTTCCCAAATTGCCGTATCCGGCATGTATGTTTTTGGGCAAAACTGATCAGATTTCCGAATAAGGGATAGGTATCAGTTTTGCATTTGCGGGGGTCAGGGGGCATAGCCCCTTGCAAGCTCATTTGCGTCATTTTCTCGATAGGAGAAATGGTTAGCAAATGTGGATGTGTGGGAACACATCCAATGCTTGGTATTCTTCTTGCAAATCCCTTGAGATTTGCGGGTTCAGACTGCCATAGGGCAGGCGGCCTTGAACCCATAACGCCGTATCCGGCGATTGTCCTTATGCTTTTGTACTGTGGGGAATATAAAGAAAAAATAAAAAAATGCCACAGTACGGGCGCACGTGTGCACCGGTAATCGTAGCAGTTTAGGTGTCTTGTGAAACTGCAATCATCTTAGCAGAATCCGATATCTGGGTTAACAAAAAATGACTAAAATCTTGACAAAGAGCATATATTATTATATTATAAATTCGCAAAAAGCGAGGATATGAAAAGGCGAGGTAAAAGCTATGATTATTATGGATGTAAAACTAAATCATATATATGGTTTTGATGATTTTCATATTAACTTCACTTATCCGAGAAAGCTGAATGTTTCAGTACTTGGGAGTGAGTCGCTTGAGGGCAGAGATCGTTTTCGGTTTAAGAAAGCGGTTATTCTGATGGGAACAAATGCAACAGGCAAGACCAGTTTTGGGAGAGCATTGCTTAAGATATTTGGAGCAATTAAAGACGCAAATGAAGCTATCCTCAGAGAACTGAATGAGGGTGATTCCGTATCGGAGTTCCAAGTGGATTTTGTAAATCAGGGATATGTTCTTCACCGTGTGGCCGGAACTGTAGATGGCGAAAATGTGACTCTCAGATATTATTCCGCTGATATTGATGAAATGGATTCCTATGAGATGGCTGTAGAGAAGCTTACAGATCGCTCCACTGAAATTGGCGGCAGTCTCAAATCATTAAAAAGGGCTGTAGGTTCATTGGAATACAGATTTGCATATCCCGAAATTGAAAGTTCCATACGTTTGAATGATGTTAAGAGATCAGCACTTTTAAAGACTTTGCGTGCAGTGATAGGAACACTGGATCCGACACTAACTGATGTTTCTATCGCAAAAGATCTAAAGGACTCTTTTATCATAAGGCGTAGAGGGAAAGAAATCATAATCCAGGAAGGTAAGCTTTTGAACCGTGAACTGCTATCAAGCGGTACGGCAGAGGGAATTGACATTGCAATCTTTTTAGCCTCCATGCTTTCGGGAAAGAATTGCTTTTATTACTGTGATGAGCATTTCTCATATATTCAGAGTGATATCGAAAAGAGGATTTTTGGTCTGATGGTGGAGAAGCTGGGTAGAAATGAGCAGTTGATATTTACAACTCATAATACGGATATGCTGAACCTAAATCTTCCAAAGCACTCATTCGCTTTTATGAAAAAGGAGATAGATGATAACAAGTATACTGTCTCGGTTACATTTGCTTCAGATATGTTAAAGAGAAATACCGACTCTGTGAAATGTGCAATGGAGAATGATGTCTTTGGCTCAATCCCCGATGATTCTATGCTTGATGAATTGGAGGGACTGACAGATGGAGAATAAGAAATGCTTTTATCTGGTAGAAGGCGAATGTGAAGAGAAACTTCTTAAAGCGTTAAAAGCACAGCCTGCGCTCATCAATCCGGGAACCGTCAAAAAGTTCAATGCCGTTCAGAATGAAATACCGGCTTCCCGGCTGATGTCTTTTGATCCCGGAAGCAGGGTCGTCCTTGTTTTTGATACTGACACGGATGTGACGGAACATCTGAAAAGGAATATTGAAATGTTGGAGAAGGTTTGCTCAAAAGTTGAGGTTCTGACGGTGGCCCAAGGGTTTGGCAATATTGCTCTTGATCAGGGTCAAGTCTGTGCTGTCAGCTTCTCTGCAGCCGTCAGTTCAGACGAAATAGATATCGGTGTTGAAACACATGAGGATTATAGAGGGAAAGGGCTTGCAGCGGTATTGTCAGACAGAATGTGTGAGCATATTCTTGAAGTAGGGAAAAAACCTGTATGGGCGCATTCGAGTTCTAATTTGGGATCAATGAAAACTGCTCTAAAATGTGGCTTTGTCCAAGATAAGATAAATACTGTAATCCGTAAGAATGATTCCGGAGGATGATAAATCATGATCGCTTATCAGAAATTAACAAAAAAAGAA
>JAFTAP010000033.1 GCA_017455525.1 Lachnospiraceae bacterium
ATATGGAGAATATCTGTCAATACCGCTTGAATACATGTTATTCAGCGTTTTAGCCCAGTCTGTATTCACGCTGTTAGCGTTTTGGTTTGTGCCATCGCGCCCCCATCTTTTTGCTATCAGAGCACTGCTATTGTCAATAATTCTTTGATACCGCTGTCTTATCGGGCTTGACGGCGGAAGCGAAGTATACATTAGTGCCATGCCCTTCCTCCTGTCTTGTAATTACAAATGGTTATTGTCAAAGGTATTATCGGGCATAAAAAAACACCGGTAAACCGGTTTTGCATAAATGGGCTCTTTATTGCCATGAAAGGATCTTTGATCGATTATATATCCTTATATTATCAAGATATTTATCAAATATCCGCCATGCCCTAAAGCATGACGGATACAGGCATTTCATTATTTTGTTTGTCGGAGCTCTTTATACCGCCTTAGGAGCAAGCAGATTCTGGACATACTCCCTTGATACATCAAACAGCTTCATTACCTTTGCGATGATGTCTTCATCGGATTTGCCGTCTACTCTAAATGCCTCTATTGCTCCCATAACCTTTTCTTTCTTCATTCTATTTTCCATCGCCACACACATATCAATCTCTTCCTCCTTATCTTCAATCTCAAGTCCTAACTTTGCTACTGTATTAAGGAATACTGCTGTATTCCTATCTATTCTCTTATGATTTGTTTCTTCTAAAATCTTATCGGCAGCATCATTTTGATGTTTTAATACATTCATCGCAAATCCAAGATCTGTGCTGAATTTCGCGAAGTCCGTATCCACCATATTAGCCGGCGCTATAAGGTTTATCGGATAGTTTGGGATAAACCTCAATAAGCCCTTATCCTTTACATCAATCATATCATGAAGGTCAAGCGGACCGTCCCATTTATCAGCCGACAGATATACCGTCGCGGTAATTATCGGGATCAGCTTATCTTCCTTACGGAAGCCGGAAAGAAACTCCTCACTGGAAAGCTTTATCTTTATTGTCCCGTCCTCGGCATAAAGATTGCCCTCCTTATTCTCCGATTTCGTTCGATAGGATTTGCCTGCTTCCTCCACCTGTCTTGAATAGCCGATCATATCATAAAGGCCTCTCCTTACAGGCATTGCATAATGTATCTTATCCTGAATCTCCGCTCCAAGCATCACATATATGGCATTATCATCCATCATTGCTGACCACAGCTTCAGGAGATCACGATATTTCTGTACAGGCACTCTTGCCCCGTTACCATACGGTATTGCTATCTCCGTAGTGTCCAACTCTTTAAGTCTATCAGGCTGTATGACAGGCTTACCATCATACAGCAAATAATTGAACAGATCCGCAAATATGCTGTTTATTGAAAAATATTGATTACCTTCTGAATCAATATCACCCATTACTAACCTCCAGCCAAAATCCGGTATTAACTATAAGCATTATCGGCTTGGCCTGCTTATATAATACCACAGTCTATAGTTACCCGCTATTGAAACACCCGTTATCCAAAACTGCTCTTTTTCCTTTCGATCCACTGTCTTATAAACTGAATCCATTGCCATAACATATATGTCAGGTAGACACTGTTTATACCTGCTATCCAGTTCAGGGCATATTTATCCCTTTGAAATAACGATATGATCACAGACAGTGCTATAGCGACTAATGCAAGATAGATGTATCTGTCACGAATCAATATTGCTTTGCGATGCTCTTCCTTCAGACATCTGATCCGGCTCTTATGAGCCTGTTTTTCCTTCTTTATCCGCTCATCAGCAATCATCTTTGCGTTCAATGTGAAGAAATATCAGCAGTATAAGAAGTACGGCGAGGGATACAGCAAATCCAGAGACAGGTAGAGATTCTACGAGAATCACGAATCACAGATGATTATCCTTGATGCTGCCATAAGGTTCATCCGCTCCAAGGGAATTAACCCCGATAAGATTACTTATGAGCAGGTGGCAGAGGGCATCGAAAAGCTGAATACGAGAGCTTCCGATAGAAAGCAATGGCATAGACAGCTTTCAGCAGAATTAAAGGGTATGGAGAAGGGGGAGGCATATCTTACAAGGCTAAAACCGTATTGGCAAAAATTCAAATATCAGCTTGATTATATACCATTCAAGCCTTAGCTATCTTCCTTCCACGAGTAGGCTTTTGTGATTCTTGGTACAACGCATCAATAATCGCTTTTTTTATACTTGGATACATAGCTTTAGCCATATCCTTCGTCAGCCCCATCTTAAATCCCTTCTTGATGGCTTTAATGGATCTCTCCTCGAATAATTCATCAGCGTATTCCTCAACTATCTCACACATCTCGTCCTTGTCTCCGCTCCGCTCCGGTCGGCGCAAAACATGCGTCCACTGGACGCATTGCGCCCTTTCTGCGTCTCCTTAAAATACCTGACGCGGTCTGCTAATAGCTTGTAATGCATGTCTTTGGCATCTGTGCAGTGAAAGTCATGCATCAGCTTACCAAGCTTGGTCTTACTCTTATCTTCACCGTTCACGTATATGATATGTGCCATATCGCCAAACGGATTTTTTAATTCCATTATAGTCCTGTCTATATGATATATCGGCTTCCCGCCTCCTAATACATCGTGTTCTGTGATAAATATTACATAAGTCTCCGGCAGCTTTTCATAATCCTCACCTGTATCAAGAACATTAGCGTCTATTACACTGCTGATGTACCTTGCCCTCTTTGGCTTCGCTCCCGAATCCTGCCTCTGAACTTCTACGGCAAAGACCTCTCCCTTTGAGTTCTTAGCCTTTATATCAATCCTTATGCTACGCCCCTGCAGGTTCTTAATCTCGACCTATGCATGCACCGATATGACCTTTATGCCCGGATCATTAAGAATAATCTGTAATAACAGTGCCGTTTCCGGCTTCCGTCCGTCAAACACCTTGCTCATGAATGTGTCATCAAACAGGCGAAACCCCTCTATTATCTTATATGTCTCAGGCGAATATGCCGTTGTCTTTCTTCTTGCCAAATCTTCTATCCTTTAGGTTTATAGGTATAATCTGTGCACAATGCTCCTATAATTCTACCCGGTCAGGACAAAAACAGTCAGATGGTATCTCCGTTAATTATCTTGTATTCCACATATATCTTATTTTTAACTTCTTTTCCCTTCATCAGATCAAAAAGTACATCAACCGCCTTTTCAGCGACTAACTCTACTGAATTATCAATGGTTGACAGGTGCGGTCGCATATAGCCTAAGAACTGGATATTATCAAAGCCCATTATCCCATAGTCTAAACCCGCTCTTAATTCTTTTGACCGAAGCTCCTTCATAATATCGAGAGCATATACATCACCCGAACAAAAGAACGCCGTTTTATTGGACTGGTCTGTCAAAATGTCGGCTACCTTCTGCACGTAATCCCATGTTCCTATGATCTCATTCTGAATCCCTGTCTCGTTTACCGCAGAAAGGAAGCCCTCTCTCCTTTTCTCGTGAGTATATACGTTCTCCTTGTCAGCATCGGACAAAGGCGGGCAGACAAATACTATCCTGTCATAACCCCTGCTGCTGATCATCCTTACTGCTTCTATCGAAGCCTTCTTTTCGTCTATACCGACAAAAGGGAAGTCTGATGATACCCTGTTTCCAAGCAAAACTACCGGCTTGTTTAGGCTTTTAAGGTATTCCTCAAATTCCCTGCCTTTTGAAACCGCCGAAAGTATTATCCCCTCAACCCTGTAATCAACCAGCTTTTGCAAAAGCTCATGCTCCAAGTCCTTGTTTTTCTGGTGCAGGGTTATATTTACAAAGTAATCATGCCTCCTCGCCTTAACCTCTATAGCATTAAGCATTTGAGCAAAATACTGATTCTTTACGTCAAACACCACAACCCCTATGCTTCTCGTTCTGCCATTTTTCAGACTTGTAGCAAGTATATCAGGTCTATACCCCAATTCTTTTGCCGTCTTCAGGATATACTGTTTTGTATCTTCATTTATCCTACCTGTATTGTTGAACGCCCTGCTTACCGTGGTTCGAGAAACATTGCATATTCTGGCTATATCTTTTGTCGTAACTCCCATTTCTTACCTTCATACAACGCCCGCCTTTACCCTTATCATACTCCATGAAAGGCTGGGCATATCAATAATAAGCCTGTCTTTTTCCAAGCTGTGACCATCTGCTTCTACGGGTCTTATTCTATCATGGATATCATAATTTGTCGCAGATTTATCATCACAGGTCATGGCAATATGTTCGACAACATTTTCCATCCTGTAGCCTTGAGCATCAAACGCAACGGATATTCCTTGACTCTCATTCCTATTAACAGCGAATATAACCAGTTCTCCATCTGATTCATTGTACACAGATATAATATCCAACATCTTTTCCGCATCATCAAATACAACTTGCAAGGCTTTCCCTAATGCGAATCTAGCCATATATGAAAATGGATAATATATTGGCTGATACCATATTCCGTCTTTATCTACCATTATCATTGAGCTTATGTTAGCAATAAGCGACTGACACGCCATGCTCACCACATCGCATTTCTTTATCATAGTCATAAGCATTTCAGCAAATAACAACGTGTCCTCAAATGAATATATCATCTCGCTTATTGCCGGACTTACAGCCCATCTATTGGATTCCGCCTCCTTATCCGTCTCCGATGATTTATGCGTCCAAACTCCCCACTCGTCTATGCTTATCCTGACTTTATGGCTCGACCTTTTCTTAGCTTTAACATATTGTATTACTGCCTGAACAGTATCTATATATTCAAGCATATCATCAGCTTGATTTAGGAATTCCTCCGTCCCTTTTTCCTGCCCTCCGAAATACTGATGCAGGGAAATATAATCCACGAAGTCATATGTTTCGTCAAGGACCGTAGCCTCCCAAGACGGGAAAGTGGGCATGGAAATAAGTGAGCTTCCGCATATTACAGTCTCAATAGATGGATCGGCTATCTTCATAGCTTTTGAAGTCTCTGCTGCAAGCCTTCCATACTCATTTGCTGTCTTATGCCCAATCTGCCATTCACCATCCATCTCATTTCCAAGACACCATACTTTGACTCCGTATGGTTTGTCATGTCCATTTTCTTTTCTGAGCCTGCTGTATTTGCTCTCGGTATCGAGATTGCAATATTCCAAGTAATTGACGGCATCCGTTATCCCTCTAGTTCCTAGATTCACTGCCAGTATGGGTGAGACACCCGCTTGCTCCGTCCACTGCATGAACTCATCAGTTCCAAACTCGTTCGTTTCAAGAGCCTTCCATGCCAGATCCAACCTTGACGGTCTTTTTTCAACTGGACCGACTCCATCTTCCCAAATATAATTAGATACAAAGTTCCCTCCGGGATACCTAACCTGAGTTATCCCCGCTCCCTTAATTGCATCAATAACATCCTGTCTGAACCCTCTGTCATCAGATAAGGGATTCCCTTTATCATATATCCCCCCATATACGACCCTACCCATATGTTCAGCAAAAGAACCGTATATCCTATTATCAATTCGCCCTATTTGAAATTTACTATTACATACAACCTTGATTTCTTTCATAAACTGCCCCCGCTATTAACCTTTGAGACCTGAGCTTGCCATTCCCTCGACAAAATACTTCTGTCCAAAAATGTACAAGATAAACATAGGTGCAATGGATATCAACGCACCGGCAAACGATGCACCATACTGTATAGAGTTCTGCCCTACAAAAAGAGCCAATCCATTAGCAAGCGTCCTCATTTTCGTGTCGCTTGCAACAATCATAGGCCACAGAAGGTCATTCCATGAGCCGTTTATACTTAATATTATCAGACATATTACCGAGGATTTGACCTGCGGAAGCATTATTCTCCAAAAAATTCCCCATTCGCTAAGACCGTCAATCCTTGCTGCATCCTCCAGTTCTACCGGAAGACCTGCAAAAGCTGCCCTCATCATGAATATAGATCCGGCTACGGCTACTCTTGGAATAATCAGTCCCCAATAAGTGTTATACATTCCGAGTTTATACACTACTAAGAACAGCGGAACCATTATTACCTGAAATGGTATCATCATTGTCGCAAGTGTAAGTATAAAGAATACATTCTTGCCTAAAAATTTCTTCCTTGCATACGCATACCCAGCCATAGCATTCACCACCACTGCCAATGCCGTGGTTCCTACTGCGTATATCACGGAGTTCATGATATATCTAATAATTTTTATCCGTTTTGCAGTATTCGCAAAATTCTTCAAAGTGAATGAATGCGTAAAAAACGTAGGAGGATATGCCAGTATCTCTTTTTCTTCCTTAAATGCACTCAATGCAAGCCATGTCAGAGGCACTACTACAAGAAGAGCCAGTATCAGCAGGATAATAAACGCTATGCCCTTCGCCGTGTTTTTCTTTACTGTCTCCATCTTATGCCTCCTCCGCATTCATGCGCCTATATAGAACCACTGTTACCGTCATTATTATCACGAAAAGTATTACCGACATCGTTGATGCGTACCCCATTGAAGCCGATGAAGAAAATGCTCTGGAATATATATATGTAACGGTTGACTCTGTTGTATAATTCGGTCCCCCGTCAGTAGTCATAAAGATAATATCAAAAATCTGCAGCGACCCTGCAAGCCTCGTCATTAAAATGTACCAAAAAGTAGGCCTTATAGACGGAGCCGTCACATGAATGAACTGCTCTAGCTTGTTAGCCCCATCCATCTCTGCCGCTTCATATAGAGAATTATTCACATTCTGTATTGCAGTTACATAGACTATGGCCGAAATACCGAAACTCCTCCATATAGATATAAAAGCGACAACAAATATCGTAAGATGCGTGTCGTTAAAAAAGTTTATCTTTCCCAATCCCATAGATTGAAGTGCATATGTAAAAAAGCCTACATTAGAGTGAAGTATCATCTTCCACATTATGCCTATTGATGTTGCAGAGCATATTACGGGGAGAAAATATATAGCTCTGAAAAGCTTATTGGTGTATGTGTTTTTTGAAATAAGTGCGGCTATAGCCATAGCCCCCAAAACCTGTATAGGAACTTCCAGGGCTGTAAATATAAGTGTAACCTTAAGGCTATTAAGAAATCTCTTGTCAGAAAAAGCCTGCTTAAAATTATCAAGCCCGGCAAAAGATACCTGATCCAATGTCATATTCGCATTAAAAAATGCCATATAGAACGAAACTATCAGTGGAATAATGCTGAAAATTATCAGCAGGACTATACTCGGCAGTATAAAATAATATGCAGATCCTTCCGCTGAACGAAGGTATTTTCTTATTCGGTATATTATATTCCCTTTGTCCATGACATTATTGTTCATAACCGCTCCTGTCTTTATATTTGAGGGGAGACAGCAGCCTCCCCTCACCTGCATTAAGTGACCTTAATTTTAGTTATTGTATTGTGCCACTATATCATCTGCCAGTTTCTGACATTCGCCCAATGCAGTTTCAGCCTTGGTCTCATCAAATAGAACCGGCTGCACAAGCTGAGGCAGTACATCGTTGATTATCGCATTGATTCCGGGGAATGATGCATCAACTATGAAATCCGAGGGGGCGGATGTATCCGTATTAGTCATGGACATGACCTTCTCATTGCTCTTGTATGCATCGGTCTCCATAAGAGACTTCATGTATGCAGGATATCCATTGGTTACGGACCACTCCAGTGCCGGACAGGTGCCGTTTGCATCCATCGTATTCCACCATTCAATGAACCTGTACGCTGCAAGCTTCTCAGCATCTGATGCCACAGTAGTCACAGAGAAGCCAAGGACTTCGCAAGAGTTCATATTTCCAGCAGCTCCAGTAGGGATAGTACTTATCCCATAGTTTATGCCAGCCGTGTCCATACCGCCCGTGAGCCACGGTCCGTTAATTGTCATGCCAAGCTGTCCGGCTGTCATCATTGAATCTGTGTCATCAGTGAGAGGGTTGTCCCCAGCGTCAACAAGCTGCTTATAAGTATTTACAAAGTCAGCGTATCCACTGTTTGAATCGAAATTAGCCTGCCACTTTCCGCTGCTGTCTTTTGTAACCGCAAGTCCTCCGAATCTCTGTATCGTATGTGCCATCTGGTAATTATAGCCATAGCACAGACCTGAACCATAGACATTCTTCGAGGAATCGGTTATTTTTTTCGCATATTCAAGGTATTCGTCCCAAGTTGTCGGTCCCTTTTCGGGATCAAGTCCTGCCGCCTCAAACAAGTCCTTATTCCAATAAAGATAGAAGCTCACAATCTGGAAAGGCACAAGATACAGCGAATCATCCTCTGAACAGTAATCAAGGTATGACTGTATGAAATCACTTTTATCCAACCCTGTCTTATCAAAAATATCACTTATGTCCTGCATATACTGTCCGTATGTGAAACGGTATGCGCTTGATGAAAGCAGCAATGCGGGACCCTCGCCTGCCGCAAAAGCAGATGAAAGCTCTTCATCAAGACTTGAAGTGATATCCATATCAACAGTTATTCCGTACTCATTCTCACTATTGAACCTGTCAACAAGCTCAACAAGCTGGTCTCCGTCTGAGCCTGTGAAGCCGTTCCAGAACTTTATGGTTATTGGCTCACTAGTTTCCGCCTCTACCGCATCAGTGCTTTCTGTGCTATCCGCCGTGCTCTCTGCTGCATTCGCATTTGTATCTGCTTTTGCTTCAACCTCAGCATCCGTATCTGCCACAGCAGATGTGTCCTGTGCGGGTGTGCTTGCGGATGATCCGCATCCAGCCAGTAGTGAAGTTGTCATCGCTACTGCAAGAATCGTTGAAATGATTTTCTTTTTCATTCGCTCCTCCTTTGCCTTTCGCTTTTAAATGAATTAACCTGCTACCCGCTTTATATCCATACGATCTATATGTTACAATGTGATTCGGAGATATCTATCTAGTTTGTTTTGTCCTGACCGGGATACTTTGAACTATTTGGGTATCTCTTCTTTTCTTATATGGATATTCAGCTTTTGTTTTTTGTGTACTCGTGTACGCATTGTTGAAAAATATTAAGCGTTCACGAGTACGCTTTCGAAAAAGTATACATCTTTCACAAATATCTGTCAACATTTATTTTTAAATTTGTGGGATTCTATGCCTGTCGGCTTTCTTTAATGATGCGGTTGCGTATTATCTACGTGTTCTTTATCTCGTCCATATATCCAGCAGTAATGATTCCTGCCGGTAGTGCTAGACGGCTTTATATCAGATGCTTTCTTCAACAACTGCAATATATTCTCAGAAATCTGCTCTATGTCATCTAATATTTCTAAATCAAAATGAACGTTGTGTTGCGTGAATGTCACGCTGTCACGGTCTTGATCTTTTGCTTTCAGAAAAGCCAATCTTGAAAACGCTTCCTCTATGCTCGAAAAAGGCGAAATGGCGGATATAATGAGCGATATACTTAGCAACAAGGAGAGAACTGATGATGACAGCAAAAAAGCCTCATCATAAGATGAAGCCCTTTGAAAACGGAGTTGGAGAGATTCGAACTCTCGCGCCGGTTGCCCGGCCTGCCGCATTTCGAGTGCGGTCCCTTCAGCCAAACTTGGGTACAACTCCGAGTAACTGATATATGATAACCCAGTCCTTCCGAAAAGACAATTTTTTAGAAATGCTTTTTGGAAAAGCGGATTTTATATAAAATTAAATTCTGAAAACACCGTATTTACAATGCTTTCAGGGGAGAAATATCAAAAGCACAAAAGTTTTTCGAGTGCGCCCCGTTATGACCGCTTCGATACGTCTCCATTGTATGAACATGCGTTTAGCTAATGCTCATGTCCATAAAAGGCGGTCTGGACTTAACTCCAGACCATCCTTTGCAATTATATATTCATAATCCTATCAAGTCAATGCAGCATTTGACAGCTAGCTTTATATCAGATCAGCCACGCATTTACTGACTTCTTCCATTTTAGCCGTAGGCTCGAACCTTGCGACGACATTTCCCTCACGGTCGATCACGAACTTTGTGAAGTTCCATTTGATATCGGGGTTATTCTTATAGTCCTTGTCAATCTTTTTAAGCATCGTGTTCATGGCAAATGCCTTAGGTCCCTTGCCAAAGCCCTCAAAGCCCTTCTGCTCCTTTAAGTAATTAAATAAAGGCAGCGCATTCTCACCATTCACATCAGATTTTTTCATCTGAGGGAATTTTGTGTTGTACTTCAATGTGCAAAACTCATGTATCTCATCGTCCGTCCCCGGAGTCTGACCCGCAAATTGATTACAAGGCACATCCACCACCTCGAAGCCCTTGTCATGATACTTCTCGTACATCTCCTCAATATCCTTATAATGAGGAGTAAACCCACAGCCCGTGGCAGTATTCACAACAAGAACTACCTTGCCCTCATAATCCTTCATTGAGATTTCCGTGCCATCCGGAGACGTTACACTATAATCATAAAACCCCATGCCTATTACCTCCTGTCTTAATAATAATGATGCTAGGGTCAAAAGCCCCTTTGCGTTGTTTATGATGCCCTCTGCAAACATAAAATTTGGTTTACCTGTTCTTCATCAATGACAGTTTAATATAACATCGCATATCCTGTCTACATCTGATATGGCAAGGTCCGCATACATGGGGATTGTGAGGACTTTTTTGCTGATATCCAGCGCTACCGGCGTGCTGTCTGCATCGTATTTATCCTTGTAGCAGTCCATAGCCGTGGTTATGGGATAGAAATATTTCCTTGCTCCTATTCCGTTTTTATTCAATGCTTCAAAGACCTCATCCCTGTCGGCTCCGAATAGATCCGGCTCAAAAACCACAGGGAAATATGCGTGATTCTGCTTCACTTCTTTCTGTAACGGCGAGAGCCGCAATCCGGGAACGGACGATAGCCTCTCCCTGTATCTCTCGCTGACCTTTGCTCTCTTTGCTATCTCGTCATCCACATGACGGAGATTGCATATTCCCATGGCTGCACTGAATTCATGCATCTTCGCATTAGGTCCTATATAAGCAACCTTTTCCTCATCGACGATCCCGAAGTCCCTTATCTGCGCAAGCTTCAGGTCTAGGGGCGGATCGCTGTAGCACGCCGCTCCGCCCTCTATCGTATGGTACACCTTGGTTGCATGAAAGCTGTAGCAGCTTACATCTCCGTAAGTTCCTATGCCACGATCTCTATATGTTTCACCAAAGGTATGCGCCGCATCATATATAACCTTAAGTCCATGCCTGTCCGCTATCTCCTGTATCGCATCAATGTCGCATATGTTTCCATACACATGTATCGGAAGTATCGCCACAGTGCGGTCAGTTATCAGCGCTTCTATCTTTGATGCGTCAATCGTGAAGTCATCCTCATTTATATCACAGAATACAGGCGTGAGACCGCTGCGCACTATCGCATGCGTCGTGGATACAAAGGTAAAGGGAGATGTGATCACTTCCCCGCTCGTAAGCCCAAGGGCAGCAAGCGATAATTCTATTGCCATGTGTCCATTAGTAAAAAGCTCTAAATGGGAAACTCCCATATATTCACGAAGCTTCGCCCTAAGCTCCTCATGCTTTGAACCTGCATTCGTAAGCCAATGGCTGTCCCACAAGCTTCGTACCTCATCCACGTATTCATCAAGCGTAGGCATTGAAGATCTAGTTACCGCTATCCTGTCACTCATATCTTTATAACCTCTCCCATCCGTCAATAGTCTTTTTCTCACTGTCCTGTCCCGCAATGTAAGCCGAAGGATATATCACATGCCTGCCCTCAGGATTACCAAGCAGCGCTCCCCAAGTTGAGAATGTGGAATTAGCGATTATATTCCCCTTACACTTACTCATAAGGTACATATCCCTCCAGGAATCAGATCCCGTATTTCCCGTGACGACCGTCCTTTCATCCGCCGGAAGCCAGCCGAAGGCTTCCTTTATGAAATCTTTATCATCAGAAAAAATGAAAAAGTGCGGTTTATCATACAGCTTCCTCATCCGCATAACCGCTGCCTTGTAATAATCTTCTCGAAGCAAATCAAACTTCCCCTCATATATCGGATCAAGATAATCACCCCGCCTCACATGAACCGATACCGACTCGACTGACTCTATGTGGTGAGCCATCACGGAGGAGCTTGCTGTCTCATCCTTCTGAAAAGCGAATATCTTTCTTATATCATCTAGGTCGTCCTTAAAATACTTCTCAGAAATATAATACCCAGTCAAATATAAATTCTTACGGGTGTCGTAAAAAATCATATCCTGCAGCGGAATCTCATCCGCACAATGAGCATCTATATATTTCTGATCAAATATCCTAAGCCCACGGTTGATATATCTATAGCCTCGCACGGTATGAGGAAACTGCCCTGATGCAAGCGCTATCTCCCACGGCGTGGCTTCAGGCAATGAAATGCCGAAAAGCTTCTGAAGCTCATATCCCTGATGCGCGTTGTGCCATGCAAACCACGTAAGATCTGCCCTCACCCTGACCTCAGGGTGATGCTTCTTCAGCAGCCTGAAAAATACATACTGAAACATCTGATTGCCAAGCCCTGAGCTGAACTGCTGCACTATCATACGTTTCCCGCCTTTGAGTATGGATAAGCTGCATCCGGTGCCAGACTTTCTGAAATATCATTCAGCACCCTCGGCACATACGACGGTTTCCATTCCCCTGTATGCTCATTCATAGCGGGCTTCGGAAAGCAGCATATCACATGCAGGAAATCATATTTTAGCACTGTTGCAAAAACTCTCCACGACTCTGCCGACGGATGCTTCACGAATATGGAAGTCCCAAGCTTAAAATCATACCATGCCCTTTCCCGCTCTCTTTTATCAAGCCCCCTGTACTGCTCCAGCCAGTACATCTGTGCCACATGAAAATACGTCTCCTGCATATACTGATTGCGTCTCTGATTCAGCGAGTTCCAATTCTCTCCCTCATCCTTCACCACATATCTCCAGGAGCTCATTACCTCATCGAAATGATGTATCGGACCATGCAGCAAAGTGAATAAGAGAATCCATGCGTCATCTATGAAGTCATGCGCCCTGTATATCACCGTATAATCATACAGTCCATCCTTCCAGAAATTCCTCGTGACAATGGACGCGGTCTGTCCGGGCCATATATCATCCGCCCTGTAGTCTGTCAGGGTATAAACTTCCTTATCCCATGTGTATAAGCGCAGCGGCGTTTTATCTGATAATTCCGTTCCGTCCTCGCCTATAAGCAATGCCGGATTCGCACACCCTGAATAATCCGGATGAGCCTCCAGAAAATCCACCGCCTTCTGAAGCTTATGCGTATCTATCCAATAATCATCTCCTTCAAGAGTCGCTATATACTTCCCCCTGCATTCCATAGCCGTCTCATATACATTAAGCGTAGGCCGACCGAAATTCCTGTCTCTGAAAAGCAGTCGTACCTTATCGGGATATGCCTTCTTATATTCCCTTAGTATATCTCTGGTCGAGTCCGTAGAGCAGTCTTCTCCGACTACCACTTCAAAATCAAAATCCGTTTCCTGTGAAAGCACGGATTCTAACGACTGGCGCAGATATTTCTCATGATTATACGTAATAAAAAGCACGGATAAGACAGGATCATTCATCTAAAGTCGTCTCCTTCAGCATCTCATCAAAATCAGTCCTGTCCACAGGGATGACCTTGCCGTCTGAAACCTCAAATATAAGGTCGCAGTTTCTTATCGTCGTAAGCCTGTGCGCTATGATAAGCATAGTCTTCCTGCCATGAAGAGAATCTATCGCCTCCATTACTGCCTTTTCCGTATCAGAGTCAAGAGCAGATGTCGCTTCATCCAATACTAAAAATTCAGGATTTCCATAGAGCGCCCTTGCTATCCCTATCCTCTGCCTCTGTCCGCCGGAAAGTCTTACTCCCCTCTCTCCAACCTTCGTATCGAGTCCCTCGGGCAAGGATTTGATAAACTCCGTGAGCTGCGCCTCTTTCACGGCTTCCCAAACCTTACCATCGTCTATCTCATCAGTCTCTATACCGAATGCAATATTTTCTTTTATTGATTCATCCGCAAGGAAGATTGCCTGAGGAATATAAGCGAGTCTCTTTGCCCAGGTCATAGGATAATCATGTACATTCATCCTGCCAAATCTGACCTCGCCATCCTTCGGAAAGAAGATACCAAGTATGACATCCGCAAGGGTTGATTTGCCTGAACCTGTCGACCCGATCAATCCAACTGAACTCCCTGTCGGTATATTCAGCGAGACATCCTTCAGTACGTCTCTGTCCGTATTCGGATAAGCAAAGCTAAGCCTGTCCACGAATATCGCATCCGCTCCCGATATATCCGGCGCATTGCTTTCATCTTTATGCTCTACCTCAAGCATATCCTCCGTCTCCTTAAGGTCATGGTAAATAAGGTCTATGGACGGCATAAGAAATGATATCCCATTAAAGTAATTCGTTATCTTACCGACAGACGGCAGCAGCTTAAATGCAGCCACTGCAAAGCCCGCAAGTTCAGGAACGATCGAGTTCATATCAGTCCCCGATAGCACCTTGGCGATCATCACCAAGAGTATTCCCACCATGCAGACCATCTCTATCAGGTACTTGGGCACCGCTCCGAAAAAGTTCGTATGAATAAGAGCATCCATCTTCTGCTCGCCGCCATAGGTGAACTTATCCACGAAATACTTTTCCCTATGAAGTATCTTTATGTCTTTGACAGCTCCCAAAGCCTCCTCTATTGCCTGATGCATAATACCGTCATACTTCTGGTTTATCTGTCCGTATCTGTTCGACCTGTTCTTTGTAAACGCCATAAACACACCAACACTTACCGCAAGCACGACAGCTATCGATATCGTCATAACCGGATCCTTCACTAAAAGATACATGACAAGAAGTACTGACAGCATCAGCTCCGAAACAACATTAAGAAACTGTAAGATAAGCTGAAATAGTCTTTCGCTGTCAAGCATTATATTCCTTATCATTTCAGAGGTATTATGATCCAGATGGTATACGTACGGCTTCTTCATATAGCAATCGACAAGTCTTGACTCTACCTTAAGCTGATTATGATAAATGAATCCATACAGGAAATAATACATGACGCTGAGATATATATTTTTAACTATATATATAACAATAATAGTGACAGCAAGCCCTATGAACATCTGCTTCCTGTCGTATAATGCGAAAAAATCTCTAAAGCTTCGCAAGAAAACATTGCTCTCTATCTTTTCAGGCTCAGTCACCACAGTCGTAAGCGGCATGAAAAGAGAGACGCCTAAAAGCTCCATCAAAGCACCTATAAATATAGCAATAAGAAGTATTATCATATTATGTTTCTGCTTCTTATTAAATATATATGAAATTTCAGATATCAGTTTCTTCATATCAGGTTTCTAATTCTTCTTCTGAAAAGCCTTAGCGCTCTTTTTCGCAATATCTTTTTCCTGTACCGCTCATCATCTCTTTCAAGCTCTGCAAGGACTATTTCCTGCTGAGCGTCTTGCTGTATTTTAAGGTCTGCGGAAGATAACCCTGCTCCCTCCGTGTATGCCGTGCCGTATTCTCCCGTACAAAAGAAATCATGATCTCTTGACAGTACAAGGAGAAGCTCATAATCCTCATACAAGCTATGCCTCACATTGTATCCTCCCACAGCCCTCAATGTATCCGCCCTGACAACGTAATCCCGCATTATCGAGTCCCACTTTCTGGTTATGAGCAGATCTTCCCTTACATTGCCGCTCAAGTAGTATGTCTTCTCTTTTTTGTTTTTTTCGGGCTTTTCACCGGGCGTAATGAATTTTGTAACAGAATAAGCTATTATGTCACCGCCCTTTTCTTCCTGCAGCGCCATCTCCAGAGCAAGCTTTTCCTTATTGCAGTAATAATCATCCGCATCTATGAATGTCACATATTCCGTGTCTACAAGCGACAGGCCTAAATTCCTCGTATTGCTCACGCCTGAATTCTTAGGCTTATAATGCGCCCTTACATTAGGATAGCGCTTCGTCAGCTTATCGATAAGCTCTCCCGAACCGTCCGTAGAGCCGTCATCCACTATGATGACAGCGTCAGGCACAAGCGTCTGTCCCTCTATGCTCTCAATACACCTATCTATGTACCCTGCCTTATTATAATTGGGAATCACCACTGAAAGCCCGCTTCTCATTTTAAAAAGTCCTCTATATCTGCGAAACGGTCTATGTTTTTTCTTATCCAGCCTTCGTCCTTCTCCCACCACTTGTCTGCAAGGAGCTTTTCTATCTGATCCTCAGTGAAGCGATACTTTATCGTCTTAGCGGGGACTCCTACGTTTATGGAATAGGGCGGTATGTCTTTTGTGACAAGCGCTCCTGCCCCGACCACCGCGCCGTCGCCTATCCTTACGCCTCCCATTATACGGACGCCGTTTCCTAACCATACGTCCGAGCCTATCTGTGTGCGGCTCTCCGGCATATCCTGAAATCTGTCCTCTGTTACATAAGAAAAGCCCGCTACATCATTCGTCACATTAAATGCAGGATGCAATGCGACAAGCTTCTCGGTAGGGTGTGAGCCTATCACGTTCTTCACGTCACAGCCTATGCTCGTGTACCTGCCTATATCCGTGTCGGTAAGCTCACAATCTTTCTGGGCATACGAACCATAGCCCAGAGAGCAATCTCTTAGAAGGGCATTCCTGCCTACGAAGTTATACCCCTCAAGCTTTGTCCCCGGTATATATGACCGCTGCTTCATTATGCTGTGAGTCGCTATCTCCTTGCACGCCCTTATCCACGGCCATATCCAGAAACGGTACAGCACGGAAGCTCCTTCTTCTATTTTTCTTTTAATAAATCCCAACTATGCTTTCTCTTCTAATAACGCCAGTTTATTATCTGACTTACACCGTTCGGGGCTGATACCGTAACCGCCCAAAGTACGGGCGCTAACGGTATCATGCTCCGTAAGCTCTTCTATCGTATCTACCATATGCTCCCATGAAAATCTGGGTGCATCGTTTCTTATATTCTCCGCAAAATCCACGGTTTTCTTTAGTTCAAAAAATCTTTGTATCGCATCTTTCAGAGAATCAGGATCACCTGCCTCACATAGCACACCTGTCTCTCCGTCAATCACAACCTCCGGCAGTCCGCCAACATTCGTTGCTATAACAGGCTTCTCGAAACCGAAGGCTATCTGCGCAATGCCGGACTGAGTAGCATCAAGGTAAGGAAGCACGACCGCATCACATCTTTCAAAGTACTCGCCCACTTCCCTGTCCGGCACATATCCGTCCCTTATGGATATCCTGTCAGTAAGATGAAGCTCCTCTATCATGCGCGAATACTCGTCCTTTGTCCCGTCAAAATCACCGACTATATTCAGATGTACTATCTCAGGTATCGAAGCCATAGCCTGTATCAGTACCTTAAGTCCCTTATAAGCCCTTACGAAACCGAAGAATAAAAGCACCGATGCCTGATCCACGGGCACTGCTCCGCTCTCTGTCTCAACCCTCTTGAACTCGCTGTAGGTCGGATGCATGTTGACCCTGTACTTAGCGTTCTTGACTATGGATCTTAGATCGGACGCTTCCTTTGATGAATGGAGCACAAAAAAATCTCCCCTTCTCAGCGTCCTCTTAGTAAGCCATCTGTCCAAGGGGAACCTTTCATGGGGAAACACGTTGTGGCAGATAAATAAAACCTTCGATTTAAGTCTCCTTGCGAGCATCTGATAGCATGGAGCGAAATAAGGATGCCACCATTGCAATACCGTAAGCTCCGGAGCTATCTCATTTATCCTTTTAGCAGTCGCTTTTATGCTTTTAATGCTTGCGGTATTTAAGATGAAATCCGTATCCTCTATCTTGAAGCTGTCATTACTGAAATCCCTCTGCTCCCTGCGGAATAATAGCTTCGGATACTGCATGGAATAAGATATCATCGAGACATCATATCTCTCCCTAAGAGCACGGCAGAGCAGGCCTGTATAATGGCTTATGCCTCCCTTGAAGGGATACACGGGACCGATGAGGACTATCTTTTTCCTGTTTTCGCTACCTGTCTCCGGCATCTTTCATCTTTCCCTTTTCAGGCTCGTTGTCCGAATCATGCTTTGTCTCGCGATCCGCCTCCATGCGACGGATCCGGTACTGCACATCCTCTAATATCTTGCGGTTAGCGGCTATGATATCCGCCTGCAGGCCAAGGATAAAGGTCATGAAGCCTATAATTATCAGCATAGTCGCAAATACAAGCGATTGCGTATGCCCCGATCCGTTGCCCCTTGCGAAGAAAACAAGGAATCTGATTATATATACCAGACCTACCATGAACGGTATGAGTCCACATATACTAAAGAAGGTAAGGGGCCTGTACATAAGGAATGCTCTTACTATCGTAAGCATCGATTTCTTGATATAGCTTCCCATGTTATGGAAAAGTCTTGATTTTCTTAGCTCGGGATTGGTACGCACAGGAACTGAGGTGATAGCCATTTTATTCCTGCCCGCCTGTACTATCGTTTCCAGAGTGTAAGTGTATTGATTCACCACATTTAAGTGCATGGCGGCATCCTTTGAAAACGCACGGAATCCAGACGGCGCATCGGGTATGTCGGTAGCAGAGGCAAGCCGCACCACATAGCTTCCTAGATGCTGCAGCTTTTTCTTAAGAGGAGAGAAGTCCTCTATATCATCTATAGGTCTCTCGCCGATAACTATCTCCGCCTTTCCGTCAAGTATAGGGCGTACCAGCTTCTCTATGTCCTCGCCGCAGTACTGGTTATCCGCATCGGTATTAACTATGATGTCCGCTCCGTTTCTGATACAGGCATCTATTCCCGCCATGAAGCCCTGAGCCAAGCCCTTATTCTGAGGGAAGCTTACGACATAGTTAACACCCCAGTCCTTCGCCACCTGCACGGTCTCGTCCTTGCTTCCATCGTTTATTATAAGATATTCTATTTCGTCTATGCCATCGATGTGCTTAGGCAGATCATCAAGCGCTATGGTAAGGGTTTTCGCCTCGTTATAGCACGGTATCTGTATGATGAGCTTCATCAGCCGTTCCCTCCTGTGGCATTATAACCCGTCTTCTTTGCCTCATCCTCTGATGTCTTTCTCGCTATGTATATAGGCCTCTGCTTAGTCTCAAGGTAAGTCTTCGCAAGGTACTGTCCCATGATACCTATGCAGAAAAGCTGTATGCCCGCAATAAGAAGCATAATACAAACCATTGATGACCATCCGCTTGTAGGATCTCCGTACACAAGCTTTTTCACTATTATGAATATAATCCCAAGAAATGATACTATTGCCATGAATATGCCAAACCATGTCGCCATGGAAAGCGGTGCCGTAGAAAATCCTATGATGCCCTCCATCGCATAGCCGAAAAGCTTCCAGAAGGACCACTTAGTCTCTCCTGCTACCCTCTCTACATTCTCAAATTCTATCCATTTGGTATTAAAGCCTATCCAGCCATAGATGCCCTTCGTAAAGCGGTTATATTCCTTCATCTCGACTATCGCATCGACCATGCGCCTTGTCATTATCCGGTAATCCCTTGCGCCGTCTACTATATCCGCCGAGCTCATAAGGTTAATAAGCCTGTAAAAGCGTCTTGCAAAGAAAGACCTTATCACGGGCTCGCCCTTCCTTGTCACCCGCCTCGTCGCAGCAGAATCATAGCCTTCCTCCCTTACCGCCTTATAAAGCTCGGGCAGAAGTGCGGGCGGATCCTGCATATCGGCATCCATAGTCACGGCATAGTCGCCTTTAGCATTCTTAAGTCCCGCGTAAAGCCCTGCTTCCTTACCGAAATTACGGCTGAAGGAAACAAATCTTACTCTTTTATCTTTATCCCTTAGTCCCTCTACTATGCTAAGCGTATTATCCTTGCTTCCATCGTCAATAAAAAGAAACTCAAAATCAAGGTCGCTCCAGGTTTCTTGCATATCAGCAGCGGTCTTCGTGATCGCATCATAAAAATATGGAATTGCGTCCTGCTCGTTGTAGCAGGGAACTATGACGCTTAGTAAACTCATTTTCTGTTCCTTATCCGGTCAAAACACCATTGCCTTATCATAAAAGTATCAATGAGAGTCCTCGTGCTATACTGCTACCTTCCGCCTCAATATATCATACTCCTCCGGAAACGCACTTAGCATCACCCTTATCTTCTGCCCCGGATGCGGAGCGCTCTCCTGTGCTTTTCCATCTTCATCCATTATTGACTCTACACGGCATACCGTATTATCCCCGCTTCGCCTCATTATCTCTATCTCTTCACCAACGGAGAATTTATTCTTCTGATGCAATATAAAGGAACCATCCTCTGCGACATCCTCCGCATGTCCCAGATAAGTATACTCCGTGACATACGTGCTGTTGTCATATATCTGCGAGTCACTTCCCGGCTTCCCGAAATAAAAACCCGTTGTAAAATTCCTTGTGGTACACTTGCCTATTTCTTCCTTATACCACTCAAGCCTGTCCCTGTATTTATCCGGCGAATCCATATAATCATCTATCGCCTGCCTGTATGTACGGGCGACACAGGCGACATACAGAGCCGTCTTCATTCTCCCCTCTATTTTAAAGGAGTCAATCCTCGCATCGATAAGCTCCGGTATATGCTCTATCATGCACAGATCCTTGCTGTTCATGATATATGTTCCACGGTCATTCTCGAAAACGGGGAAATATTCACCGGGCCTCGTCTCTTCCTCGATAGCGTATCCTATGCTTTCTACCGTCTTTCCGGCTTCGATTCCGTCATTATACAGCCTGTACTTCCATCTGCATGGATGCGTGCATTCTCCCTGATTGGCATCTCTTCCCGCAAGGTAATTTGAAAGCAGGCATCTGCCGGAATATGAGATGCACATCGCTCCGTGCACGAAGCATTCCATCTCCAAATTATCCGGAAGCTTCGCTCTTATCTCCTTGAGCTCAGCAAGCGTAAGCTCTCTTGCAGCCACTACCCTTTTAGCTCCCATATCTGACCAGAAATGGAAAGTCCTATAGTTGGTATTATTCGCCTGCGTCGATACGTGTCTGTCTATATCAGGGCAGACCTCTTTCGCCACCTGATACATGCCGGGGTCAGCGATTATCAGTGCATCCGGGCGAAGCTCTCTTATTTCCTCAAAATACCTGTAAGCCTCATCTATGTCTCTGTCATGAGCAAGTATATTGGCGGTCACATGAACCTTTACCCCTCTGTCATGTGCGAAGCTTATCCCTTCAGCCATTTCTTCTTTCGTGAAGTTCCTTGCATTCGCTCTTAAGGAGAATGTCTCTCCGCCTATATAAACGGCATCCGCACCATAGACTACGGCAGTTTTTAATTCTTCCAGACCCTTTGCGGGACATAGAAGCTCCGGCTTCCTCATCGTATCCTCACGGAAAAGGTTATGCCGTCTCCCACAGGAAGTATGGATGTCGTAAGCCTGTCATCACTTGACACGTTATCAAGGAATTCTCTCATTCTCTTATGTATAGTGCGGTCGCGCCGCTTAACTATGTACTTTGACTCCATTATCTCTCCATCCTGGAAGATATTATCAGCTATTATTACCGATCCTTCGTGTGTAAGCCTTATTGTCTCATCAAGGTAATCGGGATACTGTCCCTTTGCCGCATCGATGAAGATAAAATCATATGAGCCATCAAGTTCCTTCATAATTTGTAACGCATCGCCTTGTATAAGATTTATCATGTCAGCCATGCATGCTTTTTCTATATTTGTCTTAGCCTCTATGAACCGTGGCTCCCAGTCCTCTATGGTATCTATACTTGCATCGGATAACTTGCCATTTGCGATACCCGTATCCCGTTCTGCCGTCCTGTTGAAAGCATATCTCTCCATAGTCCTGGCCATAAGCATGGCAGAGTACCCCGTCGCCGTGCCAAGCTCCAATATCCGCTCCGGCTTTTTAAGCATCAGCACCGATACAAGAAATGCTTCCGTTTCTTTTCTTATTATCGGGACTCCGTTCTTTTCCGCCTTATCCCGCAGGACTCTCAGTTCCTCGCTCCCGTCAGGGATGTAGCCCTTTATAAAATCAGAAACCCTGCCGCTTTCCATCCTTCATTATGTCCCACCGGACACGGCTCCCTCCGTTGCTTCCTCCGATATCGACGGCGACATCACCGCAAGCATCTCCTCCGCCGTCATGGAAGTATTAAGCGTATACATGCCCGGCTCTGTCTTTCCATGGTAATCGGACAGTAATTCCTGTAAATAAAACAGCTTATCATCTCTTATTAAGCCGTATTCCTTAAGTATTTCCCCGGTGTCCCTCACAGAGCTTCCCATAGGTATATTCACTACTATATCTATGCCATCGCCCTCTGACATCGGCGGTTCGGAATAAATCCTGTAGCCATAGTCATAAGCCATGATACAGATCTGCCTTATCCCGTAGATCACGACCACGACTATCGCCGCCCTTATTATGAAATTCAGTATTCCCGATATAAACGTACTAATCTTCATAATCTCTAAAAGTCAATCCCGTTCATAAGCCTGTCGTACAAGGTCTGCATCATATGGAAAAAGGTCCACTCCGTCATCAGGAAATCGTATACCTCCGGCGTATCAAGGAGCTCTGCGTTCTTATTCCTGAGCTCTGCCACCCTGTCATAAATATCCTCATGCTCCGGCGCATGCTGCAGGAAGTAATTCTCCCTCCTGAATACCATTACCTGATCGTATAAGTCAGGCTTCCTGTGGAGCACCTCTACCATGTGCATATAGTCCTTATACTCCTGAGTATCCCTTACCATCCTAATGAATTCATCTACGTGCTCATTCAGTTCAGCTTCCGTCACCAAGCCTAAACCTCCATTATCACGGGCAGTATCATGGGGCGTCTCTTCGTCCTCTGCCAGATATAGCTGCCGAGGTTCTCCCTTAGAGCCTGCCTTATCTTACCCCAGTCATTCACATTCCTGTCCTGCAGCTCCTCTATAGTCATCTCAAGGACATCCGTAGCGTCCTCCATAAGCTCATCGGCCTCCTTCACATATACAAAGCCCCTTGATATTATCTCCGGTCCCGAAAGCACCTGATTCGTCCCCCGCTCCATGGTAAGTGCTATAACCACTACGCCGTCCTCCGAGAGCCTCTGTCTGTCACGTAGCACGACCGAGCCTACGTCACCGACGCCGAGACCGTCCACATATACGGAATCCGTGTGTATATGTCCCGCTATCGTCGGTTTCGAGTCATCATCCGCAAGCTCCAGCACGTCGCCGGAATTTATCATAAGTATATGATCAGAGTCATATCCGAGCTCTTTTGCTATGCGAGCCTGCGCATGACGGTGTCTTATCTCACCGTGTACAGGCAAGGCATACCGGGGCTTTACAAGGGAATAAATCAGCTTTATTTCCTCCTTGCAGGCATGTCCCGATACATGCACGTCCTGAAATATGACCTCCGCTCCGTTCGACTCCAATTCATTTATTACCCTGTCAACCGCCTTCTCATTGCCGGGAATCGGGGTTGACGAGAATACGATCGTATCACTCGGACGTATCGTCACCTTCTTGTGAATGTTCTGTGCCATACGTGAGAGAGCAGCCATTGACTCTCCCTGCGAGCCCGTAGTTATTATAACGGTCTTCTCATCAGGATAATTCTTAAGGTCGTCAAGGCTTATCAGCGTATTATTGGGAATATTGATATAACCAAGCTCTGTCGCTGTCTCTATGACATTTATCATAGAACGCCCCTCGACTGCAACCTTCCTGTCGTACTTGCAGGCGGTGTTTATTATCTGCTGCACGCGGTCCACGTTTGATGCAAAGGTCGCTATGATAAGACGGCTTCCCTGATGCTCTCCGAATATCTCATCGAATATCCTTCCTATCGTCTTCTCAGACTTCGTGAAACCCTCCCTCTCGGCGTTAGTCGAGTCGCACATAAGGGCAAGCACGCCCTTCTTGCCTATCTCGCCGAATCTCTGCAGGTCTATCGCATCGCCATAGACGGGTGTATAGTCAACCTTGAAGTCCCCCGTATGCACGACTATACCCGCAGGACTGTAAATCGCGAGCGCTGCGGCATCCGCGATGGAATGGTTCGTCTTTATGAACTCGATACGGAACTGTCCCAAATTAATCGACTGTCCGTGAGCTATGACCTTTCTTTTAGCGGCCTTAAGCATCCCATGCTCTTCGAGTTTTTTGTCTATAAGCGCTATAGTAAGCTTAGTCCCATAAATAGGCGCATTGACCTTCTGTAAGACATAAGGCAACGCTCCGATGTGATCCTCATGTCCGTGCGTAATAACGAAGCCCCTGACCCGGTTTATATTCTCCTCCAGATAGGCGGTATCGGGTATGCAGAGGTCCACGCCAAGCATATCATCCTCGGGAAAAGCCAGCCCGCAGTCCACGACAATGATAGAGTCCTCGTATTCAAAGGCTGTGATATTCAGGCCGATCTGCTCTAAGCCACCCAGCGGAATTATCCTAAGCTTTGAATGAGGCGAATCCATATTTGGTTTTTTCAAACTGTTGCTCCTTATATACTTCTTTATGACCCGGTGCCTTATTTGTAACCTTGAGCCTTTCTTTTTATATATTAATCCAGTTCTATATCCTCATCATCGAGGAGTTGCTTAAATACGGTAGTGACAGCATCACGTTCACCGTCTGTAAGCTCCTCTGTATAAGCAGCTATCTCTTCATCACCAACAGATAACCGTTCCTTTAAAATAAATGCGTTATCATCTTCATCCGCCACAAGGAGATATGTGTTGCCTCCCAGTGTCGTAGTCTCTATGACTTCATATTCTATTGTTTTATTTTCATCATCAGTAAATGCTACCGTATTCATGCGTCCCTGTGCTGATTAAGGTAATCCGTAAGTATTATCGCCGCCGCCATAGCGTCTATGTGAGCTTTGCGGTCTTTTTTATGATTTCCTGTAGCTTCTATGATCTCATCCGCTTCGACTGTCGTAAGCCTCTCGTCCTGCATGACGGTTTCTATTCCTGTCCGCTTCGTAAGCTCCGATGCGAACTCTTTCGCAAGATAAGCCCGCTCGCCCTCCGTGCCGTCCATATTAAGCGGAAGTCCTACTACTATAAGCTTTACGTCATATTCCGCTGTCAGTTCATCTATCCGTCTGTAGGTTGCCCTTAGATGGTTTTCTTTAGGTCTTGTTATGGTCTCAAGGCTTACCGCCGTAAGTCCCAAGCCATCCGTCACCGCTACGCCCACAGTCTTAGCGCCATAGTCAAGACCCAATATCCTGCTCTGCATATTATTCACGGTCTAAACCATAGCTAAAGATAAAACCATGCTGCCGAGCTTCAATCTGCTCTTACATCCCACTTCTTATTCTTGATATACTCCGTCAGAAGCTCCTCCACGAGCTCGTCTCTCTCTACCTTCATAATAAGGCTCCTTGCATTATTATGGCTTGTGATGTACGTAGGATCTCCCGACATTATATATCCCACTATCTGATTGACCGGATTATATCCCTTCTCCGTAAGTGCTTCATACACTGCCTGCAGGACAACCCTTACACCCGTCTCCGGCTCAGTCTCTACCTTAAAAAACTGTGTGCTTCCTATATCCATCATAGCTAATATCAACTCCTTATAATAAATATGCACATAGATATTTGCTATTATATGTTATTGTCCTAAATTAAGCAAACAGTCCCTATGCTCAGCATCTGACAACCGGCCAGCGCATAAAGATATGCCTTGCTCCGCTTCGCTTTCGCAAGACAACGTCCATTCGGAATAATAAATCCGCCTAATCGGCGTATTTATTATCCCTCATGTCCTTTACAATCTCAATAAAAAATGGGATTCCTCGTGCAAGCACGGGAATCCCCATTTTTTATTGATCTTGTTTATGCGCTCACATCATTCCGCCCATTCCGGGATTGCCAGCGGGCATGGGGGGCTGGGGCTCCTTCTTCGTGGATACCACGGACTCCGTCGTAAGGAAGGTGGATGCTACGGAAGTCGCGTTCTGTAATGCCGAACGTGTAACCTTCGTAGGATCAAGGATACCTGCCTTAACCATGTCTACATATTCGCCTGTAAGGGCATTGAAGCCGATGCCTGCCTTTGACTCCTTTACCTTATTGACTATAACGGAACCTTCGAGTCCTGCATTCTGAGCTATGAAATACAGAGGAGACTCAAGAGCCTTAAGCACTGCGTTAGCGCCGGTCTTCTCATCACCATCAAGGCTGTCAGCAACCTTCTGTACTGCCTTCTGTGCGTGGATATATGCGCTTCCGCCGCCTGCTATGATGCCTTCCTCGACTGCTGCCTTAGTAGCATTAAGGGCATCCTCCATCCTGTACTTAGCTTCCTTCATCTCTGTCTCGGTAGCTGCGCCAACACGGATTACCGCTACGCCGCCTGCGAGCTTTGCAAGCCTCTCCTGAAGCTTCTCTTTATCGAATGAAGATGTCGTCGTCTCAAGCTGAGCCTTGATCTGATTCGTCCTTGCGTCGATGTCCTTCTTCTTACCTGCGCCGTCAACGATGACTGTGGACTCCTTCTTAACCTTTACACTCTTAGCCTTGCCCATCATGTCCATCGTAGCGTCCTTAAGCTCAAGACCAAGCTCTGAAGAGATTACCTGTCCGCCTGTAAGGATAGCTATATCCTGAAGCATTTCCTTTCTCCTGTCGCCATAGCCCGGAGCCTTTACTGCAACGACATTGAACGTGCCGCGGAGCTTATTCACGATAAGAGTCGTAAGAGCCTCACCGTCTACATCCTCTGCGATGATAAGGAGTGAAGAATTAGTCTTTACTACCTGTTCAAGAAGAGGGAGTATATCCTGTACGTTCGATATCTTCTTATCATGGATAAGGATATAAGGATTCTCAAGATTAGCTTCCATCTTATCCATATCGGTGCACATATAAGCAGATACATAGCCGCGGTCGAACTCCATACCTTCTACGACCTCTAGCTCTGTCTGCATCGTCTTTGATTCCTCGATGGTGATAACGCCGTCCTTTGAAACCTTGTCCATAGCGTCAGCCACCATCTGTCCTACTTCCTCATTGCCTGCGGAAATAGCCGCTACCTTTGCGATATGATCATTAGAAGAAACCTTTGAAGACATCTTCTTGATAGCCTCAACTGCCGCATCCGTAGCCTTCTTCATGCCGTTCCTTAAGATGATAGGATTAGCGCCTGCCTCAAGGTTCTTCATCCCCTCGTGGATCATAGCCTGTGCGAGAACCGTAGCCGTCGTCGTGCCGTCGCCTGCGACATCATTAGTCTTTGTAGCGACTTCCTTTACGAGCTGCGCGCCCATATTCTCAAAGCCGTCCTCAAGCTCGATCTCCTTAGCGATCGTCACGCCATCGTTCGTGATCGTAGGCGTGCCATAGCTCTTATCAAGAACTACATTCCTTCCCTTAGGTCCAAGCGTTACGCGGACAGTATCCGCAAGCTGGTCTACACCGCTTGCAAGAGCCGAGCGAGCCTCTGCTCCGTACTTAATCTCTTTTGCCATTTTATCTCACCTCCGAAACTTTGATTATTTTTCAATAACTGCAAGGATGTCGCTCTGACGGACTATGATAACCTTCTCGTCCTTCTTAAGCTCTACCTCTGTGCCTGAATACTTGCTGTAGATGACCTTCTGACCCTTCTTGACGGTCATTGTTACTTCCTTGCCGTCCACGACTCCCCCGGGACCTACCTCAAGGATCTCAGCCTGCTGGGGTTTCTCCTTCTCCTTGCCGGGTATAACGATACCGGACGCTGTCGTCTCGTCAGCCTCGATAGGCTTCAGCACTACACGATCACCTAATGGCTTAAGTTTCATAATGATTCGCCTCCTTATAATAAATAAAAATATGTGCTTTGGTTTTTTGTTAGCACTCAACTAGCACGAGTGCTAACCACGAGAAGTATAATAACTCTACCTTGCTTATATGTCAAGCCTGTTTATGATTTATTTTTTCTCCGCAATTATCCTGGCTACATACACGCCCTCTGACGATGCCTGACTTAATGAGTGTGTCGTTCCCGAAGCGTCTCCTATCACGTACAGCCCCTTGTACTTCGTCTCGAATTCATTATTCACGTCTATGCATGAATTATAGAATTTGACCTCCGTGCCGTAGAGAAGGTTGTCGTAATTCGCAGTACCGGGAACCAGCTTATTCAGGGCGTATATCATCTCTATTATTGTATCAAGCGTGAGCTTCGGTATCGCAAGCGCAAGATTGCCCGGCTCCGCCGAAAGCGTAGGTCTGACGAAAGACTCCGCAAGCCTCTTGGAATTAGTACGTTTATTCGCCACCAGATCCCCGAACCTCTGAACCATAACGCCTCCAGCGAGCATATTCGTGAGCCTCGCAATATACTCACCGTAAGCGTTGCTGTCCTTGAAGGGCTCGGTAAAATGATGCGTGACCAATAATGCGAAGTTAGTATTTTCCGTATGCTTAGACGGATCTTCATAGCTGTGTCCGTTCACGGTCATCACGCCGTTTGTATTCTCCGTAACGACCGCCCCCTTGGGGTTCATACAGAAAGTCCTGCAGGTGCATCCCGTGACGCCGCTGCGGTACATTATCTTGCTCTCATATACCTGATCTGTGATCCTGTCCCAGATAAAAGCGGGGCACTCAAAGCGGATGCCTATATCCACCCTGTTATTCTTCGCAGTGATGCCAAGTCCCTCGCAGACCTTTGAAGTCCATGCCGAGCCGCTCCTGCCTGTCGCAAGGATAAGATACTTCGCGCTCGTAGTTCCTGATTCCGTGATGACGCTCCATGTGCCGTCCTTATTCTGATCTATGCTCTCTACGGCAGTATCGGTCACCATGTCTATGCGGTCTTTTATCTTTTCTACTATATTTGAAAGGATCACATAATTCTTGTCTGTTCCGAGATGCCTGACCTCTGCGTCAAGAAGATGAAGGTCATACTGCAGAGCCTCCCGCTTTATCTGCGAGTCTACGGTATTGTATCGCTTCGAGCCTTCGCCGCCCATGGACATGTTTATCTCATCCACGTAGTTCATAAGCTCTATCGCTTTCTTGTCACCTACATAATTCGCCATGTCGCCGCCGAAGTTATTGGTTATATTATATTTACCATCGGAAAAAGCCCCTGCTCCGCCGACGCCCTCCATGATAGAACAGCTCTTACAATGTATGCAGGACTTTATCTTATCCCCGTCTATCGGGCATTTCCTCTTGTCAAGCGGTTTTCCTTTCTCTATAAGCCCTATCGAAAGCTTCGAGTCAAGCTTTACAAACTCATGCGCGGCGAATATACCACCTGCGCCCCCACCGACTATCAGCACATCATATTTGTCTTTCATACATTAAACCCTTACCTTTGCTGTAAAACTACGATATCGTGATCTTCCTGTTATGCAACGCGCAATCTGTTAGATATAAATTTATAAGATTTTGGTACGGCACCCCTGTCTCATCAGCCTGTCTCTTAAAAAAAGCTATTGTGTCTTCATAAAGATTGATAGTTATTTGTTTCTTCAATCTGCTAACATACGGATTCTTTTTCGCATTGCTGAAATCATATTCTTCTCTCATAATCATTCCTCACTTTTGCTTATTATACTGTAAAGACTCGTTTCTTGTCGCTTTTCTTGCAGAAATTATCCGTATAGTTTCATCTTTATCGCGATAGCAATGACTTACCACCAGAACATTCGCTAAAGAACTGAATCCCAAAATCAGGAATCGATCTTCTTCATCTGAATGATCGGGATCATCTCTGACTAATGCGTTTTCATCATAAAACACTGTCTCAGCTTCCTCAAACGAAATCCCGTGCTTTTCCTTATTCGTTTTATTCTTATTATCATCCCACTCAAATTTTATAGAACTCATAATTATATGATAATTATGGATTATTAATATGTCAATTATAAATTTCCGACTAATTCAAAAGCAAAACCCGCATGCTGCCAAAGCTTCCGACAGTGCGGGTTCTGCTGATTACATATGTTTTGCTTAATTACAGTATGTTTTTCAATACTATGCTCTTCGTGTGCGTCATCTCGTTGAAGGTGCTGAATACTCCCTCAGTGCCTATGCCCGAAGCCTTGTAGCCGCCGAAAGGCATCTCAAAGCTTCTGAAGAAGCTTGCGCCGTTAACGACTGCGCCGCCGCATTCAAGCGCATTGGCAACTCTTGCAGCCGTCTTCATGTCCTTCGTGAATACACAGCCGCAGAGCCCGAACTTGGAAGCATTCGCTATCTCTATTGCCTCTTCCTCGGTATCAAAAGCAATGATGGGCACGACAGGTCCGAATATCTCCATATCCTTAGCCACGTCAGCCGTCTTCGGCACATCGCCAATGACCGTAGGGTCGTAGAATGCGCCGTCACGCTTGCCGCCGAGAAGGATCTTGCCGCCCTGCTCGACGGTCTTATTCACCTGCTCCTCGACCTTTATAGCTGCCTTCTCGCTGATAAGGCATCCAATCTCCGCGCTCTCATCAGAGGGCTTGCCGCGCTTGATAGCGCTTATCTTGTCAATAGCCTTCTTCGTGAACTCATCAACTCTTGAACGATGAATAAGGAATCTCTTGGAAGCGCAGCATACCTGTCCTGTGTTATACATACGTCCCCACAGGAGCTCATCGGTCGCAAGATCCACGTCACCGTCCTCAAGCACTATGAATGCGTCGTTTCCGCCTAATTCAAGCGCTACATGGGTCAGATTCTCTGCACATACCTTAGCCGTCTCGATACCTACCTCGGTAGATCCGGTAAGAGTCACGAGATGCACGTCAGGGTTGCTCGTTAGAGCATTTCCTACTACTCCGCCGGGTCCCGTGACTATCTCGATAGCACCCTTCGTCACGCCAGCCTCATCCATCAGATGCGTAAGCTTGCAGAGCGTGAGCGGGTTATCGGTAGACGGCTTCACGATGCAGGCATTCCCTGTAAGCAGAGCCGGAGCGACCTTCTGGTCAAAGAGGTCACAGGGGAAGTTGAAAGGAATAACCGCAGCCACGACTCCCAGCGGCTCCTTCTTAACGATAAGCACCGTGTTGTCCTGTCCGGCTTCCATACCCTCCGGTATCGTAGCACCATAGAAATGCTTCGCCCTTTCCGAGAAAGCCTTGAATGCGATCGGGATATTCCCTATCTCCGCGCGAGCCTCCGTGATAGGCTTTCCTGTCTCATCGGAAAGCGTGCGGGCAAGGTCTTCCTTATCCCTCTCGACAAGCTCTATGAACTTATACATTATCTCGACTCTCTGATATACAGGAATCTTTGCCCATTCCTTCTGAGCTTCCTTTGCGCAGGCTACAGCCTTGTCAACGTCCTCTTTGGTTGCAGACGGGACAGTATCCACCACTGAACCGTTCGCAGGATTGATGACATCGATAGTAGCTCCGTTTGACGCATCTACGGCAGCGCCGTTTATAAGCATTTTCATAATATGTCTGTCTCCTTTATAAATTATCTAATATTCGCAGCATGGTTCAAGCAGCTTGCTCTCGCTGATCAGCCATGCATAATCATCATAGCGACATAAATACACTCATTCTGAACACATTACTCGTAGAAGCCCGTGAATGAAAGCATAAGTCCGCCGCAGGTATTATTTCCGTCCCTCTCAAAGCCGTACTCGCCAAATGTGAACTCCGTGATGAACGGTACGTCTCCTGCTGCTGCCTTTATCTGCTCCGCAACCTCTCCTATCCTGCTGTCTATGCCTGCGCGTCTGCCGCCGCAATGCACAAGATGGAAAGCCACAGGCTTGCCGGGCATAGAGCTTATCAGCTTCTTCAAGGTATCTCCCGTAGAATTAATAAGCTCGTCAACCGTAGCCTCCATGCGGATCACGGTAGTCTTCTCGGCAAGATTGTTTCCTATATTCATCGAGAAATCGTCATTGCCGTTCATGGGATGGCGTATCGCTATAAGCTTGCCAAGCCTGTCCTTTATTCCAAGAGGAGACGTGATCGTCGTAGCAAGAAGGTTTCCTCCCGTGACAGCGTCCATATCAAGCCCGCGCCATGCGGCATATTTCTTAGTAGCAGGCTCGCCGTCAATCTCTACAAGGGTGCGGTTTCCTGAAATCTTCGTTATAACGCCGAAATCATCGGTCTCACGATAAGCGCCGGTGAAGAGATTAGCCATCTTAGGTCCGCCATAGAAGAATGCTGCCAGGCATCCGTCAGCAAACATATCATCATCAGCATAAAGCTGCCACTTACCCTCGATAGAATTATCCGCAGCAGAGCCGCCGAAGAAAGGCACACGACCTATTATGGAAGATATACCTTCAAGGTAGAATTCCTCCTCCGCAGGAGACGCCGCCATATAGAAGTAATCCGGTGCACAGTCCTTGCCTGCCGCTTTCATTGCGTTCTTCGCAATCTCTTTTCCTCTCTCGATACTGTCTCCTGATTTAGCTCCGGATGCTACCCCCACAGTAAGTTCCGGATCTGCAAAAGCCAGTATTCCTACGAACGGCTTGTCACCACCGATATAACCCTCAGGCGTTATCACCCCCGTGAAGCTCGTGTTGCCGAACACAGGCACGCTGCCGAGCTCTTCCCTGATCCCACTGATGACAGCTTTCACATCGTAGTCACAGCTTGCATAGACGAAAGCCGCCTTAAGGTCAGGATTCTTTACTCCTGCCGCCGCCTCTTTGCCCGCAGACTTAGCGTCAGCAGCCGTACTGGATGCTACATAAGACTTGAACATACCTACTCCTTTCTTCCCGGCCTTATTGATATGACCGGGGGACATGATTTACAGATAGAATAATTATCTCTCTAACGGAATTTAAATTCAAGAAAAAATAAATATGATGCTAGGGTCAAAAGGTACAAATCCGATTGTGCTTGCACAAATAGGATTTGGAACTTGTGACCCGCCCGAACATGAGGAAGTAGCAATTTGCGTAGCAAATTAGCGGATTCCGAATGGACGGAGCATGGCGAGA
>JAFTAP010000034.1 GCA_017455525.1 Lachnospiraceae bacterium
GCAGATCTCCTTTGCTTTTTCTTCCAACAATAAATCATAAGGAAAATCTGTCTGATTGGGAAGAGGGGACCTCCTTCTTCCCTTTATTTATCTATATATATCATTGATAGATTTCTTAACCAACTAATATTTTACACTAACCCATATTTCTTATTATAAAAAAAAGAAGACGATATCCGTCGAATGGTTATCGCCTTCTTTAATCTTATTATCTTATCTGCTCTTAATCCTCTGCTTTTATCTCACCGGTCTTTAAGATAAACTTGACCGAGCCCTCCATGTCGTCACGCTTACCGGAGAAGGACTGATATCCCGAGCCTGTCTTCTGTATGGCGTCGAGCCTGTCAAGCATGTCCGTGACATTATCGCCGAAGAGGTCAATGAGCTTCTGTATGCCTTCGTCATTAAACTCAATCATGCCGTCGTGCAGCTCCTCCGCACCGTCCACAAGCTCGTCAACTCCGTCATTAAGCTCTTCTACGCCGTCGTCAAGATCCTGCGCGCCGTCATTTAAGTCACCAGCACCATCATCAAGGTCTATAGCCCCATCATGCAGATCCACGGTCCCGTCATAAAGCTCCACACCGCCATTAGAAAGCTCGCTCATGCCGTCCCTCAGATCATGTGCTCCATCTTTTAACTCCTCAGTCCCGTCATAAAGCTCTGAGAGCCCGTTCTTTAATTTAGCGGAACCTTTATTTATCGTGCCAAGTCCGTCTCTTAGATCTTTCGAGCCGCTGCGTATAGTACCCAGCCCATCCTTAAGGCTCTCAGAACCCACGTTGATAATACCAAGTCCTGTTTCAAGCGCACCTGCTCCGGCAGTAAGCTTCGCAAGACTAGCCTTAGTTTCATCCGATGTCAAAGTCGTAGCCAGCTGATCTACGCCTTCAGCTACCTTTTCAGCCAGGATCTTATCATCTATACTTGCCAATAATCCGCTAAGTATGGGCGAATCCAGCTTTGATGCCAATTTAGAAAGTTCCGACGAACTCATCGTTCCCAGCACGGATTCTAATTTCCCCTGTATTATCTCTGCATAAGCAGGATATTGTTGCGCAAAACCCAGCAATCCGGATATAGTGCTGTTCAAAGTCTCAGAATCCATAGCAAGAAGCGTCTTCGCCAAGGTCTCGTCATCCATTTCGAGCATCTGCATATATGAAGTCATTTCCGATGACGCTGCCGCATTATATGCCACGTTCAGAAGCTTCATATCCTGAAGCTGCTCCACCACAACACGTATAGACTCAGCCGCCTCCCTATTTGCCTGATTCGCGCTTACCACGCTGTCATTAAGACTGTCAGCAAATGATTCTGTTCTGTCCTCATCATCCTTTATCAGATCTGCAGCCGTAAGCTCGCTAATGCCATCTTCAGCACTGCTAAGCATTGAAGCTGCTTCATTCATAGATACCGCAGAATCCTCTATGGCATCAAGCTTGCCTTCCAACTCATCCTTAAGTGAATCTATCGCCTCTATACGTGATGCGATCCTATAATATTCCCTGTAGTATTCTTTGTACTTCTCTATCTCTTCATCATAAAATTCCCTGAATTTCTCTTTATAATATTCCCTTATCTCTTCTTCGCTTTTTCCTCTTTCTTCTTCGTCCTCCTCGTCATCATCTTCTTCATCCTTTTCTGCATCATCAGAAACCGATTCCTCGCTGTCATCGACATCAGAAACATCATCATCGGTCTCATCTGAACCGTCAGATGAATCATCCCCTATACTGTCAGGCTCCCACTCATGATCTTCATTATCCGGATTGCTCTTCTCCAATTCTTCAAGCTCCAAAATGAGTCCCTCCCGTTCCTCATCAAGCGAACCACTGATCCCTCTTATCATATCCTCTAAATCCGAAGCAGCCACCGATGCAGTCTCAGCTGTATACGCCGCGCTCTTAAGAGATGACCGGATTTCTTCTATTTTTTCTTCTATATCTGTCTTTAGCTTATCCTCATGATCATCTTCATCTGACGAATTTACCGCCAAAGACAGCATGCTTACGCTTTGCATAGCATTCTCATTGGCGATATCCATAGCGTAAAGATTTTCTTCCAATACCTGCTGAGTCTCAAACATCCTTCCGAATGAAGAATTTGCAAGGTTTCCGTCATAAGACGCCGTAGAAGAATTCATATGAGCCGAAAGCGTATCAGCCAATGTCTGCAACAGCTGTATCTCTCCTGATTTAGAAGTGATCAGAGTAGCAAAAGTATTTACGCCCTGATTTAAAGACACGGATCCTGCATAGGCTGAGTTTATTCCTTTATTCAGAGAAACCGACCCTGCATAAGCGGATCCTATACCGCCATACAAGGTCTGTGAACCCTTATAAGCAGTGCTTATCCCATCTTTCAAGTCTTCTGAGCCTTCATAAGCTTCTCCTGCGCCGCTCTTTAATTCCTTGGTTCCATCATACAGCTTCTTCGTACCGCCATAGGCCTCGCACGCTCCCTCTTTCATGTCCCATGCGCCGTCCATGAGCTCCTTCGTACCGTCAACCATATCCTCGGTACCGTCCTTAAGATCACGGGTTCCGTCCTTAAGCTCGCTGGTACCGTCCTTAAGCTCATCCGTCCCGTCTTTAAGATCATTCACGCCGTCAAGCAGATCATCCGTGCCGTCTATAAGCTCCTGAGAGGCATCCGCCAGCTCGTCCATGTCGTCCTTCACTTCATCGGTATCTATATTATCCGTGAATGAAACCTCTTCAAGCACATCAGGAAGCGCAACCGTAAGAGTCGAATTAAGCTCGAAATCCTTGGCGTCAGCCGTTATCACGACATGATCGGATATATCAAGATCCTCGGCCTTCTCCCTCTGATCCTCGTCAAGGTTATCCTTGAATTCATCATATTTCAGTGACTCATAAAGCCCCGGGAATGCATAGCCTATGACTATCGCATTATTTCCTTCCGATATAAGCCTTCCATTCTCTACCTCTACATTCGAGAAGGTATCGTTGGGCATTATTACTCCGGTGAGCATCGTGAAAGGAATATTAACGTGCTCCTCCTCGTCACCTACCTCTATGACCTCATCGGTATTATTCTCATAATCAAAGCGTATCTCTACCTTACCGCTCTTTCCCTTTATCTCATCAGGAGTGACCTTCTTGCCGTCAAGCTTATAGCTTACCTTCACGCCGACCGGAGACTCCGTAGTAGGAGTTCCCTGATAATAAATATCATTTCCCTTGGCGTCCCAGGTAAGGGAATTATCATTGCCTGCCTTATATTCCTCATAACCCTTCACGTTAACGATATCCTTAAGGCTTGAAATATCCTCTATCTTATCGCTTCCTTCGAGGTTCTTCAGCCACTCGCTTGCGATTATCTCATTGGCATTGCCTTCTGCGTCTGCTATTACATATACCGTCTCTTCCTTATCGTAGCCCTCTTCCCCTGTGCTCCTCACTCCGGCTACGGTCTCGACTATATTCTCAATGGCCTCATCCTGCTCCGTATTCTTATATTCCTCCGCCATAGCCTCGGTCTTTCCGGTAAAGCCGGAGCAATAAATGCCTCCTGCAGATAAGGCGGCTATAAGAATCATTATCAGGCACTGCTTGTGATACCGTTTCATATCCATTATCTCCAATCTTTGCCATAAGGGATACCGCTTGCGGCGGATTCCTTATGACGATTAACTGTATTTATATCCTTCTTTACATTACATTTAATATGTAAACTCTATATTGCCTTGGGTATTATTGCACAAAAATGACTCTTGGTCAATATTTCTCTTGATTTTGTTCAAAAAAATGCTATTATTATGATGCTAGGGTCAAAAGGTACAAATCCGATTGTGCTTGCACAAATAGGATTTGGAACTTGTGACCCGCCCGAACATGAGGAAGTAGCAATTTGCGTAGCAAATTAGCGGATTCCGAATGGACGGAGCATGGCGA
>JAFTAP010000035.1 GCA_017455525.1 Lachnospiraceae bacterium
GAAGCGAGATGGTTCTTGGATGCCGATGTATGCTATGACCAAAAAGCAACGTCAGATACTGAATTGCCTTGATCTGACAGAGGGCAAAATCAAAACCAGAGTCAGCAGACTCCGAGTATAATTTGTGGAGAGTTTAGGATATATAGTAATATAAATGTTGGACATTTGATGGACGGGCAGTGGGATAATTGCGGAATGGCAGTTTTTTAGAGCATAGGAAAGGAAAGAACATGGATGAGCAGTACATAGAGCCTGAGAAGGAGATGGATGATGCGGCATGAAGTTGGAGGGTTATCAGTAACGCAGCGATTGTATGCGAAGGAGGAAAAGAATATGAAGAAAATATTTGCAAAATTTGGAGTAATGTGCATTACCACAGTGCTTCTTGCAGGTTGCGGGAACGCAGAAACGGGCGATACTGCTGGTGTTCAGGATACATCGTCCGAGGCAGTGCAGGAGGATAATGCTTCAGTGGGTGAATCGGTAACAGATATGCCGGATGGACATGAGGAAATGACCTATATGAGCCTTGATGGATACCAGCTTCGTTATAATGCCCTGACGGTTGAGGAGGCTGAGATAGATGATCACTCGGCCAGTTTCGTATACCTCGGAGAATCCGCCGGTATAAATATGGTGATCGTAAGCTACATACCGGATAAACAGCCGGAGGAAGCATTATATGATCTGACATCTGCATGGGGAGATCAGGAAGCCATAAGTAGGGAAGGATTTTTTCCGGGAACAGACGACAAATGGGGCTACTGGAGGGAACTGTATACTGAAGATGCCGGGTCGCAGCTTGCGGAGACTGTTATCGCAGGCGAGTATAACGGTGGCGTGCTGATGTTTGAGCTCGTGAGCCATATGAGTGGTGATGACGATATGGATATGGCGGTCAGCGATACCCTGTCCGGGATCATCGGCTCTATCACTTATGACAATTTTGAGCCGCAAAAAATGTATGACTATTATCCCGGAACCTATACGGGAGAAGTCGAGAAACTGGTGCTTAAAGATGACCATAACGGAGTTTTGAGCATTCAGGACGACATAGATATCATATGGGGATCAAATTATATCATGGCATCAGACGGTAGTTTTAAATATGATTTTTCAATAGAGGGCGATACCATCTATCTTGATTATGATGGCATGAGTATAGAGCTTAACAAGGAAAAATAAAGGAGGATACGCATGAAAAGCAGAATTTATACAGTTCTTATTGCAATGGGTGTTACGGCAATGCTTCTTGCAGGCTGTGGGAACGCCGAACAGGCAGGTACCACAAACAAAACTGAAAGTACATCTGATGAAACAGTGGAAACTACAGTGGAAGCCTATGTGACACCTCCGTATGAGGCTGATCTGGCATCATATGAGAGTATCATCAGCACGATTCCGGCCGATTACTATTATGCTTTTGCGGATATGGATAAAGATAATGATGCTCTGCTTGTAGCATCACCGGAATTCTGTTTCGATAATCTTGAAGGACAGAAAACGTCTACTGAGGCCTGGGTATACGGTTTTGATAAGGATGGGAGTATCAAGGAGTATGGCTATGTAACAAGCGGAGGAACCGCATATCCGCTAAGTGCGAAGAACGGAAAGCTCTATTATGCAAATCATACGATACTTTGGAAAGCCTATATTGATGAAGCCGCAGGTGAGATGATTGTCGAGGAGACGGAAGATTTTGAGGATTATGAGGATGTCATCGAGGTGATATTCGTTCCTGTGGGCGGTGATGTGGCTGATGAGAGTATAGATCCTGAAGCATCGGCGCAGGCAGTACAGGATACGCTGACATATATGGGTGGACTGTATGTTAATCATGATCCCGAAAACGATATGGAGCTTGCGATTTTTAGAAATGAAGAGGGGGATGTGATCTTTATCATTTATGAACTGGGAAATTACGAGTATGGAATGTATACTACCGAGGATGCAAAAACAGATGATGGCAGAGATTATGAGAAGATAATCGTAAATGATAATAAATCGTATGGATATTATTTTGATGAAGACCTGACTACGGGAATACTGATCGGAGAGGATGGCAAAGTGCGAGAAGCGATCGAACTTGACGAAAGCGTGGCAAGGGATCTTGTCAGGACGACTATAGTAGGAGAGTGATTTTATTGCTGTATCCGGTGAATATATCGAAATCATATGTTTTAGGTGCAATCAAAGCTATGGAATCCTTGCCAGACAGCAGGGAAGCCTGGCCGAGGGAATCGGCAGTAAAACCCGAAGCTATTTTTGGATCAACGCTTTTGTAAGAGAGTTTATCGCAACGATCTGCGCAGAACGAAAAAAGCACCTTCGGGTATGATATGATATTTAAAGTAGACAGGTTAAATAACCAAAATATATGGGAGGATGAAAATGGTATCAGGGAATAAGTTGGCAGTGGCGATCATAGCAATCACTCTGCTTGGAATAAGTATGATGACGGGTTGCGGGGATGGAAGCTCAAAAGTCGAAACGGCAGTGGCAGCATATCTTGGCGTGAAGGATTATGGAAATGAAGAGACAAATAAGGATAATAGGGACGACTTCCTTTACCGGTTTGAGGTTAACGGAAAAGAAGTGACATATATGATTTCAAACGGTACGAAGGATGAAGAGGGAAATTACGATTATCCTATCCAGAACACGCTGAAGGAAGGATATAAATATACCATCACCGTCCAGGATGGAATCGTTACGGATGCAGAGGAAATCAAGGCAGATGAAACCGAATATACACCAATCGTTGCAGGAACACCCGGAGAACATACTCTGACCAATTTCCTAAAGACTGCGCTTATGACATGTGGCACTACACTTTATATTTATGGCGGAGGCTGGGACTGGCAGGATGCAGGAAGCGCGGTGCAGGCAAGGACGATAGGTGTTTCCACTGACTGGGTCAGATTTTTTGAAGCAAATGATGCTGATTATACATATAAGGAAAAAGATGGAGACGAGGATCAGGCAGATCCGAAGCACAGCTACTATCCTTACGGTGGATATAATGAGTATTATTACGCCGGACTTGACTGCTCCGGATATTTGGGATGGGCACTTTATAATACCTTTGAGACAGAGAACGGACAGGAGGGCTATGTAGGCGGTTCTACAGGATTTGCAAAACGTCTGGCAGAGAAGGGCTTTGGGGAATGGACGCAGGATATCATGAGTCCCGATGGAATAAACGGATATGAAATGAAGCCCGGAGATATCATGAGCATAAACGGGCATGTATGGATCTCACTCGGAACCTGCGATGACGGAAGTGTCGTCATTATACATTCTACGCCGTCGAAGAGCAGGAGCGGACAGCCGGGAGGTGGCGTACAGATAAGTGCCATTGGAGATGGCGAAGACTGCGAGGCTTATGCCATTGCAGAAAAATATATGTCAGAATGTTTTCCTGACTGGTACAGCCGCTATCCTGTTTACCTGTGCGAACCGGATACATATTTTACTTTTGAAGGAGAAACTGCCGGAAAATTCACTTGGGATACAAAGAGCATCGATGGACTTTCCGATCCGGATGGTCTGCAGGATAAAGCACCTGATGAGGTTTTAAGACTATTGACAGGTAAAACAGAGGCGGTGGGAGAAAGTGACCGCGTAAAAAAGGAGAAAGATATTGTTCACGGAGACGAGCAGTTTGACGAGTACTTTCCGATGCTTGAGGGAAAGAGGGTGGCTCTTTTCTCAAATCATATGAATGGTTGATGTTTTCCTGATCTGCCCGACGGTAGATACACGAAGCGAGACAAATTCTTTTGACCTCAATGATAAGCTAAGAAGCATGTTCGTTAATGCATTGGATATGGAAAAAGGGATTTTTGATGAAACGGGCAGGATATATTCTCCCTATTACAGGCAGATGTCCATCAATGCTTACACTCTTTCCGAGGATCAGCGGGAAAAAGCCAGGGATGTAGCTTATGCCGATGTTTCTGCTGCTTTCCGCTGGTATTTGGACAATAAGAACGACGGACACGGGATCATACTGGCAGGCTTTTCCCAGGGCGGTGAAATGTGCCTGGAGCTGATGAAACGCAAGAGGGGGCGGCGGTCTTGGCGGCTGGCCCCTGTATGATTCATACCCGGCCCCACCCGGTCGGCTCTGTACACACACGTGAGCTGACTCAGAAAAATTTCACGGAAAATAAGGATGCTAAGAGATCATATAGAGGTAGGTACTTGAAATTTATGTCGGTACTTGTACAATGTACATTAGTATAAATCCAAGGTCATATAAAGGAGGCAATGCAATGAAACAGGAGATCAAGACAACAGAAGCGATTTTTCCGATGCCGGTGCTTATGATATCGACATTTAACGAGGATGGCAGCGTGGATGTGATGAATGCGGCATGGGGGACCATGCTGGATCGGGACAAGGTTGCCCTTAACCTTACGGAGACTCACAAGACCGTTGAAAACATCAAGACGAGAAAAGGCTTCGTGATTCATATCGCTGATGCAAAGCATGTGAGAGAAGCGGATTTTTTTGGTGTGGTAAGTGGGAACACCGAAAAAGATAAGTTTGCAAAGAGCGGCATGACTTATACAAAATCTGAATTGGTAGATGCGCCCGTCATCAATGAATTCCCTATCGCTATGGAGTGCGAATTCATAGAATATCAGAGCGATGAGACCGGACTGGGTGTTATCGGGAGGGTTTTAAGAACATCTGTGGAAGAAGCTAACATAAGGGACGGAAAAGTGGATATTGATTCACTTCAGGCGATAGCCTTTGATCCGTATACGCATGGATACTATAAGGTAAGCGGAAGAGTAGGCGAGGCCTTTAAGGATGGGCTAAAAATGAAGTAATAAATTTGCTTTGATACAGATAAAGTATGCTTGAGAGATTAAGAGAGCAGATAAATGAATATTTCATCGGTAAGGGGGATGTGGTTGATGACGTGCTGACCTGTCTTCTTGCGGGAGGGCATGTGCTCTTAGAGGATGTGCCTGGAGTCGGTAAGACTACGCTTGCGAGGGTGATCGCTGAATCCATAGGCACTGATTTTGGACGGATACAGTTCACGCCTGACACGCTTCCCTCTGATGTCACGGGAATCAGCATTTATAATGCGAAGACGGGAGAGTTCGAGTACCGGAGCGGCGCAGTGATGCACAATATTCTGCTTGCAGATGAGATAAACCGTACTTCGCCAAAGACGCAGGCGAGCCTTCTTGAAGCTATGGCGGAGAGGCAGGTTACGGTGGACGACAGAGTGCATGAGCTTCCTGAGCTTTTCATGGTCATGGCAACGCAGAATCCTGTTGAGTTTCTGGGCACGTATCCCTTGCCTGAGGCACAGCTTGACCGTTTCATGATGAGACTTTCCATCGGTTACCCCTCAAAGGAGTCGGAGGTAAGCCTTACAAGGAATTCCTTAAATAATAAAACTACAGATAATATCACCCCTGTCTGCTCTGTGGAAGATATCATGCAGATGAAGCGGAAGGTAGAAAGCGTGCATATAAGCGATGGGGTTCTTGAATATATTCAGGAAATAACGGCGCTTACCCGAAGCGAAGAAAGCTTTATCATGGGGGCAAGTCCGAGGGCTACCATTTTGCTTGCGAAGGCTTCAAGGGCGAGGGCGTTTCTTAAGGGAAGGGATTTCGTGAAGCCCGATGACGTAAAGACAGTATGCGTGAATGTCCTGCACCACAGGCTTTCTCTTACTTCCGAGGCGAAGATAAGAAAGGCGGATATTGACACGCTAATACGGGGGCTCGTGCTGAAGGCAAAGGTTCCTATGGAGTAGTGCATGCGAAGGAACAGGATAATTCTGGTCGTCTTATGGATCACATCGGTCGTATGCATAAGCTTCTACGGCGGGACGGTGAGCTATGGCTTCTTTACCGTCGTTTCTTTGATCCCTGTAGTTTCGCTTATTTATCTGCTGCTTGTTCTTTTAAGATTTAAGATTTATCAGCGGTTTGAATGCCCGGAGATAGTCAGCAATCATGTAGTGCCTTTTTATTTCACCTTGCAGAATGAGGATTTCTTCGCTTTTGCCGGAGTGAGGGTTAATTTCTATTCTGATTTCTCGGAGATAGACGGATTAAGCGATGATATTGAATACGAGCTTCTGCCACACACTAAGATAAGAAAAGAGACGGGGCTTATATGCAGGTACAGGGGCGAGTACTATGTGGGAATAAAATCGGTGACGATACGCGATTTTCTGTGTCTGTTTCAGATAACCTACAATAACGGAGAGCCTTTAAGGGCTACCGTTGTTCCCGATATAATAAAGCTTGCTTCGCTTAAAAGCGCTGATGCAGAGGTGCTGTCAAGCAGGGAATCGTCTGATAGCATGCAGTATCCCGATGTGACGGTGAGGGAATATATGCGTGGCGATGATGTCAGGCAGATAAACTGGAAGCAGTCTGCGAGGACGGGGAAGCTTTATGTAAGGAACTATGCCGGCGAGGAGAAGGACGGCGTGGGGATCATAATCGACACGAGGCGTAAAGATAACGAGCAGGCGGTCTATCTTCCGGTAGAGAACAGGATACTTGAAGCTGCGATAGCCCTTGCTTTATTTTTTATGAATAAGAACATACATGTATCTGCGTATTGCTATAAGTCAGGGGTTGAGGAGCATGCCGTGGACTCGGCGGATTCCTTTGACAGATTTTACAGGAGCATGGCTTCTGAGGTATTTGATCCAGACCTTGACAGTGCTTTGATGTATGCGGCGTTTATGGGCTATGCGGGCATAGGAGAAAATAAAATTGTCTTCATGGTGACGCCGGATGCTGACGATGGAGCCATGGAGCTTGCAGGCTGGCTCAACAGGGGCAATACTGATGTTATTATTTATCATGTGGGGAATGATGATGCGGGGGATACAGAGGGATTGGAGCCTGAGGTGAGCGTCGGACCGCATACCAAGCTTTATAAGGTGCCGACAGAGGGAAACCTTGAGGGGCTTTTATAGGTAACGATTATGCCGGGGACAGAAGTGTTTTTATGCAATGACAGCTTTTTTATTTGATTACTTATATATCGCGCCGCTTGCGCTGACTGCCATATCGTATTACAACGGGCTGACCGGCATGGAGGCTCCCGCCGCTTTAATTTATGCCGTGACGACTGCAGTAACCCTTGTGCTGACGATACTTGCGCATTTAAGACTTAAGGAGAGGCTGATGCTCATAGGCATCATGCTTGCGAGCATTGCAGGGATATATCTTGCCTTGGTGCGGGCACATGAGCTGATCCATGCAGAGGATTATCACTGGCTAATGCCTGTGATGCTTATAGCTTTTTTCTCATACATAGCGGGAAGCCTTATGGCTCGCTTTTCTTATGTAAGGATCGGAGTGTCCTTACTGGCTTTTGTGATGCTGGGACTTACTTTATTTGGAATCATAGCTTATCCTGGCTTGAGTGTTTTCTTTGCGATATTCCTTATTATCGTATCTGCCGCTGATGAGGTGCATATCCGATGGAGGAGAGACGGCTTTACTGATGAAAAGACGCACATGGTCTGCGCTGCCCCTTTTATTGCTTCCATCGTGATCATTGCGGCTTTTATTCGCTACCCGGAGCGGCCTTATGACTGGAAGCTGTTTATCGATATCTATGAGGGAGCGCTTGCCGCAGCGGACAGGATAAGCTTTGGCTTCGGCGCAGGAGAGGATGGGATAGTTGGCTTTTCAGAGGACGGACGGCTTCTTTCGGGCTTGGAGAATATAAGCAGAGATGTGCTGTCCGTTAATACTGATTCAGATATTGAGGCGCCTTTGTATCTTGCGGGCATTGTATCGGACAGCTTTGACGGACATGGGTGGAAGCAGATTGATGATAGCCTGATATCAGAAAGGAATATGGACGCGATTGAGGGGACGATCGCAATGCGGGCATATTCCGAGGATTATAGGGATTTATACAGGGAGGAGAAGATCCGTATTGATTACATGGATGTCAAGTCGAAGTATCTTTTTGCACCGTCTAAGCTCACTTCCGTAAATATTACTTCGGGCAAGGAAAATTTTACAGAGAGGGGCGGGACGCTGGTATTTAAGCGATACAATCCGTATCATTTCAGCGTGAATGAAAGATTTATCAGGCTGAATACAGAAAGTGCGGATTTCTATGATTTTATGAGGGACGGGGCTGCTTTGGATAAGCTGCGGTGGAGCAGTACGATTTCTTATGACAGCTACTTAAAGTATAAGGAGCATGTAAAAGGGACTTATTCAGAGGAGATAAAGCTTTCCGATGAATTAAGCGCAAGGCTTGAAGCCATCTATGATGGGGCAGGGAGCGAGTATGAGAAGCTGAAGAGGCTGGAGGCTTCCTTTCAGAAGATGAAATATTCGCTTAATCCGCCTGAGATACCGGATTACGTAAGCGATTCATCAGGGTACCTTGATTATTTCCTGCTTGATTCGGGAGAGGGGTATTGCAGTTATTATGCTACGGCTTTTGCTCTGCTTGCGAGGGAAGAGGGGCTTCCTGCAAGATATGTGCAGGGGTACAGGGTTGATATTGATAAGAAGGGTACATATACTGTCACCTCTGATATGGCTCATGCGTGGCCGGAGGTTTATTTCGAGGGCAAGGGATGGGTGGCTTTTGAGCCTACTCCCGGATTCTACAGGGGAACTGCATGGGGGAGAGGGGATGAGGGTGATGCCGTAATGCCTAGCGTTCCTTCGGTCGATCCTGTGTTTTTAGAAGCTGATACCGGGGAGATAGAGGAAACAGATGAGGTATATGAGAAAGCGGATACTAATATTAGTATAATATTACTTCCGGTAGTTCTAATGCTTTTCTTTATCATGGCTTTCTTTATTCTGAACAGGCTGATACAAAAGCGGAGCTTCAAGGGCTTAAGCGATCAAGAAAAGCTTAAAGCCATTGCCAGGGATAATTTAGCGATACTGGGTTTTTTAGGCTACAGACTTGCGGACGGTGAGACGCTTGATGAATACCGGCAGAGGATAGCTAATGGTATAGGAGCGGATGCGCTGGGCTTTATTACGGATTATGAAGAGGCTCTGTACTCCGACCTGCCGAAAAGCGCTATAAAGCCCGATACGGCTCTTGTATGCAATGAAAGACTTATGAGGCTGCTAAAGGAGAGGAAGCGATTTAAATATATGCTGCGATTGCTCGCGGGGTATAATTTATAGAGGAGATTCATAAGCGCGGTGTTTTCATCTCTCTTGGAGCCGTCTTACAGGGCTACGATAACGGATATCCTTTCTAAGGAAGAGTTCTCAAAAGCAAGCGGGCTTGTATCATTGGCGGGAAGCGCAAGGTATTTGTTTTCTCCCATAATAGCAGGATTTCTGTTGGGTGTGAGCGAGATATCGCTTTTGCTTGTTTTTGACATATGTACATTCTTCGTAACTATAACGGCAACAGCAATCGTTAGAAAAGGGATTACTGCCAAGATAAGTGAGGAGAAACAATCTTTTGGAGAAAGCATGAAGGCGGGCTGGGATGCGGTTCATGGACATAAGGGTGTGTTCCTTCTTATTTTGGTGTCTTCGGCAATTACGATGTTTATGGGGATCATGCAGATACTTGTGGAGCCGATGGTCTTATCATTTGCCGATGCGAAAACGCTAGGCACTGCAGAGACTATTTGTGCCTGCGGCATGCTTTTATCAGGACTGTTTCTTGGAATCGTCGGAATAAAAAGAGGATATGTAAAGGTGCTGCAGGTATCGTTCTTTATGGCGGGAGTTTTCATGATAGGTATGTCGTTATTTGAAAATATTATACCGATCTGTATTTTCGGAGCTCTTTTCTTTGCTATGCTGCCGCTTGCAAATAATGCAATGGATTATCTTGCAAGGACGAATATTCCGGATGAGCTTCAGGGCAGAGCATGGGGATTTATAGGCTTTCTCTCGCAGATAGGATATGTTATTGCATACGCAGTTTCCGGAATTGCTGCAGACGGTCTCGGAGTCTTGACGGGTAGAGGCGTGGGACGGGGAGCAGCTCTTATGATACTCGGCTCAGGCGTTTTTCTTGCAGTTACGGCATTAACATTACTCAAACTTTCTGCAATTAGAGAATTAGAAAGGTAGAGTTTTGGCGAATCTTTGTAAATCTCAATCTTTATAAGGCGGATGATAAATGATAAAAGTTGTAACTTCTAGTTTGATGGAGAGAATAAAAGAGCTTCATATTTGTTGAATTGATATCTTTGTTTTTTCTTGACAATATACCTGATATGGGTATAATTATATCTGTTGGTTGCACGCAATCAAATATCGCGCAACGAATAAAGAGTTTATGAAAGGAGTTTTGTATGAGCATAGCGGTAAGATATTATTCAAGGTCAGGGAATACGAAGGCTGTCGCGGAGGCTATTGCTGACGCAGCCGGAGTCGCTGCCGTATCAGTGGATCAGGATGGGGCTTCAATCACGGAGACGGCTGATGTGTTATTCATCGGTGGAGCTTTATATGCTTATGGAATCGACAGCCATTTGAAGGAGTATCTGAAAGGGCTTGACGGATCAAAGGTTAAGAAGGCGGTCGTCTTTTCCACGTCATGGATTTCTAAGCACTCTATCGACCTTATTAAGAAGGGACTTAAGGAAAAGGGTATCGATGTCGAGGATGAGGCGTTCTATGTTAAGAGCAAGCCTGACGAGGCACAGCTTAAAGCGGCTGCGGACTTTGCAAGGAAATATATGTGATGGCTAAGAAAGGGACGATGAATAAATACGACTGCATAAAGCTTGGGAACCAGCTTTGCTTTCCTCTTTATGCTTGTGCAAAGGAGGTGGTAAGACAGTATCGGGGACCGCTTAAGGAGCTTAACCTGACGTACACGCAGTACGTGGTGATGATGGTGCTCTGGGAGTTCGGCGGCATGACGGAGGGCGAGCTTGGCGAGAAGGTGCATCTTGATTCTGGTACGCTTGCGCCGCTTTTGAAGCGGCTAGAAAAGCAGGGCTTGATAAACCGTACCAGACCTGAGAGCAATGAGCGGAAGTTATTCCTTTCTCTTACGGAGCAGGGAGAGAGCCTTAAGGAAAAGGCGACTTCGGTGCCGCAGGCAATGAGAGGGTGCATAGATCTGCCGGAGGAGGAGCTGCTGCAGTTAAAGTATTTGTTGGATAAAGCACTTATTAAGATGGAAAATAAAGGAGGGCTGTGAAATGATTTACGATTACAAGGTTACTACAGGAAAGGGCGAGGAATTAAATCTTGCGGACTATAAGGGCAAGGTGATCATGGTAGTGAATACTGCCACAGGCTGCGGCTTCACGCCTCAGTATGAGCCTATCGAGAAGATGTATAAGGATTATCATGACAAGGGACTTGAGATTCTTGATATTCCCTGCAATCAGTTCGGCGGGCAGGCTCCGGGAACTGATGATGAAATCCATGAATTCTGCACGCTGCACTATAATACTACCTTTCCTCAGATGAAGAAGGCGGACGTGAACGGCGAGAACGAGCTTCCGGTATACACATATCTGAAATCCCAGAAGGGCTTCGAGGGCTTCGGGGAGCATCAGTTCAAGGAGACCTTGGAGAAGATGTTTGCGGAGACTGATCCCGATTGGGACAAGAAGCCGGATATTAAGTGGAATTTCACGAAGTTCATCATCGACCGTGAGGGCAATGTCGTGGCTCGCTTCGAGCCTACTGCGGACATGGCGGAGGTTGAGGCGTGCGTGAAAGCGCTTCTGTAGCTTGCGACAGGACGATTTCGGATTAGTTCAAAGTAGTTTAAGCCGGGAAGTGTCTGCATTTATTTGAGCGATAACCACGAGAGGGCATATCATGCCTGCTTGAATACGCACTTGAAGGCTATCTACAATCGAGTAGGGGGATTTCTCCTACTCGATTATTGAGGGTAGAGAAGGAGCGTGTCTTATGGAGATAAAAAAATACGAATGCAGCGGAAGGGTTGTTTCTTAAAACCAGAGTGACAAAAGGAACAAAGCTCTATGGCAAGGAAACTTATGATCATAGATGAAATAAGGGATGAATTATTCCGGCTGCAAGATGAGAAGTATCGTGATTTTCAAGGCAAGCTGATGCCGACAGTTGCGGCTGATACCGTAATCGGAGTTAGGACGCCGGCACTTAGAAAATTTGCGAAAGAACTGGTGAAGCGCAGTGATATACAGGTTTTTCTGAATGACCTTCCGCATCGATATTTTGATGAGAACCAGCTTCACGCTTTTGTGATTTCGGAAATAAAGGATTATGAAGAATGCGTGGCGGAAGTAAACCGTTTCTTGCCGTTTGTGAATAACTGGGCAACCTGTGATCAGATGTCACCGAAAGTGTTCAAAAAGCATAGAAAGGAACTGATCGAGCAGATAAAGCTTTGGCTTCGTTCAGACGAAGTATATACGATAAGGTTTGGGATAGGGATGCTGATGCAGCATTATCTTGACGAGGACTTTGATCCGGAATATCCGCAGATGGTTGCCGGAATCAGGTCTGATGAATACTATGTGCGCATGGTGATTGCCTGGTATTTCGCGACAGCTTTGGCAAAGCAGTATGATGTGATCCTGCCGTTCATAGAAGAGCGCCGGCTTGATGCCTGGACGCATAACAAAGCAATCCAAAAATCAATAGAGAGCTTCAGGATAACAGTGGGACAGAAGGAATATCTGAAGAGTCTGAAAATCAAAATTAGTTAAATCCTTATTGACATCAAATATCACTGGTAGTATCATCTTTCTATAAGCATATTAAACCTACTGAAATAATAGGAAATAAGATATGTGTGAGCTTTTCGGTCTTTCGGGCAGGGGAAAAGTTAATATAGGTCAGGAGCTTAGGGAGTTCTATTCGCATGCTCCGGAGAATCCTAACGGCTGGGGGATTTTCCTGCATGACGATAATGTCAGCTTCGTGGATAAGGAAGATAAGCGGGCTGACAGGAGTGATTATTTACGGAGCCTTCTGTCGGGAAGAGTGAGGGCGAAGGATGCGATAGCTCATATTAGGCTTGCGACCATAGGCTATGACGAAATAAGCAACACGCATCCTTTCAGAGGCTGTGACTTAAGCGCAAGAGAGTGGATACTCGCCCATAACGGCACGATATTTGAGGGGGAATCGCTGAATAAATATGTCTATGAGCAGGACGGCGAGACGGACAGCGAGCGTATATTGCTATATTTGATCGACGGCATGAATCAGGCGATAAAGGACAAGCAGGGAGCGCTTGATGAGGATGAGAGATTTGAGGTGATACAGGACATAGTCACGGAACTGTCTCCTAAGAATAAGCTCAATCTGCTGATATATGACGGCGAGGTGCTTTATGCGCACACGAATTACAAGGATTCGCTATATGAGAGGCATGATGACAGAAGCATTTATTTCTCGACAAAGCCCTTGAAGGTGGGATTGTGGGAAAACGTGCCTTTTACAAGGCTTATGTCATATAAAGACGGAAGAGAGCTTAGAGCCGGCGTGAGCCACGGTAATGAATACATACCGGACGAGTGCAGCATAAATGCGCTGTATCTTGCTTATTCCGGGCTGTAAAGGCTCCGATCATCCGCAGCGGAACATGGAAGCCGTAAATGTCCGCTGAACAAAGGAATACTGATGCGGCTGCACTTATTAGAGGTATTAGTCATGCTGCATTATGAGAATGAAAAGGTAAGAAAGCTTCTCTTTGAGGGGATGATAGGGCTTGAGAAGGAAGGGCTAAGAGTTACGGGAGACGGGTTCATGGCGCAGACGCCGCATCCTTTTCCGGGCGACGACCGTTACATAGTGCGTGATTTCTGCGAGAACCAGACCGAGATCAATACTCCGCCCAAGCCTACGGCAAGCGAGGCTTACGAGGAACTGAAATATCAGACTAAGAGGATACAGGAGAGGCTTAGGGAGCTTGACGAGAGGGAGTATCTGTGGCCCTTTTCAAACCCGCCTTACATACTTAACGAGGAGAACATACCCATAGCAAGGTTTGAAGGCGAGGATCATAAGAAGACGGAATACAGGGAATACCTTGCGACGCGTTATGGCAGGTACAAGATGACCTTCTCCGGCATACATTTCAATTATTCTTTTGACGACGAATTATTAAAAGCCGACTTTGAGGTGAGCGGAGAAAATGATTTCAAGGAATATAAGGATCGCTTCTATGTCTCGCTCGCTTCGATGGCGCAGCTTTATAACTGGATAATCGTGGCGGTTTCCGCCGCCAGCCCGCTGCTCGACAGCTCTTATTTTGAAAAGGGAAAATGCGGGAGCGACGTATATAACGGCATGGCTTCAAGCAGATGCTCCGATATAGGCTATTGGAACTTCTTCACCCCGCTCCTTGATTACACGGACTTAAAGGCTTATACGGAAAGCATAGAGAATATCGTGAAATCAGAGCTTATAAGGTCGTCTTCGGAGCTTTATTTCCCTGTGAGGGTGAAGCCTGCGGGGGCTTATTCGCAGCAGGGGCTTATTGATAACGGGGTTGACCATATAGAGCTTCGCATGATAGACTTGAATCCACTTGATGAGGGCGGGATCGATGAAAGGGATGTGTATTTCCTGCAGTTATTCCTCATCTTCCTTGCATGCAGCAAGTCTGAGAGCACCGATGCTAACGCACAGATAAAGGCTATAGCGAATACCAAGAATGCGGCGAGATTTGATCTGAAGACCGTGCATCTCGTGAATGAAAACGGAAAGACAGAGTCGATAGCGGATGCTGCCGTGCGGGTGATCGACGAGATGAGGGATTTTTACCGTGACTTTGGCAAGGGCACGGAAGAGACGCTTGTATTCCAGAGGGAGAAGTTCACGGAAATAAAGAACAGATACGCATGGCAGGTCAGGGAGCGCTTCTCAGGGGGCTTCGTCAAGAAGGGGATGCAGATGCTGAAGGGCGAAAGCCGTGAAGTAGAGCAGACCTTGAGGACGCTGCTTTACGATAAGTATATAGCTCCTACAAAGCGGAACAAGGGTAATTACATCGGTATAGAGATAGAGCTTCCCATACTGAATCTTGATAAGGAAGCCGTGGACTTTGCAAATATACACAGAATAACGGAACGCTTCATGGAGCATTTCGCTTTCGTGCCGGAAAAATATGATGAAAATGACGATGTATGCCTTGCGGAGCATGAGACTCTGCACGATTCATTATCTTATGACTGTTCCTATAATAATCTGGAGCTGTCAATGGGCAAGGTATCAGATATATCAGAGGCTTGGGAGCGGTTCTACAGGTATTACGGATTCCTGCAGGAGTGCTTTGCGGAGTATAACTATACCCTGACCGGCATGGGAATAAACCCTTACCGTATCTATAATCAGAACGTGCCTGTACCGAACGGGAGATACCGCATGCTGTTTCATCATCTTCATTCGTATGACAAATACAGGATGCTTCCGATGTATTTCCATCCGCACCCGGAGTTCGGCACGTTTTCCAGTGCTTCACAGGTACAGCTTGATGTGGCATACGATGACATTCCGGAGATAATAAATACGTTCTCGCTGTTAGAGCCGGTTAAGGCGCTGATTTTCTCTAATTCCGTGCTGCTGGGGGAAGCGGAGGACTATCTGTGCTACAGAGATATACTCTGGGAGAATTCCACGCATGGGATAAACCCGCATAATGTAGGACCTTATGAGTATATATTCAAGGACACGGACGAGTTGCTTGACTACATACAGTCTACGAGTATTTATTGCACTGAAAGAGAAAACAGATATGTGAACTTCAAGCCCATGCCTTTAAGGGATTACTTTGCGCAAGACGAGATCGAGGGAGAATATTACGCAGACGGGAAATATCATAAGATGATACTTACTCCGAGGAAAGAAGACCTTGATTATCTGCGATCCTTCAAGCATGAGGACTTAACCTACAGGGGGACGATAGAATTCAGGAGCGTGTGCTGCCAGCCTGTGAAGGACGCCATGGCGGTGGCGGCTTTTCATACGGGGCTTAAGGAGAAGCTACATGAGCTGACAGCTCTTCTTGAGGACGATAAGGTGATGTACGGTCATGGTTATAACGCAACGGAGCTCAGGCACTTATTCATAAAGAAGGAGCTGCCATCCTTTGTCGATAAGGACGAGGCATACGGGCTCGCAAAGCGGATATTGGAGCTCGCAAGGGACGGTCTTATACGCAGGGGCTATGGTGAGGAAAAGTATCTTGACTGTCTGTTCGAGAGGGTTAAGAAAAAGGAGAACCCCGCCGCATATATGTTAAGGAGACTGTCCGAGGGGATTCAGATAGAGGACATAGTAAAGGAGTTCGCAGAGTACAGGGGTCATTGAGCGAACCAGGCGGCTATGTACACTATGGACAATCAGGCAAGCAAGGGTTATTATAATATGTTAGTCATAGCTAACCGAATTGGTATCGACCTGCCGGGTTTACAGGCTAAAATGACCAGCGGGTTATTTAAGCTGATGGGGGTAGACAAGATACCGGATATGCAAGTGGCGGATTTTTAAATATGTGTGATTAGAACGTATATTATAGTAAGCGAAATATGTAATTTCGCTTACTATAAAGCCTCCGGCGGATGCGCTCGGATTTTGTAAGGAAATATGCCGCTTTCAGCGGCCAAAATCCGACGCAGTAAACGCCAAAACGAAAAGAGTTTTGTCGTTTA
>JAFTAP010000036.1 GCA_017455525.1 Lachnospiraceae bacterium
CTCGCCATGCTCCGTCCATTCGGAATCCGCTAATTTGCTACGCAAATTGCTACTTCCTCATGTTCGGGCGGGTCACAAGTTCCAAATCCTATTTGTGCAAGCACAATCGGATTTGTACCTTTTGACCCTAGCATCATATAAAAAAGTTTTTAGCTATAGCAGGAGGATTCCATGCGTCATCTTATGACACCGCTTGACTTATCTGTCGAGGAGCTTGACAAGCTAATGAAAAAAGCGGAGGAGATAAAGGCTGATCCTGATAAATATGCCCATGCCTGTGACGGGAAGATACTGGCGGCCTTATTCTACGAACCTAGCACGAGGACAAGGCTTTCCTTCGAGGCGGCAATGCTTCATCTCGGAGGTAAGACTATTGGTTTTGCGGATGCGACATCTTCATCCGCCGCAAAGGGAGAGAGCGTGGCCGACACGATAAGGGTAGTGTCCTGCTTTGCTGACATAGCAGCCATGAGGCATTTCAAGGAGGGAGCGCCGATGGTTGCGGCACAGTTCTCCGGCATACCCGTGATAAATGCCGGCGACGGAGGACATCAGCATCCGACTCAGACTCTTACGGATCTGATGACTATTAAATCTTCCAAAGGAAAACTCAGCTCCATGAAGATAGGAATGTGCGGCGATCTCAAGTTCGGACGTACAGTTCATTCTCTTATAAGGGCTCTTCTCAGATACGAAGATATCAGTTTTGTATTTATTTCGCCGGATGAGCTTAAGCTTCCTGATTATATGATAGAAGAGCTCAACGCAAGAAGCGACGTGAGCTATAAGGAAGTGACCCGTTTAGAAGATGCGCTTCCTGAGCTTGACGTGCTTTATATGACAAGGGTGCAGAAGGAGCGTTTCTTCAATGAGGAGGATTACGTAAGGCTGAAGGATTACTATATCCTTGACAGCAGGAAAATGGAGCTTGCATCATCTGACATGATAGTCCTGCATCCGCTTCCGAGAGTGAATGAGATATCGGTTGAGGTCGATAAGGATCCGAGGGCAAAGTATTTCGAGCAGGTGTTAAACGGCATGTATATAAGGATGGCACTTATTCTTATGCTGCTTGGTATTGAAGTATAGTAGCGGAGGACGGATATGGCTGAGAGACAGAAATATAAACTCAACGTCGGAAAGATAGACGAGGGATTCGTGATAGACCATATAAGACCGGGGCGGGGTATGATGCTCTACAATGACATGGGGCTTAATAAGCTAGACTGCTCCGTCGCCATAATACAGAACGCCTCATCAAATAAGATGGGCAAGAAGGATATTATAAAGGTCGAGACTTCAATAGATAATTTCAATCTCGATATCATAAGCCTCCTTGACCACAATGCTACTATTGACGTGATAAAGGACGGGGAAATAATAGCGAAGCCCACGCTGCCACTTCCTAGGGAGGTAAAGAATATAATTAAATGCAAGAATCCACGGTGTATTTCTTCCATAGAGCAAGGTCTGGATCAGATTTTTGTGTTGACGGATGCTAAATCAGCGACGTATAGATGTAAATATTGCGAGACAGAGTATGATAATAAATGATTAAAAAATTTTAATTTTTTCAGCTTATTAACATAAATTATTTAATATTTTTGTGTTTGGGCTCTGAAAATCAAGATTTCCAGGGCTAAAATGTTTTTATTAAAACCTTATGTTTACTTTCAGATGTATGTTGACATTTGAAACGTGACGGGGTTACAATATAACCACTTGCAAAAACCAATCCATTTTCAGGAGGAGAAGAAACAATGAAGAAGTTATCACTTATCTTGGTCACGCTGGCTGTCACGATGCTGGCATCTGTGCCCGTATTCGCAGGACCGCTTGAAGAGGTAGCAGCGGCTAGGGCAGAGCAGGAGAAGAGGCTCGCTGATTATGTAGCATATCAGGAGAGGCTTGCAGAGTTCCAGGCTGGCGAGATAGCAAAGGGACAGGCTATGCTTGAGGCAGGCAGGAAGGCAGAGGCAGAGAATTTCGCGCGTATTGCGGCATTCCAGGCTGGCGAGATAGCAAAGGGACAGGCTATACTTGAGGCAGGCAGGAAGGCAGAGGCAGAGAATTTCGCGCGTATCGCGGCATTCCAGGCCAGCGAGATAGCAAAGGGACAGGCTATGCTTGAAGCAGGCAGGAAGGCAGAGGCAGAGAATTTCGCACGTATCGCAGCATTCCAGGCCAGCGAGATAGCAAAGGGACGGGCAGCAGCAGAGGCAGGCAGAGCCGCAGAGGCAGCTAACTTTGCCCGTATCGCAGCATTCCAGGCCAGCGAGATAGCAAAGGGACAGGCTATGCTTGAAGCAGGCAGGAAGGCAGAGGCAGAGAATTTCGCACGTATCGCGGCATTCCAGGCTAGCGAGATAGCAAAGGGACGGGCAGCAGCAGAGGCAGGCAGAGCCGCAGAGGCAGCTAACTTTGCCCGTATCGCAGCATTCCAGCAGTCACAGCTTGCTATCCAGGCTGCAAGAGAGGCTGAAAGGGCTGAAGCACAGAAGGCTATTAATGCATATTTAGCACTGTTCTAAGCTAAGGACTAGATAAGTAATTTATATAAATCATATAAATTCAAGAGCCATGTTATAACAACATGGCTCTTTTCTATACCATTTATTTCAAGAAATCATGACTTTCTGAATGCAAAACCGGAATTGCATTCAGAAACTCTGCGTTCCGCAGAGCACGCCTCTCACTTCGTGAGAGCCTGGTCAGATACGAATATTGTTTTTTCGATAAAAATCAATATTCTATATATTAAGCAGGAAATATGCCGTTGTCATCAGATACATGAGGTCTACCATAACTGTCCTTGTGATGTTGAGGTTGTCTAGAATGCCGTACCCTGCCATCATCTTCCAGACTTTTTCGAGAGAGAGTATCCATTCGTCAGTATAACTTTTCTTATCATCAGGATTTTTACTCGACCCGATATCAAGCATGGAATGGAGATGTGCAATGCTCATGCTGCCCATTTTCTTGCTTCCGATATAGTCGCCATATGAGATATTCTGTTCACGCTCAAAGATCAATCTTTCGCCCTGAATCACGGCAAAAAGGTCGATAAGATAGGACAGGCTTTCATTTAATGAGCCTGATATTTCGTATTCTGATATTATCCTATCAGCGATTTCCCATGTGTATTCAAGCATTCCCTCTATTGTAGCCATAGGAAGCCTGTTATTCAAAGTATTTAGCTTTCCTTTGACCTCATTCCTTGCCTTGACTGAGTGCTCGTCAGGTATATAAAGTTCGTCAAGGTCTACGCTTACGACCTTGTAAAATTCTTTTATCTTTCCCATTTATTGAATAGTCCCTTATTCTTTATTATCCCTCAATATTCTGCTATAATCAAGAATCAAGAATTTTTAGTTATACATTACAACCTTGCCTTAGCGGGCGGACAGAAATCATTTATAGGGCATTATGGACTTAAAAGATTGCAGAGATAAGATTGATGAAATAGACAAGAAGATAGTGGAGCTTTACGAGGAAAGAATGTCTGTATCAGAGCAAGTGGCTGATTATAAGCTTTCCAATGGCATGAATGTACTCGATAAGGGTCGAGAGAGAGCAAAGCTTGAGGCGGTCAAAGCTTTAACACACAATGACTTTAATTCCAAGGGAATAGAGGAGCTTTATAATCATATCATGTCGATTTCCCGCAAGAGACAGTATGACATCATGGAGGAAAGGGGAATGAAATCTCGTCCTTCCTTCATGTGCGTGGATAAGCTTGATACGGATAAGGCACGCATCGTCTATCAGGGAACTGAGGGGGCTTATTCCGAGGAGGCTGCTATAAGGTATTTCGGGCGTGATTGCGACAGGGTTCATGTGGAGACTTTTAGGGACGCTATGAGTCTTATAGATGAAGGTCTTGCGGATTATGCGGTGCTTCCCATTGAGAATTCATCGGCTGGGATTGTCAGCGAGAATTATGATCTCTTAAATCAGTTCGAGAACTATATCGTAGGCACGCAGGTAATAGAGATACATCACTGCCTTGCGGCATTGAAAGGGGGGGCTTTAGATGATATCACAGATGTTTATTCCCATAATCAGGCTATAATGCAGAGCAGGGATTTTCTTGATATGCACAGAAAAATGGTTGTGCATACCTATGAGAATACGGCTCTTGCGGCGAAGAAGGTAGCAGAGGACGGTCTTTCAAATCAGGCTGCGATATGCTCCGAATACTGCGCTTCGCTGTACGGACTTGATGTGCTTGAAAGAGAAATAAATTATTCATCAAAGAATGTAACGAAATTCATAGTAGTTACTAATCAGAAAATTTTCTTAAAGGACGCAGATAAGGTCTCGATATGCTTCGAGATTCCCGATACGACCGGCTCTCTTTATCATGTGTTAAGCCTTTTTTACTATAATGATGTTAATATGTCTCACATTGAGAGCCGTCCTATACCTTCAAGACCGGGCGAGTATCGCTTCTTCGTCGATTTCACAGGAAACTTATCCGAAGCCTCCGTCCGAAATGTCCTTCACGGACTAAGAGAAGAAACAGTTAATATGAAGATATTAGGAAATTATTGATTTATTTATCCTTAAAGATATGGAATACGCAATTCTTTATGCAGAGATAAATTTAATGGCGACAGCCCTGATTGGTATTATACTGTATAAGACGGGCGGTATTTCAAGAATGGTTGCACAGAGGAATTTTTCTATGACCATAGTTGCAGAGATGGTTTTCTTTTTGTCGGATACGTTTTTCGTTATGATTGAGACAGGGCTTATTCCTTACAGCGGACTTGCTCTCATTGCTTCAAAAGAAATTTATTTCTTCTCGACCACGATGATGTGTTTCCTGTGGTTTGTTTATTTTGAATATATGCAGGGTTCGCCCTTCGTGCAGAGTCCGAGAAATACGCTTTACAGTTCATGCCTCGTATGGGTCATGGGAGCGCTTCTCGTTATAAATCTGTTTAATGGAATGCTCTTCTACATCGACGCAGACGGCATCTACCGCAGAGGCCCTTATTTCCTAGCCCTTTATGCTTTGTCTTATATTTATGTGTTTTTCACATGCCTTAGGGCGCTTATTGGGGCTTTTAAGAAGAACAGGACGACGGCCAGGAAGCTCCTTATAACTTTGGCTTTATTCCCTGTGCTTCCTGCTATAGCGGGTATATTACAGTTCCTTTATCCTGCCTTTCCATTTGCTTGCTTCGCTCTGTCGATCGAGACTCTTATCATGTATCTGAACTGGATAGATCAGATGATATCCCTTGATCCGCTCACAAGCCTCAATAACCGTAAGCAGCTGAACCACAACTATGAGCAATGGTTTAAGAACAGGTTTGATGATGAAGACCTTTATCTGCTTCTGATAGACGCAAATAAGTTCAAGCAGATAAATGACACCTATGGGCATATCCAGGGCGATGCGGCATTGCTTCGCATAGCGGAGGCATTAAGGAGGGCCTGTAAGAGCTTGCCGAAGAGAGCGAATATAGCAAGATACGGTGGAGATGAGTTCGTAGTCCTTATGGAATCGACCGATATGAATAATACTGCATCTGCCTTGAAACAGGGAATAATAGATGAGCTTGAAAATCTAAACGATGAAGCCAACACTCCCTATAGAGTAACGGTAAGCATAGGCATAGCCCACGCCAGCGCCGGAAGCTCCCTTAAAGAGCTTATTTGCGTAGCCGATCAGGAGATGTACAAAGAAAAGACGGCTAAGGCCTAGTGTCCTGACACATTCTTATTCGAACTAATTGCTTGTATGATTTCCATATGCTGCGTAGCCATGCGTAAGCATCATAAACAACGCAAAGGGGCTTTTGACCCCAGCATCATAATATCCATTGGACTAATTTATAAATTGTATTATAATATTTCCTATGATTTCCGATGAGCTGATACTTTACAGGAATTTCAGATCGCAGAGGCTTCTTGACGACCTTATCACGCTATTTGACGGCGAGGGGAGTACTTCTCTTGCCTTTGATACAGCGGGGAGGCTTGTGACACTTTGCATGGAAATGGGCTTTACGGGCGACCTATGGCATATGTATCTTACTTATCTGCTTGCTAATAATGAAAACGCTTTCTCTAAGTCCTGTGAGATAAGGGGACATGTCGAGGGGACAATAAATGAAGTCGCCTTACATGACATGGGCGTTTTTTATCAGATGTTTTACTATGATCTTCTTGACCTTGACAGGAAATATAAGATAGAGTGCTTCGCTCCGCTTACTGATTTCAAGATGACGGACGAAGGCAAGATGTTCAATAAGAGGATACGCGACCGCATAACCGAGCTGTCTGATAATCTGTCGCTTGCTGCGAGCCCTGCGGAGATGAAGATACTTGTCGAAGCCTTTTATCATGATTACGGAGTAGGGCTTTTCGGGCTTCATAAGGCTTTCAAGGTGCATGAGAGCCTCACGGAAAACAGCTTCACGATAGAGCCTGTAAAGCGGGTCGCTCATATAAATCTCGAAGATCTTGTAGGCTATGAACTTCAAAAGAAGAAGCTCACCGACAATACCGAGGCTTTCTTAAAGGGGCTTCCTGCGAATAACTGCCTGCTCTACGGCGACTCCGGCACTGGCAAGTCTTCATCGATAAAGGGGATAATGAACCGCTATTATGATGACGGGCTTCGCATAATCGAGCTTTATAAGCATCAGTTCAGGTTCTTGAATGACATTATGGCTCTGCTTAAGGAGAGGAATTACAGATTCATCATCTACATGGACGATCTGTCATTTGAAGATCAGGAGACAGAGTATAAATATCTTAAGGCGATCATAGAGGGCGGGCTTGAGAAGAAGCCGGAGAATGTCCTTATTTACGCAACTTCAAACAGGCGGCACCTTATCCATGAGGGCTTTAAGGATAAGCTTGACCGCGGAGAGAATGACGACATACATGAGAGCGATACGGTAGAGGAGAAGCTCTCGCTCTATCACAGGTTCGGTATGACGATATATTACGGCAAGCCCACGCCTAAGGAATATAAAAATATAGTGAGTGAGCTTGCTAAAAGAAACAAGATAAACATTAATGAGGATGAACTTTTATTGCAGGCTAATCAGTGGGAGATAGAGCACGGCGGGCTGTCGGGGAGGACTGCATGTCAGTTCGTTGACCATCTTTTATCGGGAAGCTGATGAGCGTCTTAACAATTCAGCTTTAATGATTATAATACAGATTTCTCACGCAAGAAGTCATGTTTACTTGGGGGATACGCAATAGATGAAGAAATTATTCGCTGCGATAGATGTAGGCTCGTATGAGCTGTGCATGAAGGTATTCGAGCTTGGCGGGAAGACAGGCATCAAAGAGATAGACTGCATAAGGCATCGCATAGACATAGGAAACGACACCTTCCATGATCATATGATAGGACGTGAGAAGATGGACGAGTTATGCGATATCCTGAAGGGCTTCCATAGGGCTATGGATACCTACAGGGTTAATGATTATCTTGCTTACGGCACTTCTGCTTTCAGGGAAACGGCGAATACGGAGGCCGTGCTTGACCAGATAGAGCGCAGGACAGGCATCAGGATTTCAGTCTTAAGCAATTCCGAGCAGAGATTCCTTGAATATAAGGGTGCGGCGTTAAAGAGCGGTTTCGAGAGATATATCAAGACCGGCACGGCTTTTGTCGATATCGGCGGGGGTTCTTCGCAGATCACGCTTTTTGATATGGGACATCTTGTCACAACGGTTAATCTGCATCTTGGGACGCTTCGCATCAGGACCAAGCTTCGCGACATGGAGCCTGTTTACTCTGATTATGAGACGATAATCGGAGAGATGGTCGATAATGAGATCGACTATTTCAGGGAGCTCTACCTTGGCGATATCGCAGTCGAGAATATCATCATAATCGACGATTATATGTCAGCCCTAATGACATCCTATGGGAACAGGGAGGAAGGACATCTTACCGCAAGGGAATATAAGGATATAATGCAGGCTCTTACGGTCAAGGCTCCGTATCAGATAGCTGCGAAGCTTCATATACCGGAGGATAACGCATCCATGCTTCTTCCGTCTGCTATACTCGTTGACAGGATAATCAATATGACTGGGGCGAAGGATCTATATCTGCCCGGCGTTTCGCTGTCTGACGGCATAGCTTATGATTACGCTGACAGGAAGAATTACATACGCCCGATACATGATTTTGGCGACGATATTCTAAGCTCTGCGGCGAATATAGCCGCAAAGTACGGCTCTTTCGATATTATTACATCGAAGCTTACTGATGCCGCACTTATCATTTTTGATGCGACTAAGAAGATCCACGGCATGGGGGCAAGGGAGAGGACGCTCTTAAATATATCAGGCATCATGCGGAATGTCGGCAAATACGTTTCAATGAGCGTTCCGGCGGAGACCTCTCACGCTATAATAAAGGACTCCGAGATCATGGGAGTGTCTCACAGGGAGAGGATAATGATAGCTACTATCGTGCAGAATTCCTATCCCAATAATATAAGCTATGATGCTTTCAATAATCCTGAGTTTGAGTCGAAGGATCGTATCACGGTAATCAAACTTACTGCGATACTCAGGGTCGCTACCGGGCTTGCGAAGAATGTGGATAAGACCATGACGGGGATCACGGCGGTGCTTAAGGATAAGGAGCTTACCATCAAGGTTACTTCAAAGGACAGGATGCTTTTAGAGAAGGGGCTTTTCTCCGAGAGGACGGATACGTTTGAGGAAATATTCGGCATTACGCCTAAATTGCTTGTAATAAAACATAGTGAGTAGGTGCGGCATGTGGGATGTAATATATTTTTCCATGCACCCCGCATGCTTTCACTGTGGTATTATTTACATATATTTATGATGTCGGGGTCAAAAGCCCCTTTGCGTTGTTTATGATGCTTACGCATGGCTACGCAGCAAGCTGCTCCCGCCATGCTCCGTCCATTCGGAATCCGCTAATTTGCTACGCAAATTGCTACTTCCTCATGTACGGGCGGGTCACAAGTTCCAAATCCTATTTGTGCAAGCACAATCGGATTTGTACCTTTTGACCCTAGCATCATATTTATGAAGGTAATGAACAATGAAGAAAAATTCTAAAGCAGAAAAGGTTATCGATCTTAGGAATCCCGAATACTATATGAACCGGGAGCTGTCATGGATGCAGTTCGATGAGAGGATACTTGAGGAGGCAAGGGATACTTCGCTTCCGCTTTTTGAACGACTTAAGTTCCTTGCTATCACGGCATCCAATCTGGATGAATTCTTCATGATAAGGATCGCATCGCTTAAGGACATGAAGAATGCGGGCTATAAGAAGCCAGACATAGCGGGCATGACGCCGAAGATGCAGCTTAACGCATTGGCTGAGGTCACGCATGATTTCGTAGCGGAGCAGTACAGCACTTTTTCAAGGATGCTCCTGCCTAAGCTGCTTGACGAGGGACTTCGCTTCGTGAAGCATCACGAGGACTTATCGGAGGAGGAGAAGGCTTTCGTTGACGAGTATTTCAAGGAAAACGTCTATCCCGTCTTAACTCCTATGGCGGTTGATTCATCAAGACCTTTCCCGCTCGTCCGTAATAAGACCTTAAATATAGGGGCTCTTGTGCGCACCGAGGAGAATGATATCGAGTTCGCCATGGTTCAGGTGCCTTCTGTGCTTCCTCGTATTGTCGAGCTTCCGAGAGGCGGCGACGGAGTGCGTTCTGTTATTCTGTTAGAGGAGATTATAGAGCGTAACATCGGCGGGCTTTTCCTTTCATATAACGTGATATGCGCCCATCCCTTCAGGGTCATGCGTAATGCTGACTTCACGATAGACGAGGACGAGGCGGACGATCTGCTGTCAGAGATTGAGAAGCAGCTTAAGAAGAGACAGAGAGGCGTTGCCATAAGACTTGAATGTGAATCGGGCATTGATAAGAGGCTTCTTGCCATATTGGAGGAGGAGCTTAAGGTTAAGGACAACGACCTATACTTTATAAACGGTCCGCTGGATCTTACCTTCCTTATGAAGCTATATGGTTTGAACGGTTTTGACCACTTGAAGGAGAAGAAATACGAGCCGCAGTATCCGAAGTATATGGAGCCTGACGTGCCTATATTCGATCAGATAAAGGATCATGACATATTACTATGGCATCCTTACGAATCCTTCACGCCTGTAGTTCGCTTCATACAGGAGGCTGCGAAGGATGCGGACACCCTTGCTATCAAGCAGACATTATACCGTGTATCGGGCGATTCTCCCATAATAAAGGCTTTAGCGCAGGCGGCGGAGAACGGCAAGCAGGTAACGGTCTTAGTCGAGCTTAAGGCGCGCTTTGACGAGGAGAATAATATAATCTGGGCAAAGATGCTTGAGAAAGCGGGCTGTCATGTTATCTACGGCTTGAAAGGGTTAAAAACGCACTCGAAGATAACCCTTGTCGTAAGGCGTGAAGAGGACGGACTAAGGCGTTACGTGCATCTTGGCACCGGAAATTATAATGACTCCACGGCGAAGCAGTATACGGATATCGGCTTCTTAACCTGTGCAGAGCCTTACGGTGAAGACGCTACGGCTGTATTCAATATGCTGTCCGGCTATTCTGAGCCTGCTACATGGAATAAATTATCGCTTGCGCCTCTCTGGCTTAAGGACAGATTCTTATATCTGATAGAGCGGGAAACTGAGCATGCGAAGAATGGCAGGGAAGCCCGTATTGTCGCTAAGGTCAATTCGCTCTGCGACATAGATATAATCGAGGCGTTATACAAGGCTTCCAATGCCGGAGTTAAGATAGAGCTTATAGTCCGTGGTATCTGCTCGCTTCGCACGGGCATCCCCGGAGTATCGGAGAACATAACCGTCCGCTCCATCGTGGGAACTTATTTAGAGCACGCCCGTATATTCTGGTTCTTAAATGAGGGCAAGGAAGAGTTATACTGCGCATCAGCGGACTGGATGCCTCGTAACCTTGAGAGGAGAGTAGAGATTTTATTCCCCATAGAGACGCCTGATCTTGTCGAGGACTTGAAGCATATATTACAGATACAGCTTGCTGATAATACCAAGGCTCGCATCATGACTGACGACGGCATATATATCCGTATGACTCCGGGAAGGAATAATAAAACCGGGGCGCAGAGGACCTTTATGAAGGAAGCGATGGATGCGGCGAAGTCGCTTGAATCAGATAAGAATGAAAGAGTATTCGTAGCAGAAGAAAAGCAGGAGGACGGCACGGAGGAGGTACTTAAGATATGATAAGGAGCATTGATTCTTATGTGAGGGATCTCGTAGAATATGGTCTGCACACCGGGCTTATCGGTGAAGATGAGCGGGTTTATTCTACCAATCTGATACTCGATGTGATGGATATGGACTCTTATGAGGAGCCGGCGGACTATAAGGCTCCTGATTTTTCCGATCCGGGAGATGCATTGGAGAAGATACTTGCGGGGCTTATCTCTGACGCGCAGATAAGAGGAGTGACGGAGGATAATCAGGTAGCACATGACCTTTTTGATACGAAGCTTATGAATTGCCTGGTGCCAAGACCTTCATATGTGAGGGCGAAGTTTGACGAGTTCTATAAGAAGTCTTCAAGGGAGGCTACGGACTGGTACTATGATTTCTCATGCAACACGGATTATATTAGAAGATACCGCATAAAGAAAGACTTGAAGTGGAAGACTGCCACGGACTACGGCGAACTCGATATCACGATAAACCTGTCGAAGCCTGAGAAGGATCCGAAGGCTATAGCCGCCGCGAAGAACGCTCCGCAGTCCGCATATCCGAAGTGCCAGCTGTGCGCGGAGAATGAGGGTTACAGGGGACGCATGAACCATCCCGCAAGGGAGAATCACCGGATCATCCCTATAAAGCTTGCGGGAGAGGATTTCTTCCTGCAGTATTCGCCTTATGTTTATTACAACGAGCATTGTATAGTCTTTAATAAGAAGCATATCCCCATGAAGATAGACAGGGCATGCTTTGAGAAGCTCTTTGATTTCATAACGCTTTTCCCGCATTATACCGTAGGCTCTAATGCCGACCTGCCTATAGTCGGAGGCTCCATACTTTCACATGACCATTTCCAGGGCGGGAATTATGAGTTCCCTATGGCGAGGGCTGATTATATATCTAAATTCACGGCTAAAGGCTATGAGGATATCGAGGCGGGGATAGTAAAATGGCCTTTGTCAGTTATCAGGCTCCGGGGCAGGGATAAGGATAAGATAATAGGCCTTGCTTCCCATATTCTCGATAAATGGAGAGGTTATACGGACGAGGATGCGTTTATATTCGCAGAGACTGACGGAGAGCTGCATAATACGATAACTCCTATTGCAAGGATGAGGGGAGATCTATATGAGTTCGATCTTGCCTTAAGGAATAATATCACTACCGAGGAGTGTCCGCTGGGACTTTATCATCCGCATGACGAGCTTCATCATATAAAGAAAGAGAATATCGGGCTTATAGAGGTAATGGGGCTTGCGATACTTCCGTCAAGGCTTAAGTCGGAGATGACGCTGCTTAAGGAGTATATCTTAGAGGGGAAGGATGTCACTTCAAATGAGGAGATAGCGAAGCATGCGAAATGGGTACTTGATTTTACTCCTAATTATGTTAATATAAACGATGCTAATATAGACGGCATATTACAGGATGAAATAGGGAAGGTTTTCTCGAAAGTTCTTGAGGATGCCGGAGTATTTAAGCAGACGGAGGACGGGCTTAAGGCATTTAAGAGATTCACGGATGCCTTATAGTTCGGGACGAGAAGTGATCGCTTCAAAGTAAATTTAGAAGCTTAACGATATCACGAAGACCGGGCAATGAGTTTAAAAATGGAGGATTATATGAAGAAGATGACAAAGAAAATCGTATGTATCCTGCTCGTGGCTGTGCTTTTATTAACGACCGGCAATTTCGGTGTTAGTCAGAAGCAGGCTCAGGCAGCAAACAACATGAGGGGCGTATGGCTCTCATTCATTGACCAGCAGCAGTTCTTAAGAGGCAAGGGACAGTCGGATTATGATGCTGCATTCAGGTCCATCTGCCAGACTGCGGCAGCAAGAGGACTGAATGCGATATTCGTTCATGTAAGAAGTCACAACGACGCTATCTATCCGTCAAGCATCTATCCGTGGAGCGCACAGATGCTTTTAGGTGTAAATCCCGGCTTTGATCCGCTTGCTGATATGGTGAGTATAGCGCATGAGAACGGCCTGCAGATCCACGCATGGATAAATCCTTACGGCTACAGGAATGGTGTCATCTGCGGAAATGCCGCGCTTGCGACTAACGACAATATAGTAGCTGGTGTGACGGAGATCCTTGATAAGTACGCCGTAGACGGCATCCATTTTGATGATTATTTCCCGCCTCTTGGAGCAGCCAATATCAATTCTATGGTGAACAGGGTTCATACCGTTTGTGCTAATCATGGAAAGGTATTCGGCATAGCGCCTCAGGGCAACATCCAGAACTGCATGGCAGCCGGCGCTGATGTGGCTACATGGCTTTCAACGCCCGGTTACGTTGATTATATAACTCCGCAGATTTACTGGACGGATAATTACGGTGCGGCTGGTGTTACCGCGATGTCAAGTGAAAGGCTTGCCGCATGGAAGAGTCTCAATAAAGCAGGCATCACGATGTATGTAGGTATGGCTCTATACAGGGCAGGCTCCGTATCGACATCTGACCCCGGCTGGGCGCATAATACGAATAACCTTGCGACTCAGTCCGCAAAGGCACAGAGCCTCGGCTATACAGGTTACATCCTGTACAACACCGCATCTATAATGGCTCCCAACGCATACCAGAGCCAGGAACTTGCGAACTTAAAGTAATTTATTATTTATTACTTAGAATCCGGAAGCCTGGGGACAATGCTGTGTCTCCGGGCTTTTTAAAGCAGAAGGGAGTAAATAAAAATGGCAATCAGTAAGGAAGATCTGGAGCAGATCAGGGACAGGGCCTTAGAAGCTATAAAGGAAGCCGGAGCTCTCGAAGCATTGAATGATGTGAGAGTGGCCTTTACTGGAAAGAAGGGTGAGCTCACCGAGGTCTTGAAAGGTATGAAGGATGTCGCAAAAGAGGACAGACCGAAGGTTGGAGCGCTTGTTAATGAGACAAGGGATATCATAGAGGATGCCATAAATAAGGCAAAGGAAAACCTTGAGGCTACTGCACTTGAGGCGAGACTTGAGAATGAAACTATAGATGTGACGCTTCCGGCTAAAAGGCGCAGATTAGGACATATGCACCCTAATGCTATAGCCCTTGATGAGCTTGAGAGGATTTTTACAGGCATGGGCTATGAAGTCGTGGAAGGTCCTGAGGTTGAGAAGGATTATTACAACTTCGAGGCTTTGAATATACCCGCCGACCATCCCGCAAAGGATGAGCAGGATACCTTCTATATAAACGGTGATATTCTTTTACGTACCCAGACCTCAGGCACGCAGATACATGAGATGGAAAAGGGCAGGCTTCCCATTAAAATGATATCTCCGGGACGTGTATTCAGGTCAGATGAGGTTGATGCTACGCATTCTCCGTCTTTCCATCAGATAGAGGGGCTTCTAATAGATGAGGAAGTAACGCTTGCTGACCTTAAGGGAACCCTTGAAACCTTTGCGAAGAAGCTCTTCGGAGAAGATACCAAGGTTAAGTTCAGGCCGCATCATTTCCCTTTCACAGAACCGTCTGCCGAGATGGACGTTTCGTGCTTTAAATGCGGAGGCAAGGGCTGTCGTTTCTGCAAGGGAGAAGGATGGATCGAGATACTTGGCTGCGGCATGGTACATCCGCATGTTTTAGAGATGTGTAAGATTGATCCCATAAAGTATAAGGGCTTCGCTTTCGGCATTGGACTTGAGCGTATCGCTTTGCTTAAGTATGAGATAGATGATATGAGACTGCTGTATGAGAACGACTACAGGTTTCTTGAACAATTTTAGCGCATAAAGCCTGTCTCCATGCGGAGACATATACAAGCTTGCTTGTATTATGGCTCTGCATGAGAGACGCTAACGGAAATGAGCAAGTAGCCCGATAGGGCGGATTGCGAATTTCCGTAGGATTGCGAGAGCGAAGCGAAGCAATCCGTAGGCTTTATGCATAGTAGAATATATTTACAAGAATAGGAGCAAACAAAATGAAAACACCATTAAGCTGGATACAGACTTTTGTTCCCGACCTTAACTGCACGGATCAGGAATTCATGGATGCGATGACTATGTCCGGCACAAAGTGCGAGGGCTATGAAAGGCTTGATAAGAACCTTGAAAATATCGTTATCGGAAAGATAGAGAAGATAGAAAGACACCCTGATGCTGACAAGCTCATAGTCTGCCAGGTAGATGTGGGAAGCGAGAAAGTACAGATAGTGACAGGCGCACCTAATGTAAGCGAGGGCGACATAGTCCCCGTCGTTCTTTCCGGTGGTAAGGTAGCAGGAGGACATGACGGCGGACCGCTTCCGGAAAACGGCATCAAGATAAAGGCAGGCAAGCTTAGAGGAGTCGAGTCAAACGGCATGATGTGCTCTATAGAGGAGCTTGGTTCATCAAGGGATGTCTATCCTGACGCTGCGGAGGACGGAATTTATCTGCTTCCGAAGGATGCGGGATTAAAGCCGGGAGATGACGCTATAGAGGCCCTTGGCATGAGAGATACCGTCTTTGATTATGAGATAACATCCAACAGGGTTGACTGTTATTCGATAATGGGTGTCGCAAGGGAGGCTGCAGCTACCTTTAATCTGCCCTTCCATTATCCTGATGTCAAAGAGACAGGAAACAGCGAGAAAGCTTCTGATTATATTTCAGTAGATATAGAGGATAAGGACCTCTGCACGAGATATATCGCAAGGGTGGTTAAGAATATCAAGATAGGTGAATCGCCCGACTGGATGAAGAAAAGACTCCGCGCCTGCGGGATAAGGCCTATCAGCAACATCGTCGATATCACTAATTTCGTCATGCTCGAATACGGTCAGCCTATGCACGCCTTTGATCTATCCACTATCGCAGGGAATAAGATCGTCGTGAAGCGTGCAAAGGACGGCGATACCTTCACCACGCTTGACGGGGAGGAGAGAAAGCTTGACAGCGATGTGCTTACAATCTGTGACGGCGAGAAAGCGGTTGCTTTAGCCGGCATAATGGGCGGAGAGAATTCCATGATTACTGATTCCGTGCATGATGTTTTATTCGAGGCGGCGACCTTTAACGGCGCGAATATAAGGAAATCATCGAAGAGGATCGGCTTGCGTACTGATTCTTCGAGCATCTTTGAGAAAGGGCTAGATCCGAATAATGCCTATGACGCTATGGAAAGAGCCTGCTCGCTGATAGAGGAGCTAGGCTGCGGAGAGGTCGTAGGTGGCAGGGTTGACGTGCATGGAGAGCTTCCTGAGAAGAAGCGGATAGCCTTCGAGCCGGAGAGAATAAATGCTTTCCTCGGAACGGATATATCAAAAGATGCTATGCTTTCCTACTTCAAGAGACTTGAGGTAGAGTATGACGAGAATAAGAACGAGCTTGTAGTACCTACTTTCAGGCAAGATCTTATTGGCTTTGCAGATTCCTCGGAGGAGGTGGCAAGACTTTACGGTTATGACAAGATTCCTACGACGCTTCCGAAGGATACCTCGCAGATCGGCGGGATTCCTTTCAAGATAAGGGTTGAGAATATCGCCCGTGATACGGCCATAGCCTTTGGCTTCTCACAGGGCTATTGCTATTCGTTTGAAAGCCCTGCGGTATTTGATAAGCTAAGGCTCCCTGAGGATGCTCCTGAGAGAAAGGCAATACAGATATCGAATCCTCTGGGCGTTGATTTCTCTATAATGAGGACGATACCGCTAAATGGCATATTAGGTTCGTTATCTACTAACTTCAATCACAGAAATGAAAACGTTAGGCTTTTTGAGCTTGCGAATATTTATCTTCCGAAGACAGAGCTTCCTATCACTGATTATCCTGAAGAGCGGATGCAGTTCACGCTGGGGGCATACGGGGATATTGATTTCTATGAGATGAAGGGCGTTGTCGAGGAGTTTATCGGAAAGACAGGCATGGATGGCAGGATCAAATATGAGGTGTCGAAGCGTTCTTATCTGCATCCCGGACGTCAGGCGGATGTTATTTATGACGGGGCTAAGGTCGGCTATCTGGGAGAGGTGCATCCTCTTACGGCTAAGGCTTACGATATGGCTAAGGCAGAGGTTTATATTGCGGTAATAGATATGCCGGAGATCGTGCAGAGGGCTTCTTTTGAGCCGAGATACAGCGGCGTTGCGAAGTTCCCAGCGGTATCAAGGGATCTCTCTATGGTCGTGCCGGAGAATATATGCGCTCAGGACATAGATGATATTATTATACAAAGGGGCGGTAAGATACTTGAATCCTATAAGCTCTTTGATGTGTATGAGGGCGAGCAGATAGAGCGAGGCTATAAGAGCATGGCATATACCGTTGTCTTCAGAGCGAAGGATAAGACGCTCTCGGAAGATGAGATAAATTCCGTTATGAAGAAGATACTCAATGGCTTGGAGAGACTTGGCATAGAGCTTAGGTCATGACAGAATCATTTGAAGCAGGGCGGACGGAATTACTAAAAAAATCTGACTTTTATTACGATCTGCCGGAAGAGCTTATAGCGCAGGATCCGCTTGAAAAGCGTGATGATTCAAGACTTCTCGTGCTTGACAAGGATACAGGAGAGGTAAGACATGATATCTTTCATAATATAACCGATTATCTTCACGCCGGAGATCTGTTAGTGCTTAATGACACGAAGGTTATACCGGCGAGACTTTTAGGGATTAAGACCGATACAGGGGCTTCGGCTGAGATTTTATTGCTAAGACGGCACGGCAATGAACCATCCGATAATACTTTACAGCCTACGCATAATATTGAAAATTACAGCGAACGGTCTGTAATCGGAAAAGACGGTGATATTTGGGAATGTATTGTTCGCCCCGGAAAAAAGCTAAGAAGCGGAGCAAGGGTGAGCTTCGGAGACGGCAGGCTTGAGGCGGAAATAATTGAAGTCCTGCCTGACGGAAACAGGCTTGTGAGGTTTTATTATGGCGGAATATGGGAAGAAGTGCTTGATTCCTTAGGGGAGATGCCGCTTCCGCCTTATATTACGCATAAGTTGAAAGACAGGGACAGATATCAGACTGTATATGCGATGCATGAAGGCTCTGCGGCAGCACCGACAGCGGGATTACATTTCACCAAAGAGCTTATGTCTTCTATTGAAGCTATGGGGGTTGGCATCACCTATGTGACGCTCCATGTAGGTCTCGGCACGTTCCGTCCTGTGAAGGAAGAAAACATCCTTGACCATCACATGCACACCGAATGGTACGAGGTATCTATGGAAACGGCTTCAAGGATCAATGAGGTACATGAAAGTAGAAGCGGACGCGTGATATGCGTAGGCACGACATCCTGCAGGACGATAGAGTCAGCAGCGGATAACGAGGGTCGCATAAAGGCAGGAAGAGGAGAGACCGATATCTTCATCTATCCCGGCTACACCTTCAAAGCAACCGACGCGCTGATAACAAACTTCCATTTGCCTGAATCAACGCTTATAATGCTTGTATGTGCATTAGGCGGATACGATAATGTGATGAAAGCATATAAAGAAGCGGTGGCACAGAAGTATAGATTTTTCAGCTTTGGGGATGCGATGTTTATAAAATGAAGGGTAAGATCAAATGAAGGTTGGATTTATCAGTTTAGGACTTATCGGGGGATCGATAGCTAAGGGAATAAGAGACAGGTATCCTGATGCAAGGATCGTGGCTTATAACAGGTCGAGAGAGCCGCTGGTGCAGGCTTTTAAGGACGATGTCATAAATATGGCTACGCAGGAGATAGATGAAAGCTTTGCTGACTGCGACTATATTTTCCTGTGCGCTCCGGTTCAGACTAATATTTCATTCTTGAAAAAGCTTAAGCCTTATCTTTCGGATAAGACTATCATGACTGATGTGGGATCTACCAAAGGGAATATACACGGTGCGGTTTCATTGCTACTTCCTGACGTTCATTTCATAGGCGGTCATCCTATGGCGGGTACGGAGAAATCGTCCTACTTTAATTCTTCTTCAGAACTGATAAAGGATTGTTATTATTTTATCACTCCTTCTGATGCTGCAACGAAAGAAGATATCGCAAAATTTGAGGATTTGATCCGCTCTCTTGGCTGTAATCCTATAACCGTCGAGCCTGCAAAGCATGACTTCATCGTGGGAGCGATTTCCCATGTACCCCATGTGGCGGCATATACCTTGGTAAAGCTCGTGCAGGACGAGGATACTTCGGAAGAATACATGAAGGTCACGGCCGCAGGCGGCTTCAAGGATATTACAAGAGTCGCGTCATCTGATCCTACGATGTGGAAAGAAATCTGCCTTGCGAATAAGGACAACCTCGTGAAGCTTATGGACGATTATATTGAGAAGCTTCGTGAGGTTAGAGCGGATATCGCAAAAGGCAACGGTGAGGCTTTGCATAAGATATTCAAGGATGCAAAGGAATACAGGGACTCGTTTATCGAATAGCTTATTAATCATTTCGATAACATGAACTTGAATAATATAATGTCATGAAAATAACAAAGAATACATCTGGACTTCACGGAAAAATAAAAGTTCCCGGCGACAAATCCATATCTCACCGCTCGGTAATGCTCGGGGCGATAGCCGAGGGCATAACTCATGTAGAAGGCTTCCTTAACGGAGCCGACTGCATTTCGACGATAAATTGTTTCAGGGTAATGGGAGTTGATATTGAATATGACGGCGGCACGGAAGTAACGGTGCATGGCGTAGGGCTGCACGGTCTTAAAGCTCCGTCAAACGTGCTTGACTGTGGCAATTCCGGCACCACCACAAGGATAATGTCGGGACTTCTTGCAGGACAACCGTTTTCATCAGAGCTTACGGGTGATGAATCAATACAGAAGCGACCTATGAAGCGTATAATGATTCCCTTAAAAGAGATGGGAGCTGATATTATTTCCGTAAAGGACAACGGTTGCGCACCTTTAAGGATAAATCCTGCGAAGCTACATGGAATATCATATAATTCCCCTGTCGCATCCGCACAGGTTAAGTCCTCAATCCTTTTGGCAGCGCTTTACGCCGATGGAGAAACCACAGTCACCGAACCTGCATTATCAAGAGACCATACGGAGCTTATGCTGTCTGCGATGGGAGCGGACATACATCGGGAAAGCTTATCGGTGACATTAAAACCGGGCAAAACACTTCAAGCACAGGACATAGAGGTTCCCGGCGATATTTCCTCTGCGGCATATTTCATAGGAGCGGGGCTTATTGTTCCTGATTCCGATCTTATTATAGAAAATGTAGGCATAAATCCAACCCGCGCAGGCATCATAGAGGTTTTCCGGGATATGGGGGCATCCCTTGAACTGATTAACGAAAGAACAGCCACGGGAGAGAAGGTCGCAGATATCCATGTAATGACATCAGAGCTTCATGGCACAGCAATTTCCGGTGATATAATCCCGACACTTATAGATGAACTGCCCTTGATAGCAGTAGTCGCAGCGACAGCAGAGGGAACTACCATAATTAAAGACGCATCAGAGCTAAAAGTCAAGGAATCAGACCGCATAGCCCTTGTCACGAAGAACCTGAAGGCTATGGGAGCAGACATAGAAGCAACAGACGACGGCTTCATAATAAACGGCAAAGACGGCACTCCCGGACCGCTTCACGGTGCAGTAATAGACGATGCCCTGGATCACAGGATAGCAATGTCCTTTACCATAGCAGGGCTTATTTCGTCATCAGATACGGAAATCGTTCATCCGGAATGCGTCTCAATATCATATCCCGACTTCTTTGAGACTATAAATAAGCTATAAGTCATCATTGGCTATTATTCACAATATCCGATTGTATATGAACTCCTTTTTTGGTAAAATGTTACAGTGGGCGTCAAAAGTACCCACCATTAAAGAAAATTTTTACGGAGGATTTGCAAATGAAGGTCTACACAACTGACAAGATTCGTAACGTAGCTATCTTAGGGCACGGCGGAGCGGGAAAGACAAGCCTTGTTGAAGCGATGGCTCTGCTTTCCGGCATGACGACGAGGCTCGGCAAGGTCGATGACGGCAACACGATAAGCGACTTTGACAAAGAGGAGCAGAAGAGGAAATTCTCCATTTCTACATCTGTTATTCCCATAGAGTGGGAAGACACGAAGATAAATATTTTCGATACTCCCGGCTTCTTTGATTTCGTGGGAGAAGTCGAGGAAGCATTATCTGCTGCAGCTTCAGCCATCATCGTGATAAACGGCAAGTCCGGCGTGGAGCCCGGCACCAAGAGGGCATGGGATCTCTGCGAGAAATACAATGTACCGAGATACTTCTATATTTCAAATATGGACATAGACGATGCTTCGTTCAAGAATATCTTAGAGGAGCTTACCAATTTATATGGCAAGAAGGTCGCTCCTTTCAATTTCCCGATAAGAGAGAACGAGAAGTACGTGGGCTATGTGAATGTCGTTTCAGAGAAGGGCTTCAAGTGGAATGCGCAGAATAAAGCCGAGGAGTGCGACATCCCTGATTATTTGAGCGAGTACCTCGAGACCTATCGCGAGTCCCTGATGGAAGCTGTAGCAGAGACCTCAGAGGACTTCATGGAGAGATACTTCGGCGGCGAGACCTTCTCGGATGATGAGATAAGGGCTGCGCTTCATATGTCAGTCTGCGACGGCACGATAGTTCCGGTCTGCTGCGGCTCCAATACTCTCGTGCAGGGCATATTCACGCTGCTTGACGACATAGTTAAGTATCTTCCCTCACCTGAGGGCAGGAAGTTCGCAGGAATCAGCACCAAGAACTCCGAGGTCTTCGAGGCTAACTATGATTTCAGCAAGCCTAAGTCAGCCTTCGTATGGAAGACGATAGTAGATCCATATATCGGAAAGTACAGCATTATCAAGGTTGCGTCAGGCGTAATAAAGACCGGCGACGTGCTGTATAACGACAGCAGGAATCAGGAAATAAAGATAGCGAAGCTCTACACTATGTGCGGAAGCAAGGCAAGCGAGATAGGAGAGCTGCATGCGGGCGATATAGGAGCGCTGTCGAAGCTTGATCAGACGAGGACAGGAGATACGCTCTCGACTAAGGCTAATCCTATCCATTACGCTATGATCCCGCTTCCTACGCCTTACAATCCCATGCGCTACAGGCCTGTGAATAAGGGCGATGTGGATAAGCTTTCACAGGCGCTGCAGAAGATATGCACGGAAGACCTTACCTTAAAGAATATAAACGATTCGGAGAACCGCCAGACCTTGCTTGTCGGCATGGGCGATCAGCATCTTGACGTTGTTAAGGCTAAGCTTCTCTCTGATTATAAGGTAGATATAGTCCTCAGCAAGCCTAAGGTTGCATACAGGGAGACGATAATTGGAACCTCTGATGTGGAAGGCAAGTATAAGAAGCAGACCGGCGGACACGGTCAGTATGGTCACGTAAAGATGAAGTTCTCACCGCTCGGCGATAATACTAAGGCGTTTGAGTTTGATGAAGAGGTTGTAGGCGGCTCCGTGCCAAAGAACTTCTTCCCCGCTGTAGAGAAAGGACTTAATGATTCCGTAGACAGAGGACCTCTTGCGGCATATCCGGTTGTAGGCGTAAAAGCTGTGCTCTATGACGGCTCGTATCATCCGGTTGATTCATCCGAGCAGTCCTTTAAGATGGCTACACGGATGGCATTCAAGGACGGCTTCATGAAGGCTAATCCCGTCCTTTTAGAGCCTATAATGTCGCTTAAGGTTGACGTGCCCGATAAGTACACGGGTGATGTAATGGGCGACCTCAATAAGCGCCGAGCAAGGGTTCTCGGCATGAATCCTACTGGCAACGGCAGGCAGGTAATAGAGGCGGAGATACCTGAAGCTAATATATTTGGTTACAATACTGACCTTCGCTCGATGACTGGCGGAACAGGGGATTTCTCATATGAGTTCAACCGCTACGAGCAGGCTCCGTTTGATGTGCAGCAGGCAGAGGTCGAGGCAAGGAAGGATAAGCTTGTAGACATCTCGGAGGACGATTGAGCAGTAAAGGAAGTTTAATAAAAACGATGGTAACATACGCAGCCGTATCTATTTGCGGCTGCGTATTCGTCTTGCTTTCCGCAAGCTGGGTAAGTCCCTTATTTAAGGATTCCTACGGCTATGACAGTTCGTGGTACAGCATGATGGGGCGAGCCATCACACAGGGGATGGTGCCATACCGGGATTATTTTGACCTCAAAGGACCGGTGTTCTTTTTTATCGAAGCGATAGGGCAGTTGTTCCGTCACGGCAGAGTCGGCATATTCATAATCGAATGTATAGCGGCCTCCATATCCTGTATTTTCATATGGAAGACATGCAGACTATATGTCAAACCGTGGCAGGCTCTTATCGTAATGCTTCTTACGGGCTTTGTAGCTGTTTCTCCATTTTGGGGTGGAAATACCTGTGAGGAATACATGCTGCCCTTCAACTACGCCTGTATTTATCTTACCTTGAAATACTTAAAAGACGAGAGATATGAGGAATACTTCCTGCCTTCTCTTATTTTCGGAATTTCTTTTTCAGTTATGGTCTTATCCAAGGTTCCTACCTGTGCTCCGATGGCGGCTGCGGCTGTTACGGTGCTTATCGTGCTCATAATGAAGAAGCAGACACGGCATCTACCGGGCATCATCGGATACTTCATGCTGGGCTTCCTTATGATTTTCATTCCCGTGTGCGTTTATTTCCTGCTGCATGGGGCTTTTAAGGATTTCATATATGCCGCTTTCATCTTTGCTTATAAGCGAGGCACGGACTATTACGAGACCTTTTCATGGGACTGGGAGAGCAAGCTAATTATATGTTATTGCAGCTTCATTGCTTCACTTATCATACCTACGAGGAAGTCAGGGGAGCATTATCTTAGGATATTCGGGATAGCCATATCGCTTGTCACATGGGCTTTCCTGCATCTTGGCACGCCTTACGACTATTATTTCTTGCTTACTATGCCGTGCTTTATCTATATGGTAATGTCTTTATTTGCCCATTGGAATAACAGAGCGGAGTCACTATATAAGAATGTCTCTGAGAAGGCGGATAGTACAGGGGAGGAGAGTAGACCGGCGAATTCTGAAGCGGATATGGCGAATACTTTATTACATTCATCGAGTCAAACAGGTGAATTTGCAGATGATGTATTACAATCAGAAAATCAGGCAGAGAATGTGTCTGATACTATCGTTAAGCCACGGCGCAAGTTCCGTCCTGATAAGAAGCGCATTGTGATACAGCGTCGTGTCCTTTGGATCATTCTGATACTTATAGTTCTTAATCATTACTATCCCGATACGATGTTCAAGTATCGTGAGAACAGGAATCTGTACGAGCGTGAGAGTGATCCGTATGTGGAAGAGTGTAAGGAGGTTCTGACTATAATCCCTGAGGAAGAGTGGGACAGCATCTATAATCTTGAATCGGGCATGATATTCTATGAGGTGAACCAGCTCCTGCCTGCGAACCGCTATCCCGTGAACCTGCCTTATTTCATGCACTTAAATCCTGAGATAAAGGCGAACGTGCTGAAATATCTCGACATAGTAAAGCCACGCTACATCATTTCAGAAAACATGGCTAACTTCGATGACAGCGATACGAGGGATTATGTCTTTAATCACTATGAACTATATAGGGATGTCGGAGCGGAGGAAATATATATAAGAATCAAATGAATTAAGCAATTTGTTTTTGATACTGCCTTGTTTTTCAGATTCCTCAAGCGTATAATGTCTGCAAGCAGATAAATTTCATTGTGATAATTCTATTTGTAATTATTCTGAGAATCTTGATTATTCTGAAGTTTCCTGCTTGGTTCATTCAATTCATTATTATGCAGGAGACGAGGTTGCCGATCTCCTGTAAGTAAAAGGAAAGGAGATAAGGTATATGGATAGTGCGGTAAGGGTTTATTCGGAGCATGATACCGTTAGCGCCTGTATTTTAGGCGGTTACGGTATCAGCCCCGAACGGACTAAGTCAGATAATAAACTGGCGTTATTAGAGGAGGATTATGTTGTGAGCAGCGAGGATAAGTATTATACGGTTGCAGGGTATAAGTTTGAAAAGAGAAAGAAATATACGCATGAAGACTATATGAAGCTTCCTGAGGATGTAAGAGTCGAGCTTATTGACGGCGTTTTCTATGAGAAGTATCCAGCTGACCCGATAACAGGGATGGCGGCTCCTAATAGGAAGCATCAGGATATTGTTACAGAACTTGTTTATAAGATAAGAGGTTACATAGATAGAAAAGGAGGCGATTGCAAGATTTATCCCGCTCCGTTTGCAGTAAGGCTAAAAGATGGAGATAAAAACACGGTCGAGCCTGACGTTTCTGTTATTTGCGATAAATCGAAGCTCACGGATGACGGCTGCACCGGTGCGCCGGACTGGATAATAGAAATAATATCTCCAAGCAATCCGGGACATGACTATATAAGAAAGCTCAACCTCTATCTGGATGCCGGAGTCAGGGAATATTGGATAATAAATCCTTTGGAAAGGCTTGTATCCGTTTACGAATTTGGAAAGGGCATAACCGCTCCAAAAGAGTATTCATTTGATGATGAAATATCAGCGGGAATATATGAAGACCTTAAGATCTGTTTACAAGGCTTCTGATATATCTGCCAAGGCATGCCGTATGAGCAATACTTTAATGCTTTGTAAAAAATACACACATCAGACTGAAAATCTGTTATTATATAAAGTGTGTTTATTTTTTGATTGGGGGTAATCGCAAATGTTTGGATTTGGCGCAATGATTGACAAGCTGAAGAGGAATCCCAAGACAATAGTGCTTACAGAAGGCACTGATCCGAGGATACTTGAGGCTGCATCAAGGCTTCTTGCAAGTAATTTCTTAAAGCCCGTGCTTCTCGGAAATGAAGAAAAGATATTAAAGGCTGCCGAGGATGCAGGCTATAATATAAGAGGAGCCGAGATAATCGAGCCAAAGAAATATGAACGGCTTGACGAGATGGCAAACGAGTTCTATGAGCTGAGGAAGGCAAAGGGAGTCACGCCTGAGAAGGCACAGCAGACTATGCTTGAGTACAATTATTTTGGCACGATGCTTGTAAAGATGGGACTTGCGGACTGTCTGCTTGGCGGAGCCACGTATTCAACCGCTGATACGGTGCGTCCCGCATTGCAGATCATTAAGACTAAGCCGGGGAATCAGATCGTATCATCCTGCTTCATCCTTGTTCGTCCTTCGGCTACAGGTGAAAACGAAGTACTTGCTATGGCAGATTGCGCTATAAATATAAATCCGAGCGAAGACGAGCTTGTAGAGATATGCGGTGAGACAGTGAACTGTGCTAAGCTTTTCGGTGTTGATCCTAAGGTCGCTTTCCTTAGTTATTCCACCTTGCATTCCGGTCACGGCGAGAGCGTTGACAAGATGAGGAACGCAGCAGAAAAGGCAAGAGCAAAGTATCCGGATATCCCTATTGAGGGTGAGCTGCAGTTTGATACGGCTGTTTCTCCCAGGGTAGCTAGGCAGAAAGCGCCTGATTCAACAGTAGCGGGATATGCGAATACGTTCATATTCCCTGACATCAACGCCGGCAACATAGGCTATAAGATAGCACAGAGAGTCGGTAATTTCGAGGCTTATGGACCGATATTGCTTGGTCTTAACGCTCAGGTGAATGATCTTTCAAGAGGCTGCAACGGTACAGAGGTCTATTCGATGGCGATAATTACTGCAGCGTTGGTGTAATCGAACAAACTTTCCGAAAAGGTGTTCTATTTTAAATAAAACTGTGTTATAATATCCGTAGCTGAAAAAATTTAGCTACGGATATTTTAATTGCTGAATCTGTGAAGCGAGTACATGCAATATGATATGCGCATATTTTAATATGTGCATCGTAGGAATTTAGGGATTGTTTTTCTGATTTATTGATAGAAAGGAATTTGGAGTCATGGCTAAAGGTAAGATAACAGATAAGCAGAGGCAGATACTGGAATTTATTAAGTCGGAGATACTGGATAAGGGTTATCCGCCGGCAGTTCGCGATATCTGTCAGGCAGTTGATCTCAAATCGACATCATCAGTTCATGCGCATTTAGAAACATTGGAGAAAAACGGCTATATCAGACGTGATCCGACAAAGCCACGGGCTATTGAGATACTGGATGATGACTTTAATTTAAGCCGCAGGGAGGTTGCAAATATCCCTATAGTCGGTACTGTTGCTGCAGGTCAACCTATCCTTGCACAGCAGAATATCGAGAATTATTTCCCCTTCCCTGTGGAGATGGCTCCTAATTCACAGTGCTTTGCTTTACGTGTACAGGGCGACAGCATGATAAATATAGGGATAAACGACGGCGATTATGTCTTCGTGCAGGAAACGAATTCAGCGAATAACGGCGACCTCGTAGTGGCTTTAGTCGATGATTCTGCCACGGTCAAGAATTTTTATAAGGAAAAAGGTCATATAAGGCTTCAGCCGCAGAATGACGATATTGAGCCGATCATTGTGAATGACTGCCAGATACTCGGCAAAGTATTCGGGGTATTCAGGCTATACTAATTTTGATTGTATTGAGGCATGCATATGAGCGTCACTGAAAATGCAAACTTAATAGAGGGACTTCGGCGTATTGGTTTTTCTCTGTCGCAGATAGCGGATCTGCAGCTTATGATGTCCGGATGGATAACTATGGACGAATGGCTTAAGCGCTACGAAAATGCCTCTAAAGACAAGAATAATTAGGAATCAGCTTTTTGTTCGCATAATTTATATTATACGAACAAATATATCTCAAATATCACACTACTCCGCTTATTTCAAGTGTTTATAAGCTGTTCGATTTTATTCGCAATTATATGTTGATAGAATGGATTACATGATGCTAGGGTCAAAAGGTACAAATCCGATTGTGCTTGCACAAATAGGATTTGGAACTTGTGACCCGCCCGAACATGAGGAAGTAGCAATTTGCGTAGCAAATTAGCGGATTCCGAATGGACGGAGCATGGCGAGAG
>JAFTAP010000004.1 GCA_017455525.1 Lachnospiraceae bacterium
GAACATGAGGAAGTAGCAATTTGCGTAGCAAATTAGCGGATTCCGAATGGACGGAGCATGGCGAGAGCAGCTTGCTGCGTAGCCATGCGTAAGCATCATAAACAACGCAAAGGGGCTTTTGACCCCAGCATCATAAAATAAATACAGAAGGGTGAACTACTATTATGAAGAATAAAGTATTGGCATTATTGCTTGTATTGAGTCTCGTGGGAACATCACTTGCGGGCTGCGGAGTCAGTTCTATGCTTAAAGGCGATGAAAGCGACGAGACAGTTGTCGAAAAGAATGATGACAACGAAGAAGATGAGACTGAGGCTGAAGATGAGTCCGAGGAAGAGGAAGAAAGCACAGCTTCAGGAACGCTGTCGCTTTTTAGTGAGGATGGCGGGAAAAGCCTTGCGGAAAGCAGTGATGACAGCGACAATAATGATGACGATTCGGCAGATGACGCAGAGGATATAAATGAACTCTCAGACGAGGAGGCAAAGGAGCTTGCGGAGTTCCTATCGACAACAGATAATCCCTCGATCACTGACTGGGAGTTTATAGGAGCTGCTCTCTGGGGAGGCAATGATAACCTGATGGAGTATTTCGGAAATCCTGATGCCACGGTTATACATAATCCCTTGCTTGTGGAAGGCGATTGGAAATGCGTTACATGCCCTATTCCCAATGAGTACAGTAGCGAATCATCATATTTAGGTACAGCCAATATACACAGCCTTAATGACAATGTATCCTTCACATGGGATATGTGGCTTAGTATGGAGGGCACTTTTGAAGGTAACGGAGAAGAGATAACGGACGGTTCACCCGTGAAGTTCACGGGAACCTGGAATGAAGATAAAAAGGGATTCTATGTAGAAAATGACTACATGATGGTAGAGTTCACGAAGTTCATATATCTTGATAATACCATGTATGCCATAGGTAAGGATATGTATATTTCCGGCGAGCAGGAGTATGTAGTGCTGATAAGACCTCACAGCAGGATGGAAATAATAGATACGAGCGACTGGCGCTACGCAACGAATAACAACACAAGCGACAGTTCTGATTCAAATGATACCTCACAATCAGAGCAGCCACAGTCAAATAGTCCAGAGCAGTCCGGCGGACAGACTACAGAATCATCAGGCGGCTCAACGAAACTCAGCAATGCCGAGATAGTGGAGCGTGCAAAGAAAAAGAGCGGAGCTCCGATTGCCGAGCTTGACAGCGTTGATCCCGATGGCACGCTCAATATCCATCTCTACGAGGATAACGGCGTGAATCAGGCAACATGGGATTGGTACTACATCAACCCCGACACCCTCACCGGTCACAATGTAGTCGGCGATGTCATAGACTTGAATTAGTCTGACGGTTTTTTCACGAAACCTTAAATGTGATATAACATTAGCACTTAGCGAGCGTATTATGCTCGCTTACGTGCGAGTCATATCACAATTCTTAGCGAGGTAGTTTCGAGCTTAGAATTGTGATATAATTTGACTCCGGCATCATTATTTTTAGAAAATATCATTTTAAGCACATTATTAAGGGAGATCTGATTGTTAAGTGTTTATTTAGGAAAAATGGATGAAGCAATATATCACCCTCCTACATATTTTGACAATCGGTACAAGGACGAATGGATCACCAATCCGTTATCTGTCAGCATGATAAAAGACATAGACAGCTCTGATGTGGTCGGACCTTATCTTATCCAAAGTCCCGTTCTGGGTCCGATTTCATATAAGGAACTGTCAGGCGGGGTGAAGACCCTTATTTTGCTTGCTTTTGACGACTCAGGGAAAATCTTCAATGCCTCTGCCTGCGGAGATAACTGCTCGAAATGGATACTAAGAATTGCCGAAAAAAAAGACCTGACTATAAATCTCAGGCATATCATGGATTTTGGGAGTAACAAGTTCGATATCCGGATAATCAATACCGGCGAGACAGTTCAGGATATGCATAGATTCGTCGAAATCGCCGGAGACTATGTTTAAGGAAAATCATGCACGGAAAACATAAGGTTATCGTACAGAATAATAAGCTGCATTATGAATTCATTATAAAAAGAAATATAACTATAGTGCAGGGTGACAGTGCCACAGGAAAGACTACGCTTGTGGATATGATAGATGTGGCTGTACGACAAGGAGAATCAAGTGGGATAGATTTGATCTGCGATGTGCCGTGCAGAGTGATAGCCGGCAATGACTGGGAGCTTATTCTTAGCAACACTAAGAATCATATTATTTTTATTGATGAAGAAAACTCTTTCATAAATACTCAGGAATTTGCGGAAAAAGTTAACGGCTCTGATAATTATTTCGTGTTGATAACCAGAGAGAGTTTATACAATCTACCGTATAGCGTCGAGGAAATTTACGGTATAAAGTCATCAGGTAAATATCAGAATACGGAATTGATATATCAGCAGACTTATCAGATATATCCCCGGCAGGAAAGTCTTCCGATAAAGCCACGTAAGATAATAACAGAAGACTCTAAAGCAGGCTTTACTTTTTTCGAGAATATATGCAAAGAAGCCGGACTTTCATGTGAATCTTCATATGGAAAATCAAATATTTTTTCAGTTTTAAAAAAGGAAACCGAGGATGAGTTATGCGTGATAGCTGACGGCGCTGCTTTTGGTTCTGAGATGGACAAGGTGTTTAAGGCTATCAGAAATCGCAAAAATATAAAGCTATACCTTCCGGAGTCATTTGAGTGGATAATATTAAAATCCGGATTGATAGATGGGAACGCAGTGAAAACAATTCTTGCAGAACCGGAAAAATATATAGACAGCACAGAGCACATAAGCTGGGAACGCTTCTTTGAGAAGCTTCTTGTGGAGCAGACAGATAAAACATATCTCAAATATTCAAAGTCAAAGCTCAATGAAGCCTATCTGCATGAAAAGAATAAGTCAGCAATACTTAATTCATTAGCCGAAGGAAATTTGCAGATTAGTCCTACTCTTCCTTACCTAAAGTGACATAGGTGCGGAAGTTCACGTTGTATCGGTCGCCGTAGTCCGGCTTTTGCATCATGGAGACTAATACCTCGTCTCCTACTTTGTGAGCCCTCACTACCTCGTGGCATTCTTCGATTGACTCGATCGAACGGCCGTCTATCTCTACTATGACAGAGCCTTCCTTGATCCCTGCCTTGGCGGCGCCGGAGTTTTTCGCGACCTTTACGACATACACTCCTGCAGGCATGCCTTGATCGGTATCAGTGTCTACAGTTGTCCCTTCTATGCCTAATGCCGGAGTCTCGGCATTGCTGTCGGTCTCGTCGTCGGAGTTATCCTCTGATGCTTCTGATATGTCATCTTCTGTCTCCGCAGTATTGTCTTCTTCAGTAGCTGAATCGGAACTGCCTTCGTCTGATGCTGTGGTTTCGTCCGTTTTCGTACTCTCGCTGTCAAGCGCCTTTAGCATCGTGCTGCCAATAGTGCCTATAACGAAAATGCCTGCGATAATAAGGATGGTCAGCAGCACAGGATGGATGCCGCTTTTCTTTTTAGGCATTCTTTGCTGCCTTTCCTGATTGAATCTCTGCTGATACTGCGCAGTCATATTCGGCTGACCGCCTTGCTGGGCACTTCTATATTGTGGGGCACCTTGTGGCGGCGGACTCTGCGGTGGCGGCGTCATCTGACCCGCCATGCCGTAATTGCCGGCAGGAGCAGCGTAAGGCTGATCGGCTCCTTGATCCTGTGGCTGTATAGGAATCCCCTGCCCTGTGAAGCCTTGTCCGGTGATGCCCTGCCCCATGTAGGGTCCCGTCATGGGCTGCCTGGGCATGACCGGCTGCTGTCTGGGCTGCTGTTGCTGCTGTATCAGAGGCGTGTCAGGCACATTCATATATGCAGCGGCTTCATCAGGAGACATGGCTACAGTTTCATTTGATGAGCTGCCGCTTCCCTTAGTTCCTGAGGCACCTAGAAATACAGTTGCGTTGGGATCATTGTTATTGCTCTGATTCTGTTGTATGTCAGCTCCTAAAAGCATGGTAGCATTCGGATCGGATGCGGGGGTATAATTCGGCGTACCGCCTGATGCTGCCTGACTGTTATCAGCGGGCTTAGGGGTCTTTCCTCTTAGGAAATCGGTTATTTCTTCCTTTACATCAGTGAACTGCTCCTCCTCTATGCCCACTGTGGCAAGGTCTGCTTTTAGCTCAGGTATATCCTGATATCTGTCAGATATCTTAAGCTGCGTGCATTTGTGGATTATTCGCCATAGAGCGTCTGATATACCGTATTTATTCCCCTCATAATCAGAATCGTCCTCAAGGCGCGACATCGGGTCGGTAAGCATATCACCCGTGAGGGCGTTATAGATCGTAGCTCCAAGCGCATAGATATCGGTCCACGGTCCCTGCCTGCCTTTCTTCTGATACTGCTCCAGCGGAGCGAAGCCCTGCTTCAATATGACAGACAGACTCTGCGACTGCTCCGCCATGACCTGCCTCGCCGCTCCGAAGTCAAGAAGCCTTATCGTGCCGTCGTCGCACAGCATTATATTGTCGGGCGACACGTCGCGATGCAGGATGCTCATGCTGTGGGATGCGAGCAGTGCGTTTGATATCTGCCGGAAGATGCTAACTGCCTGACCTTCCGTTATCTTCTTTTGCTTTAAGTATGATTTGAGCGTCTGCCCCTGCAGATAGCCCATGACGAAATATACGGTATCGTTCTCATAGAAGAAATCATGGACGCTGACTATGTTCGGGTTGCCGTTGAACTTCGCGACCATCTTTGCTTCGTTGTAGAACTTCTCCGCTCCGGTCCTGAAGGAATCCGCAGAATCGCCGTTTGAGACTGATACCGAGATGCTGCCGGGATTCCTTATCGCCAGCCCCATAGGATAATATTCCTTGACTGCGATACGTGCGTCAAGCTTTAAGTCATAGGCGAGATAAGTGATGCCAAAGCCGCCCTTTCCTATCACGCCGCCTATCATATATCGTTGGTTCAGTACGCTCCCTGCCACAAGCGTCGCAGGATCGTGCCTGTATTTATTTTTTATGAAGCCGCAATGCGGGCAAGGCTCGGCTGTTATCTCCGAAAAGCAGTTCTCGCAAAGGGTTTTATTATTCAAAGTAATCATAGCGTTGTACCTGTTTCATTATTATGAATGAATATATTTGTAAAATAAAGGTGTGCCAGTTATTTGTCATTGACAGATTTTTGTCACGCCTGTTTTTTTGTTTTCGAATATGGTAAACTTTAAGAGGAGCTTGATTTAGCATAAGAATAAGGAATTCAGGCAGTGAGTAACAGGAGATGGTGGCTTAAATATATACTTGCAGGGGCGTTTGCTGTGTTCGCTCTTATCTTTGCGTTTCATCCTTTATCTGCCAGGGCGGACTTCGGGGATTTCGCCGGTGACACGGATTACGGCGGTGGAGGTGACTACGACAGCGGCGGGTGGAGCTCAGACAGCGATGATTATGACAGCTCATCAGGCTCAGGAGATTTTGGGGCGGGTGATGTCATCGGCACTCTTATTTTCATAGGAATTGTTATTTATTATTTAGTCAAAGGGCGTGAAAATAAGAGCACTAAACGTAAAGGCGGACAGCCCGCAGGCGCTGCTGTAACTCCGGATGGGATGCTTATGCCTATGAGCGAGTATGCTTCATTAGACCCTAACTTTAACGAGGCGGCGTTCAGGGAGCATATGTCGAATCTGTACGTACAGATGCAGCAGGAGTGGCATAATAAGGACATCGAGCCGCTGAAGCCGTACTTCACGGACGCATACTGGAATCAGATGGACAGGCAGCTTGACCAGAAGCGTAAGGCAGGACAGACGCCTTGCACGGAGAGGATTGCCGTGCTTGAGACTACGCCGAGAGGCTTCTATCAGAGCGCAGGAATGGATCACATCGTGGTGCGCATGAGAGCAAGGCTTGTGGCTTACGTGCTTGACGACAAGACAGGCAAGGTCATCTCCGGCGACATGAACCGCGAGAAGTTCATGGAGTACGAGTGGGACGTATGCAGAAAGAGCGGGGTAGTCACGGGAGCCGCAGGCATGCAGACCGTGTCGTGCCCGCACTGCGGAGCGCCGCTTAATATCAATCAGACGGCGAAGTGTCCGTACTGCGACAGTATTGTGACTCTCGTGAATGAGGACTGGGCACTGAACAACATAAAGGGAGTGTCACAGCAGACAAGATAAACGAAGGAAAACTAAAACTACTTGAAAGGATTATTCTATGCTGAACGTGTTTAAGACATTAGGAGATGTGGTCGTAGTCGAGAATCCTGTGCCTGCGGAAGCTGCAACCGGCTCCGGTTCTGCCGTGCTTTTTGGGATCGCAGCAGTGCTTGTGGTTGCTGCCGTGGCTCTCATAGTAGTGAATGTAGTCAGGAAAACGAAGAAATAAAGCAGCGTTGCATGAATATAAAGAAAATACTCACGGGGTACAGCCTGGCTCATTTTCTTGTGGACATGGGGTGCGCCATGCTTATTTATCATATCGCATCTTATTACACGGGTAGTATAGGTGCGAGCCCTGTGATGGCTGTCCTTGCTTATGACTTCTTTGCTTTCGTCACAGAGCTTCCGCTTGGAGCAGTTCTTGATCATATCTCCGGGCGTTACGATGGAGCGCAGATCTCATATTCAAATAAAAACGGTCTTATCGCTGCCTGCGGATGTGTAGTCATAGCAATACTTGATATACTGGCCTTTGCGGATATCATAACCGCCGTAGCCTTTATTCCTGTGGCAGTTGTTTTAGGAATTGCGAATGCGGCTTATCATCTTGGCGCAGGCATTGACGTCATAAATCTGTCAGAGCGTAAGGCGTCTTTTTCCGGCATATTCATATCGACAGGCGCGCTGGGGCTTTTCCTTGGCACGCAGGCTCTTTTCATGCATTATGAGAACCTGCTTATAATGGGGCTTGCGCTGCTTTGTATGTCGGCTTATATTTTGTGGGAATATTTCCATGAGACAGCTTTTATACAGAATAAAGACGATACAGTGATAAAAGCTGGATTAAGCCGTATATTCCTTGCACTCGCACTCTTGTTTCTCGTGATCTTCTACCGGAGTTTTTTAGGCTTCGCTTCAAAGTACAGCTGGCGGTCGGGATTTGTGATCGGACTTGTCGCTACTTTAGCTGTGGTCGTGGGGAAAGCGGCAGGCGGTATTATAGCGGACCGCTTCGGATGGAAAAGAACCATTATGGCATCAATGCTCGTATGCGCAGTGCTTGCTGTGTTTTCAGACGCTTCGGCGATAGCAGGCTGTCTTATGCTGCTACTATTCAATATGACGATGCCGATAGCCATGATAGGTCTTGCGAACCTGCTCCCTCCATGGAAGGGCGTGGCCTTCGGATTAAACACGGTGGCTTTATTCCTTGGTTTTGTCACATACCGCATGGTGAAGATACCGGTTTCCGGGGTAATGTTGGGCGCACTGATCCTTCTGTCTGTGGTCATACTCCTGACAGCCATGCACATAGCGCCTGATATGGAGCGGGGATGGGACAACTAAGCTTAAGTTTCTTAATCTATCCTCTGATCCTTACATTAGCTGCAGAGTGTATCATTGCTTTCATACTGGGTGTAAGGGGCGTAAGACAATTCATAGTCATCATATTGATGAATCTTATTACCAATCCTTTAGTAAATACAGTGCTTCGTTTAGTGTACGATAAACTGGACTTAAACAGGGTGATGCTTTATATCCTTATATTAATATTAGAACTTGCAGTAGTCTTATCAGAGGGCTTTCTCCTTGCCATATTAGCCGGCAGGCTTCCTCTGAAGCCCATGCGTTTTTCCTTTGTCCTGAACCTTTCGTCATTCATGGCAGGATTGATTGCCAGCGCATTGATCTGGGGTTATAGAAACATATTGTAAGGACGTTGAGATATAAACGAATATCTCGAACGACAAAAAGCGTGACAAAATTTTGTCAATGACAAATTCTTGTCACGCTCTGTTCATATTAAAGTTTGGGTGTATAATATAAAGGCTTTTATGCTGAATTTTTTTAGAAAGGAACTAACGATATGATTTGTCCGCATTGTGGGGAGAATAACCCCGATAACGCAAAATACTGTTCAAGATGCAGTGCTACCCTGCCGAGGAAGCAGAGGCCTGCGGGTCAGGGAGGCAGGCAGGCTTCTCAGCCCGGAGGAGGCGGAGGGGGTATCGATCCCAAGACCATTATTATCATAATACTTGCGGTTCTTGTCGTTATAGGCGGGGTAGTTTTTATTCGCTCTAAAATGAGTGATAAAGATAAGGATACTGTCGAGGAGACTACGACTGAAGAAAAATCCGAAGAAACCACGGAAGAGGAGACAGAGGAGGCGACCGAGGAGGCCACGGAGGAGTCAAACGACGAGGCGGAAGCTGGACCGGATTGGCTTGAGGAGCATGGCCTTGCTGTATCGGCGAATGAAGCCTTCACGTTTAATACCATGATGAACGACGGTGATGAAGATACCGAGGAGATGGAGGTCAGCGCTAAGATAACTGTAGAGGAGTCTACTGAAAATATGCCGGACGGCTATAAGCTTGTTACGGCGACTTTCGTATATAATATAAGTGACTCGGACGGTGAACGCGGGATACTTGCGGACGGAGCGTTTGACCGCTATACAGGCACTTATTTCGGCTTTGAGAATGAGCAGCCAGAGCAGGATGAGGACAATAAGCCCGAACAGGACGGAGCGGTAAGGATAACCAATGGAGACGATCACTATGATATAGCGATAGCTACTACGCAGAAGACGGAAGAGCCTATCGTAACCAAGACAATAACTGTCGCCTGCCCTACGGATTATGACGGAGCCGTGTTCTTTGCGGGCTACAGCAGCATGGAGCTTGACGAGAAGCTTAAAAAGCTGAACCCTGCAGAGAGACTTTATACCTTTGACGAGCTTCCGTTCATGGACGATGACCATGAGTGCTACTATTTCGTGTATCAGGAGCCTGACGATAACGGCAGGAGCAGCTGGGGAGCTTATGATGTAAGCTCGTCTTCCTCTGAGGATTCAGAAAGCGACAGCCAGCAGTCCGGTCCGCCTCGCTAAACATATAAAATTCTTTTCCATGCACTGACCGGAGCCAGGACGGCTCCGGTTATAAACGGCAACATGATAAAAGCACTGGCTTCGTTGTAAGAATGGACTTACTCAAAACGAGTACAGTGGGGTGTTTTCAAAAGTAGTTACATTAGAGGGTCTGTTTTTGATATAGTGAGATATCTCGAAAGAGAGCTCGGAGGTATTGTCCTTATTGACAAATAATATAGCCTAACTTATTATGAAAATCATAAACTAGACTTTCGGATTTTCATAAATTGTATTTTTAATTATTATTAAGAGAATTATTGTGGTAGCAAGACAGGCTTCGATAAAAATAACGGATTACACTAAAAAATTTCCCATAGTCACGGTTACAGGGGTGCGTCAGTGCGGGAAAACGACCATGCTGAGAAGCAGCTTCCCTGAGTACGGATACGTTTCCCTTGAGGATGCCGATATTCGGGAATTTGCCATGTCGGATCCCCGCGGCTTCTTACAGGGATATGAGACTCCCTGCATAATCGACGAAATACAACGGGTGCCGGAGCTTTTTTCTTATCTGCAGACCAAGGTTGACAATGATAATGTCATGGGAGAATACATCCTTTCGGGATCTCATAATTTTTTGCTTATGGAGAAGGTGTCGCAGAGCCTTGCAGGAAGGACGGCAGTATTTACCTTGGCACCGTTTTCAATCAGTGAGCTGTCTTCAGCGGAGATGTTATGCACGAATGCAGATGAGCTTATGCTAAAAGGCTTCTACCCTGCTATATATAACAGAAGCTTAAGCCCTGACGAATACTTCCCAAGTTATATAAGAACTTATATTGAAAGGGACGTGCGGCTGATAAAGAATATCACTGATGCAGACGGTTTTACCAGATTCGTAAGGCTGCTTGCGGCAAGATCGGGACAGACAATAAATCATACTGATCTGTCGAATGCCTGCGGCATATCCGTACCCACGGTACGGGCATGGCTGTCTGTGCTCAGGCAGAGCTTTATTGTATTTGAGCTTATGCCCTATTATCGAAATTATTCAAAGCGGCTCGTGAAGACTCCGAAGCTTTATTTTTATGACACGGGACTGTTATGCCATATGCTTGGAATCGAGACAAAAGAACAGTTATCCGCTCATCCCTTGAGAGGAGCGGTTTTTGAGACCATGGTGATTTCGGAATATATGAAATCCAGATTTTTTAAGGGGAAGGAAACTGCAGGATACTTTTGGCGGGACACGAATCAGAACGAGGTGGATCTGCTTACGGAAGATATGGGAGAGCTGCGTGCATATGAAATAAAATCAGGAAAAACCATGAACAGAAAATTTTTTGACGGACTATATAAATTTTCTGATATTTCCGGCATCCCGAAGGAAAATCTTAACTGTATATTAGACATAGACAGAAGCATGCGGGGCGAGAAAGGAAATTTCATAAGATACACCGAGGCATTCTAAACTGTTTTGCCGACAAGTTAGCGTTATCGCCCCGTAGCCATGCGGCAAGTGCGTGGCTCGGTGCTGAACAATAACGTTTTGCTTTCGGTCAAAAAAGCGTTATAGAAGAAATATATAAGTAGTTGTAGAATTGTTATGCAGGTATAGAGGGCATTCGTAAGATTTAGGTATAATGGTATTTAATTCGCTGGCATTTATCATGTTTTTCCCGATAGTGGTGTTAGTATATTATGTACTTCCATGTAGGATCAGATATATATGGCTGCTTATGGCGAGCTATTTCTTCTATATGCAGTGGAATGCGATATACGGTCTGCTTCTCTTATATTCCACGGCGACAGCTTACGCAGGCGGGAGGATGCTTGACAGGCTGGGAGCTTCAAAGAGCAGGAAGCTCTGTCTTGGTATCTGTATGGTGTTAAGTTTCGCTCCGCTGATTTATTTTAAGTACACGGGCTTTATCCTCACGAATATAAATAATGCCTTCATAAGCGCCGGCTACTTCGGTCTGTTTAACGTGCCTGACATCCTGCTTCCGATAGGCATATCTTTTTTCACGTTTCAGGCGGCGGGCTATGTGATAGATGTGTACAGGGGGACCGTGGAATCAGAACGCAATTTTCTTCGCTTCGCCCTCTTCGTTTCATTCTTCCCTCAGCTTGTGGCAGGTCCCATAGAACGGACGAAAAACCTGCTCTCACAGCTTGACTGTAATGTGCGTTTTGATTTTATAAAAGCGCGGGACGGTCTCTGGCTCATGCTTTGGGGATATGTGATGAAGGTCGTGATCGCCGACAGGATAGCGATCTTCGTAGACTTTGTGTATGACGACTATACTTCATACGGCGGTGCTTACATGATCATTGCTTCGATGCTCTTTGCGATGCAGATATACTGCGACTTCGCAGGGTATTCTACGATAGCGATAGGAGCGTCGCAGATATTAGGAATACGCCTGATGGATAACTTTTCCTCGCCCTATCTTTCGGAATCAGTTACGGAGTTCTGGAGGAGGTGGCATATCTCGCTGACCTCGTGGTTTAAGGATTATCTGTATATTCCTTTGGGCGGAAACCGGAAAGGAAAAATAAGGGAATACATCAATAAAATCCTCGTATTCACTATAAGCGGTCTCTGGCACGGCGCAGAATGGTCTTTTGCCGTATGGGGCGGCGTCAATGGTCTGTGGCTTGTGCTTGAGGATTTATTAAAGCCGATCGGCAATCGTATGGCAGGGATAGTGCGGTTTAATGGTTCAGCCGTATCTAATAAAATAGTACGGGGCATTTTTGCATTTATTCTAGTTGATTTCACATGGATATTCTTTAGGGCTAAGACGATGAGTGATGCGGTTGCTATAATAAATAACATTGCCCATACCTCAAACTGGAACATACTTTTTGACGGCTCACTTTATGAGTGCGGTCTTGACGCAAAGAATTTTCATTTGCTTATGCTGATGATAGCCGTGCTTTTATTTGCAGACCTTCTAAGCAAGAAGGGCATAGCGATAAGGAAGGTATTCGCAGGGCAGAACCTGTGGTTCCGCTCCCTGATAACGGCGTTTGCGATAGCCTTCATACTTTTATTCGGAATATGGGGCGGAACGTATAATGCGGAAGCTTTTATTTACTTCCGGTTCTGACAAGGTGAGAAAATGAAGGGCAAAAAGAAGCTGATAAATCCGATAATCGAAGTTCTTCTTACCATAGCCTTGCTTGCAGTCATGGTCATAGGTTTAAGCCGTCTTGTCGAGAATAAATCAGGCTATAAGAAGTATAATGAATTTTACAAGTATAATGACGAGTATGAGGTCTTATTCTTCGGAAGCTCTCACATGATGAACGCAGTGCTTCCGATGGAACTGTGGAAGAAGTACGGGATAAAATCCTACAATATCGGAAATGGCGCAGAGACGATCCCCGTGACCTATCATGTGATAAGAAATGCCCTCGACTATTCTGAGCCTAAGATCATCGTGATGGATCTTTTCTATGCATACAGCGACAGGCTGCCTACCGAGATATCAAAGGAGCTTCCGCATCCGTTCTTCGATATGGTTCCTTTATCTAAGAATAAAAAGGAGGCGATATACGATCTTTTCGACGATGAGCAGGACAGATGGAGTTATTTATTTGATTTCTCAATATATCATTCGAGATGGAACGAGCTTACAAAGGAGGACTTCTATTATGCAGACGATGGTCTTGGCGGAGCTTCGATCCTGCTTACATCTTATGCTCCGAAGGCTGCCGATCAGGACCTGCAGGAGCCTCACGACATGGCATCGAAGCCGAAAGCCTATTTAAAGAAAATAAAGGAGCTATGCGACGAGCGCGGCATACGCCTTATCTGTGTCATGAATCCTTACGCTCTGTGGCAGGAGAGCATGACCTGCAATATCAATTTTGAAAAAGAGATGTCGGAGCTTGGAATCGAATTTATCGACCTTCGCGACAGCGGGATAGTCGATATTTATGCAGACAGTGCGGATAACATGCATATTAATCTGTGCGGCGAGAGGAAGGTGAACGATTTCTACGGAGAGTATCTGACGGAGACAGGCTTATTGAGTACTTCGCCCTCTGTGACCGAAGATAAATGGAATGAAAGGTATGCTGTCTATATTCAAAGAAAGGCTGACGCCCTTAGTGCGTGCGAAGACTGCGAGTCGCTTTTAACCGATCTTAATGATCCCGATTTCGTATTCGATATCACCCTAAGAAGTGAGGCAAAGCTCACCGATACGATGAAGCGAATGCTCGATAATGCGGAAGCCTTCGAAAACGTGTCTGTTATAACAGACGATGATGCGGATGAGGATATTACGATCCGGATACGAGATAAGGACTCAGACAGATATTTTATTGAGAGGAGCTATGAACCGTGACAAAAATTTGTCATGGGAGAAGATATTCTTTGGGAAATATGATCATTTGCAGATGTAATAATTGCTGCTTTGAAAGAAATCTCAATCTGGGAACCGGTTTTTCATATCCTCAGGTCTATAATAGGACGGTGGAAAGGATGAAGAACGGAGAGCTTAAGTGTCTGCAGTGTGGAGAGATACTTGTCATTGAAGCAGGGGCTTGTTGGGACTAGCCTCAGCAAATCCATCAAAGGAAAGTATTATGCATAAAGAAAGCTGAGATGGTCGTTCCGAGAGAGTGCTTGAGGGATTAAGTATGAGGATAAGTTCGTTAATTGATTTATTTCGCAAAAAAGATAACAGGCAGCAGAGGAGTGCGGAGGAAGTGCGGGAGGTGGCGAAGACTGTGGATATGTCATTGCCGGAGAAGCATCCGGCTTCGGGATATGATGGGATATATGCCGATGAGGATGATTTCAGGGGGCTGGCTAAAAGATGCGCTCTCGGAGATGCGGACGCCATGCTTCGGATGTCGAATATGCTGAAGGATGCGGGGCAGGAGGAATATATGCTTCGGGGTGCTCGTATGTGGCTTATCCGTGCGTCTGTCTATGGCTCTGGGGAAGCGAGGGAGAAACTTGAAGCTGTGCCGGATAACGAGGAACCGTATCTTTCTAAGCAGTTCATGATTCCGGGAGAGGGAAATGCTAAAAAACGCTGTCCCGGTGAGGTCATGCGGAAACTCGGACTTTTGGACTTTACCGAAGATGACGAATACGAGCTTTTCCAACTGAATAAAGATAGGATTTATGTTGCATCCCGCTATATCGGCTATGACAGTGCTGATGAGGATGGATTCGGCATGGAGGATTATTACGATTATTATTTCTTTGACGAATATTTCTGTCTTCTTTTCAAAATAGCCGAATGGTCCCACTCAGGCTTCAGAAACAATCAATACCGCATAGTCCCGACCTGCAGACAGCGGCGCAGAGAAAAACAGGAGATGCGAAACAAGGGTATACTATAGAGCTATGTTACTATTCACAGAAAAAATACGGCGTAAAAATCAAGGCGTTTTTACGGATCAGTGAGTCAAGTGAAGCATTGGTATAATCTGGTTCTTTCAAGATTCAAGAATGGAGGATCTCTTCAAGATGAAGGGATCCTTCATTAA
>JAFTAP010000037.1 GCA_017455525.1 Lachnospiraceae bacterium
ACAGAACAGGATCCGCAGCATCAGTGAACACAGCCTTTTGTTGAGCAGAAGACAGGTGGCTTTCATTCTTATCCTGTCTCTTATACTGCTCTTTATCCTGCTGACGATGATGAAAGCCCTTTCAGAAAGGGATCTTGCAGCGGAGAAAGAAAACACAAAGACCTTCCGTAACATGGCCAATACGGATTCCATGACGGGGGTAAGAAATAAGCACGCATATTCCGAAGCGGAAGCTCTTCTCAATCAGAGGATCAGGGAAAATGATATAGATAAGCTTGGTGTGATAGTGTGTGATATAAACGGACTTAAGCTTGTCAATGATACTCTCGGACACGTAGCCGGGGACAAGCTTATCAAAGACGCCTGTGCGCTGATCTGCGAGCACTTTACTCACGGAGCTGTCTACAGGATCGGCGGAGATGAATTCGTAGTCATACTTCAGGAAAAAGGCTATGATATGATGCTCGAAGAACTGGATATGATAAACCGCGAGATTGAAGAAAATATCAAAAAGAACGAAGTAGTCGTTTCCATCGGCTACTCAACTCTGACCCCTGAGGATCAGATGTTTCACGATGTATTTGAAAGAGCTGATCAGATGATGTACAAACGCAAAAAGCAGCTCAAGCAAATGGGAGCGCCTACAAGACCGGACAGCCCGCAGGCGTAAACTGATACAGAAAATCAGTTGGTTTTTTCGATGGACCGCGACGATATCTTTAATACCGAAAAAAACACAATATATCAGAAAGGCTTTACCCCAAGCAGAAACAGGGACTGGGGCATTGAGAAAAAAAGCCCGATCAGTCACGTATCATTCTGGCTTCGGTCATCATCATTATCGTGGTCTCAGCCGGCGCAGCACTGATCGACTTCTCTATTTTTCTGACTTTATCCTTTTCTTCCTTGCAAGCCTTTTCATAGATCGCCGTTTGCTGACGGAATTTCTCCTCCGCCTTTTCCATCTTCTTGGATTTCTCCATCTGTGTAATTGCTCTCTGTTCCATGTTAAAACCTCTCTTTCTTTTGTTGTGCCGTTTCCGGCGTTTATGGATAAAAAAAGACGGAGACGAAAAATCTGTTAAGATCACTCGCCGCCGTCTGCGGAACCGATATTCTATTATGAGAATGTATCTTAGTCTATGTAGGCTCCTTCCTCCTCAAGCCATTGCTTTAACTTCTTTTGCAGAAGCTTTTTATCTGGAAGGTACAACTCATATTTTGATGCATATATATTTGCATCTTTTGGAAGTGTCAATTCTACCATTGAATCATTTTTATCACTACACAACAATATACCGATTGTCGGGTTTTCCTCATCCGATTTTTCATATCGGTCATAGTAGTTCACATACATTTGCATCTGTCCGAGATCTTGATGCTTTAACTTGCCAATCTTCAAGTCCAGTAGGACAAAGCAACGCAGCAGTCTGTTATACAGAACAAGATCAACTTTATAGCTGTCCTCATCGAAGGTAAATCTCTTTTGGCGATCAACAAATGTGAAGCCTTTCCCCATTTCCATAAGGAATTCTTGAAGATGATCGATAATGCGTGTTTCAAGTTCGGTTTCTGAGTACTCCGGTTTCTCCTGCAAACCAAGAAATTCAAGTACAAGCGGATCCTTCACAACATCCTGCGGTCTTTCTATTATCTGACCCTTTTGAGCAAGTTCCTTTACCTTGCCCTTTTCTGTGCTTAGCAATAGCCTTTCATAAAGCGAACTACCATACTGTCTCTGGAGTGTTCTCACCGACCAATTACCATCAGCCGCCTCTATCTCATAAAAGTCCCGTTCTTCCGGACTTTTAGCACGCATCAAAATCAGATAGTGTGACCAAGACAGTCTAAACGGGTTTTCTTTTTTCAATTTCCCAAACAATGTTTGGGATTTTTGCCCTACGAATTCCGTAAACAGCGTTTGGGAAATCCTTTCCTGATAGACCTGATAAAACTTTCTTGCGTTTCTAAGGGTTTCCCTTGAATAACCTCGTCCAAATTCCTCGGTAAGTGCTTCTGACAGGCGGTCAATTACCCTGTCCCCATATTTCGCACGATCGTTTCCTTCCTGTTGTACTTCAATAATCCACTTGCCAAGCGCATAATAGGTCATCAACTCAATGATATTTATATGCTGAACAACAAGTCCTCTGGCGTAACGAATAAGAGCTATTGAGTTACGACATAACTTCTCAATCTCAGCAATATCTTGTTTGTCCCTTGTTGTTACTGACTTTTTCTCATTTTGCATATTTTTTCTCCACTATGAAATATTATCATTCTTAAAAAGGGTTCTTATCTCACTTAATGATAAATTTTCAAACAATATCCTATTTAACCGTTCTTGTACGAAGCTTAAGTATTTCTCCTTTTCCGCCATAAAACTGTTTCTAACATTTGCCATCATATCCGCTGTTTTTTTCATGTGTTGATTATAATTTCATAATATTTTTTGAAATAATCCGCAACGGATCCCGATCCACAAAAAGCATCAAAGAAAGAAAGCTTTTTTTTCAATAAGCCCTCATCTTTTAATAATCCTTCTATATGCGTCAATATTGACTCTTTATTTCCTAAATATCGCATATTTGAACACCTTACTTATCAATAGTATCAGGAAGAAACTCTACAATATCACCTATCTCACACCCCAAGGCTTTACATATTTTGGAAAGAGTTTCCATAGAGACTGGCTCGTTTTTACCTAACTTTGCCACGGCATTTGTGCTTATTTGTGCTTTTTCTCTCAACTGCCCTCTATTTATATTCTTGTCAATCAACAGCTTCCAAAGTTTGTTATAGCTTATTTGCATTCCATTACTCCTAAAAGCGCACACTCAACCAAATAAAATATACCATCAAAATTTATATATATCAAGCAAATTTTGATATATATCAAGTTCTTCCTTTTCTTATATCCTACACTCTCCGATTATTATACTCGGTATAAACTTGATACTTGATCAACTATTGAAAATTCGCCGATAGTTTATTGCTCAAGGATTGATTTTTCGCTTGTTTTTTAAATAATGGTGTGGTAATATATTTCTCGCTCGTGTTTTGACGGGTAGATCAGAGTAAATTTATTAGGGAGGCCGCCGGTCGGAAACCGGCAGCTCACGGAAAGGGTAATAAGGTTACGGAAATGAAAGCAGATATCCATCCTGAGTATCATCAGGCGACAGTTACTTGCCATTGCGGCAATACATTCACGGTAGGCTCTACGATACCGGAGATCAAGGTTGAGATATGCTCGAAGTGCCATCCGTTCTACACAGGACAGCAGAAGGCAGCCCGTGCTGACGGACGTATCGAGAAGTTCAACAAGAAGTACGCTTCGAAGAATTAGCTATTTTAAGGCACCGTTATTTTTCATGCGAGGAATAACGGTGTCTTTATGTTTAAAGCCCTGTTAACAGAGGGCTTTATTTTATGAGGAAACACTGATGGAGAATAAAACCTGTCCGATATCGGGGACGGCTTACAGCGGTATAGGCGGTCAGGCGGTCATGGAAGGCGTCATGATGAGGAATAAAGACGACTACGCCGTGGCTGTACGCAAAGCCGATGGCGAGATCATCGTCAAGAAAGCCGAGTATCATGGGGTGATAAATAATAAGACCGTATATAAGATACCCATAATAAGGGGCATACTGTCATTTATTGATTCTCTCGTGCTGGGGCTTTCGACGCTGAACTTCTCGTCTGACATATATATACAGAGCGAGGAAGAAAAAGAGAGGCTTGCTAAAAGCGGTGCAGACGCCGGGAGTGAGACGGAGATGCATGGAGAAGCTTTGAGTAGCGGAGCAAACCTAGAAAGCTCTGATGCGGCGGGAGCAGAGGATAATAAGAAGTCCGCAGGGGATACGGTTCTCTCGGCGGTTATAACGGTGGTTGCATTGATTCTGGCTTTAGGACTTTTCATGGTGCTTCCGTATCTAGCAAGCCTTTTATTTAAGCCATTAGTGGGCGAGGGGATAGCTTTATCTCTTATCGAGGGACTTATAAGGATATTGATATTCATAGGTTATATCAAGGCAATAAGCCTTATGGAAGATATCAGGCGGGTGTTCATGTATCACGGCGCAGAGCATAAATGCATAAACTGCATAGAGGCAGGGCTTCCGCTTAATGTAGATAACGTAAGGCAGGCAAGCCGCGAGCACAGACGCTGTGGCACGAGCTTCCTGCTGTATGTCATGGTGATATCTATAATATTCTTTGCCTTTATACAGACAGATGTGAGATGGCTTAAGGTGGTCATGAGAGTAGTCCTAATCCCCCTGATAGCCGGAGTGTCATACGAATTCATAAGGCTTGCGGGCAGGTCGGAAAACCGGATAGTAAGGTTTATCAGCAAGCCGGGATTATGGCTTCAGAAACTGACTACGAGGGAGCCTGATGACGAGATGATAGAAGTCGGGATACGCTCAGTGGAGGAAGTATTTGACTGGAAGACGTTTATTGAAGAAAGCTTCCACTGATGGCGACATATAACGAGCTTATAAAACTGGGCAACGAAGAGTTTCACCGTGCCGGAATAGAAGATGCAGACACGGACGCAAGACTGCTGCTTGAATATCTCACGGGCATGGACAGGCAGGAGCTTTTGTTGCATGGCGATGAAGAAGCAGACAGCTTGACAGAAGAAGAGGCGGATAATACAGACGGCATATGCGTGAAGTATCAGGCATTGCTTTATGAAAGGGCAAACCATAAGCCCGTGCAGTATATCACCGGCATGGCGGACTTCATGGGGCTTAGGTTTCATGTAGATGAGAACGTGCTTATACCAAGATTTGACACCGAGTTTCTCGTAGAGGAAATGATGCGCGAGGTGGGTGATGGCTCGTCCATACTCGATATGTGTACAGGCTCAGGATGCATCTTACTGTCGCTTATGAAATATAAGAATGATATACACGGTGCAGGTGCCGATATTTCAAGGGCTGCACTCGATATAGCAAGACAGAATGAAGAACTTATATTTAGCACACAGGGGATAAAATCACCACAACACATAAGTTTACATAACTATAATAAGGAGCATAAACCGGTTGACTGGATATTATCAGATATGTTTGAAAACATAACCGGAAAATACGACTACATAGTATCCAACCCGCCATACATACAGTCGGAAGTAATCCCGACACTGATGCCAGAAGTAAGAGCCCATGAGCCCCGCATAGCCTTAGACGGCGACATGGACGGCATGAAATACTACCGCATAATAGCGAGGGAGGCAGCAAAGCACCTGAATCGCCACGGCAAGCTCTTCCTGGAAATCGGCTACGACGAAGCCGAAGCCGTGACTAAACTCCTTGCGGAGCATGAGTATAAGGATATAAAAATATTGAAAGACTATTCAGGAAACGATAGAATGGCTATTTGCACAACGTAGAGGCTCGGAGCATGGGCATGTTTTATGCGACGTACTTGTGAGCTTCGTGATGTTTCTTAGAAAGTGCTTCACAACCAGGGGCAAAAATACATGGATGTATTTTTGAGGTCATCTTGAACATGGATGTGAATATGACCGGCCCCGTGACTTTTCCACTACATAAATGCACTTTCTTAGAAACATAGAAGTGAACAAACTTCTAGCATAAAATATGCCCATGCTCCGAGCAAGGCACGATTGTGAATTACTAAACCACAAACAGAAAATATGCCTGCTATCCGAGCATGGACCTAAAAAACAGGAGAATATCATGTTTGAGAATGTAGAAAACATTGTAATGAAATACGACGAGCTGACACGGCGCATATCGGAGCCTGACGCAGCTTCAGACAGCAATAAATACATGGCGCTGATGAAGGAGCAGGCAAGCCTTACTCCCTTGGTCGAAGCATATAAAGCATATAAAGACAACGAAAGCACCATCGCAGAATCTCTTCAGCTCATAGACGAGGAATCAGATCCCGAAATGAAAGAACTCGCAAGAGAAGAGCTTGCGGAAGCGAAGGATAAACAGCCTGAGCTTATCCAGAATTTGCGGCTACTCTTATTGCCAAAGGATATGAACGACGACAGGAACGTGATAATGGAAATAAGAGCCGGCGCAGGCGGAGACGAGGCGGCTTTATTCTCCTACGACCTCTACCGTATGTATACTCACTATATCGAATCAAGAGGCTGGAGCACCGAGTTGATGGAATGCGAAGAGACCGGCATCGGCGGAATGAAGAATATATCCTTTATGGTAAAGGGCACAGGCGCTTATTCTGTGCTGAAATATGAATCCGGTGTACACAGAGTCCAAAGGGTTCCGGAGACCGAATCCGGCGGACGCATACATACGTCTACGGCTACCGTGGCTGTCATGCCGGAGGCGGAAGACGTGGATATAGAGATTGACGAGAAGGACATCCGCATAGATGTCATGCGGGCATCCGGAAACGGCGGTCAGTGTGTCAATACGACGGACTCCGCAGTAAGGCTCACGCACTATCCGACTGGCATAGTCATCTACTCGCAAACGGAAAAGTCACAGCTACAGAATAAGAACAAAGCTTTTGCCCTACTTAGGTCGAAGCTATATGACTTGGAGCTGCAAAGACAGCAGGAAGAGGAGTCTGCCGCAAGACGGAGCCAGATAGGCACAGGTGACAGGTCGGAGAAGATACGCACCTACAATTTCCCGCAGGGCAGAGTCACGGATCACAGAATCCACCTTACTCTATACAGGATAGACGATATCATAAATGGCGACCTGAGTGAGATAATAAACGCTCTCACGGAAGCGGACAGGTCGGCAAAGCTTGCGGAAATAAATGAAAGCGCATGAATAAGGTTGCGAAGACTTTTGTGGCAAGAGATGAAAAGTAACGCAAACAGCAAGCGGTAACTTAACATAAAATAACTCGCATAGAGCTGTTATTTATGATATACTATATTTTACGCCTTTTTAACTGCGTGTGTTTTGATTCTAAATAAACAGACGGGGGTTATGGCGCAGGATAGAAACAGGAGTGGCGTACAGCAGATCATGGCGGAAGCCGTAACTTACGAAGAAAATGATATAGAGACATTGAGGCGTGAGCTTAAGGATACGAAGGAGGAGCTTGATATCTTTCTTTCCAGTATGCCCGGCGGCGTAATGACTTATGATGCGGAGACGGGCAGGATACTCTATGTGAATGAGGGACTTCTCACAATCTTCGGCTGCGGCGAGGAGGAGTTCAGGAAGCACTTCATGGACAGCTTCAGCCTGTTCGTGCTAAAGGACGACAGGCGCAGGATAAAGGATCTCATTGATACGCAGATACAGTTCTTCGATCACGTGGAGCTCACTTACAGGTCGATGGGGCTTGCGGATGATATCATCTGGTTCAACCACAAGGCGACGCTCCGTCAGACTGACGACGGGCGGAAGGAGTTTTTCTGCATATTATCTGATATCACGGAGCAGAAGGCGATACAGAATCAGCTCCAGAATATAAACGAGCAGCTCTACATCGAGACGGAGCGCTTCAAGCTTATTGAAGAAGCCATAGATAACGTCGAGTACGATTATGATGTGGACAGCGACAACCTGTCAGTATCGCGCAAGGACAGCAACGGCGTGAGACATTGGAAGAACCTGGAGCATGCCTTCAGAGGCGGTCAGGCTTTTCATTCCATACATGAAGAGGATCTTGATGTCGTGAAGTCCGTATTTGGTTCTGCGATGAAGACAGCAGGTAAGGGAGTCGTGGAATACAGGATGGCATTCGAGGGGGACGCTTACCTCTGGTATCGTTTGAACTATGCTTCCTTCGAGGGCAAGAATGACCGCATCATAAGGGTCGTGGGCTCTGCGAAGGACATCACGGAAGAGAAGCTTGAGCAGGAGAGACTCCGCACGGAGGCAGAGAGGGACGGCATGACGGGACTTCTTAATAAGACTGCCATGCAGCTCTACTGTGCGGCTCATCTTTCAAAGAGCGACTTCAACGACTGCCATGCGCTCTTCATGATAGATACGGATAACTTCAAGTCCGTGAATGACACCTTAGGTCACGGAGTAGGTGATGATACGATAAGGTTCGTGGCGGATAATATACGCAATGTCTTCCGCGATACTGATCTCGTGGGCCGAATGGGCGGAGATGAGTTCATGGTGCTTATGAGCCATACCACGCTTGATATAGCGAAGGACAGGGCGCAGAGGCTCAATGACAAGATAAGATCCGATGTGGAAGCGAATGGCGAGAGCGTGCATATAAGCTGCTCGATTGGCATAGCCTTCTTCGCAAAGGACGGCGAGGACTACGACAGTCTTTTCAGGGCGGCGGATTCGGCGCTTTATGTATCAAAGGAATCAGGAAAGGATCGTTACACGATATATGGGGAGGCCGGCAAGTAAGGTCGTAAGGAGTGGTCTTATTTATCTCGTGCTTTTACTGCTTACAGGCTGCGGCGCAGGCACGGAGCATATAAAAGAGGCTGATGCCCTTATAGATAACGGCTCATACGCAGAGGCGCTTGAGAGCCTTGAGGCTGCGGAGAAGTCTGGCGAGGATATGAGGCTTATCCACAGGTCGAGGGGTATAGCGGACATGGGACTATCTGATTATGGCGCTGCCGTGGAGGAGTTCACGGAAGCGTTATCTTCAAATAAGGGCTATGTCGAGAGTATGGATATCGACACCTCTTATTATCTTGCGGTGGCACAGTACAGGATGGGGGATGTGAAGGGCGCAAATGAGACTTATTCCGCAATAATCGCCCTGTATCCGAAGGAGGCTGATGCATATTACCTGAGGGGACGTACCTATCTCGCCCTGCTCGATACCGATAATGCGAAGTCGGACTTTGATAAGGCGGTGAAGCTTGATCCGGGGGATCCGGATCTATATGTACAGATATTCGAGGCTTTGTCCGATGCGGGTCTTTCCGACGACGGGCAGAGGTATCTGAAGAACGCCATGGAGCTTAATACGAAGCTCTCTGCTTTCCAGAAGGGACGGCTTTATTACTGCATGGGCGACTATGACAGGGCGAAGCAGAACCTTGAGAATGCCGTGCAGAATGAGCGAGACCCGCAGGCTACGCTGTATCTCGGACGCACGTACGAGGCACTTGGCGATATGAATTATGCGGCTTCGCTTTACAGGTCTTATCTTGAGAACGACCCCGGCAATGCGCAGGTGATGAATCAGCTCGGACTCTGCCTTATGAATATAGGCGATTACAATGCGGCACTGGATGTCTTTAATAAGGGCTTGGAATTAGGCGATCCCGCTATGGATCAGTCGCTCTGGTTCAATCTTATCACGGCGTATGAATACATGGGGGATTTTAACAGGGCGAAGACCATGATGCAGGATTATCTTAAGGAATACCCCGCCGACGAGGATGCGGTGAGGGAGAATGAATTTTTGGCTACCAGATAAGGAGTTTTGTATATGTTTTACGTGGTGAAAAGAGACGGTCAGAAGGCTGACTTTGACATAACTAAGATAAATGACGCCATCGTCAAAGCGTTCGTTGCCTGTGAGAAGCAGTACAATAATGACATTATAGAGCTTCTTGCTCTGAGGGTTACGGCGGACTTCGAGGAGAAGATAGTAAATGACGCGATAGGTGTCGAGGATATACAGGATTCCGTGGAGAAGGTGCTGAATCAGGCGGGCTTCACGGAGATAGCGAAGGCTTATATCCTCTACCGCAAGCAGCGCGAGAACGTGAGGAATATGAACTCCGCTATCCTCAACTACCGCGACGTCGTTAATTCCTATGTGCATAATGAGGACTGGAGAGTTAAGGAGAATTCCACGATAACTTATTCCGTGGGCGGCCTTATCCTATCCAATTCGGGAGCTGTTACGGCGAATTACTGGCTCTCCGAGATATATGATCAGGAGATAGCGGATGCGCACAGGGATTGTGACATGCATATACACGACCTTTCGATGCTCACGGGCTACTGTGCGGGCTGGTCTTTAATGCAGCTTTTATTAGAAGGCTTAGGCGGGATAAAGGGTAAGATCTCATCTTCTCCTGCGAAGCACTTATCGGTGCTCTGCAACCAAATGGTAAACTTCCTCGGAATAATGCAGAATGAATGGGCGGGGGCGCAGGCTTTCTCGTCCTTTGATACATATCTTGCGCCGTTCGTAAGGGCGGAGAATTTATCTTACAGGGAAGTGAAGCAGTGCATAGAATCCTTTATTTTCGGAGTGAACACGCCGTCAAGATGGGGCACGCAGGCACCCTTTACGAATATAACCCTTGACTGGACCGTGCCGGAAGACCTTGCGGATATGCCCGCAATAGTCGGCGGGAAGCCGCAGGATTACTGCTACAAGGACTGCAAGAAGGAAATGGATATGGTAAATAAAGCCTTCATAGAGACTATGATAGAGGGCGACGCTAACGGCAGGGGCTTCCAGTATCCGATTCCTACGTACTCGATAACAAAGGACTTTGACTGGTCCGAAACGGAGAATAACAGGCTTTTATTTGAGATGACGAGCAAGTACGGAACGCCGTATTTCTCGAACTATGTGAATTCCGACATGAAGCCGTCCGACATACGCTCCATGTGCTGCAGGCTGAGGCTTGATTTAAGGGAGCTTCGGAAAAAGAGCGGGGGCTTCTTCGGATCGGGAGAGTCTACAGGCTCCATAGGCGTCGTGACGCTTAACATGCCTCGTCTTGCTTATCTTTCAATTAGTGAGAGTGATTTCTTCGCGCATCTTGACAGGCTTATGGATATAGCCGCAAGGTCGCTTAAGATAAAGAGGGATCTTGTATCACGGCTTCTTGACGAGGGGTTATATCCTTATACGAAGAGATATCTGGGCTCCTTCAAGAATCACTTCTCGACCATAGGGCTTGTGGGAATGAATGAAGCCTGCCTTAATGCGAACTGGATACAAAAGGATCTTACGCACAGGGAATCCCTAGATTTCACGAAGAAGGTCTTAAATCACATGAGGGAGAGGCTTATCGGCTATCAGGAGCAGTACGGAGACCTCTATAATCTCGAAGCTACGCCTGCGGAAAGCACGGCATACAGGCTTGCGAAGCATGACCGTGAAAAGTATCCGAATATAATCACGGCAGGCGAGCCGGGAGAGACGCCTTATTATACGAACTCTTCTCACATGCCCGTGGGCTTTACGGATGATATCTTCGAGGCGCTTGATAAAGAAGACGAGCTTCAGGTGCTTTATACTTCGGGGACCGTCTTCCATGCCTTCCTCGGTGAGAAGCTTCCCGACTGGAGGGCTTCGGCGGAGCTGGTGAAGAAGATATCGGATAATTACAAGCTTCCATATTACACGATAACTCCCACTTATTCGGTATGTCCGGAGCATGGGTATCTGGCGGGAGAAGTTAAGACTTGTCCTAAGTGCGGGAAGCAGACAGAGGTTTATTCGAGGATCACGGGATACTACAGGCCCGTGCAGAACTGGAACGACGGTAAGATACAGGAGTTTGCGGACAGGAAGACTTACGAGGTTATGAAATGATTTCCAAACTGATAGATGCGATAGTTAATAAGAAAGCGCCGATAGTCGTGGGGCTTGATCCTAATCTGAAATTCATCCCGAAGCATCTGATGGATGAGGCGGTGTCGGATAAGGGAGAGACGCTTGAGGCAGCAGGGGCTGCGATACTTGCCTTTAATAAGGCGATAGTTGATGCGACGTGCGACCTTATTCCGGCAGTGAAGCCGCAGATAGCTATGTATGAGCAGTTCGGGATACCCGGGCTTATGGCTTATAAGGAAACCGTGGATTACTGCCATGAGAAAGGGCTTATCGTAATCGGTGACGTGAAGAGGGGAGATATCGGCTCGACTTCTGAAGCCTATGCTATAGGGCATCTGGGTGAGATCAAGGTAGGGGATAAGGCATACCGTCCCTTTGACGAGGACTTCGCCACGGTAAATCCTTACCTTGGCACGGATGGAGTGAAGCCCTTTGTCGATGTATGCAATAAATGCGACAAGGGTATATTCGTGCTGGTAAAGACTTCTAATCCTTCAAGCGGAGAGTTCCAGGATAAAAATGCAGACGGCAGACCTTTATATGAGCTTGTAGCCGATAAGGTAAGGGAATGGGGTGAGGACTCTATGGATGGCTCTTACAGCAACGTAGGAGCGGTAGTGGGCGCGACCTATCCCGAGCAGGGAGAGGCAGTCCGTAAGTTAATGCCGCATACCTATATCTTAGTTCCCGGTTACGGAGCGCAGGGCGGCAAGGCAGAGGACCTCAAGCCGTTCTTCAACGAAGACGGACTCGGAGCCATAGTCAATTCCAGCCGCGGCATCATAGCTGCCTACACCAAGGCTCCCTACAGCGACCGCTTCGATGCCGTTCATTTTGCTGATGCATCCAGAGAAGCAGTTGAGGATATGATAGAAGATATAAATACGAATACGTTAGTCGATCTTTAAATCCTCTGTTACGACTCCAAGAGCTTCAAGTTTGGCTTTCGCTTTACGCAGTTGATGCTCCGTATTGTTTGTAATACGCATCTATGGCGGATTTTAAGGTTTCGCCTATTATTATCTTGCCGTGTACTTCATGTTCGGTAAGATACTCTATGACTTCGCTCATCGTGACTATCGCATGGGTGGGGAAGCCGTAGGTGTCGGATATCTCCTGCAGGGCGGATTTTGTGCCCTCACCCCGCTCCTGTCTGTCAACTGATACGCACATGCCGGTTATCTCTACTTTTCCCTGAGCTGAAAGTATCGGAAGTGTCTCTCTTATCGAGGTGCCTGCTGTCGTGACGTCCTCTATGATTACTATCCTGTCACCGTCGTTTATCGGACCGCCGAGTAGTATGCCCTTATCGCCATGATCCTTTATTTCCTTGCGGTTGCTGCAATATCTGACCTCTGCACTGTAGTCCTCGGCAAGCGCTATGGTGGCGGCAACCGTCAAAGGTATGCCCTTATAAGCAGGTCCGAAAAGCACGTCAAAATCCGTCCCGAATTTCTCCGCTATTGCCTTGGCATAGTACTTCCCAAGCTGTCTTAGCTGCGCTCCCGTCCTGTAATATCCCGTGTTCACGAAAAAGGGCGTCTTCCTTCCGCTCTTCGTGACGAAGTCGCCGAACTTAAGCACTTCAGAGTCCAGCATGAATTCTATGAAGCTTTCCTTATATTTTTCCATAATCATTATTCCTTTTTCCAAAATCCTATTTGCGCAAGCAAAATCGGTTTTGTACCATCTGACCATTAGCATCATGATATCACCCTTTTATTTTCTGTCAAATGAGAAAACATCATCAGATGTATTTGACAGAAAAATAAAGAATGGTATCATCGTATGCATGGCTATATTTGAGAAGAAATACAGGTTCACGAGCAACAGGCATTCGAGGAGAGGGATGCTGGCGCTTATATTCGGAGGGATCTCGCTTGTTTCCTTTTTTTTGGCTAACGGAATAACCATAAAGAGTACGGAACAGATGGCGGAGCGCATGGGGGGAGCAGGATTTTTTGCAACCGTCTTTGGCATAGTGGGAATGGTGCTAGGGCTTATTTCATTAAAGGAAGAAGACGTGTTTCCGATACTTCCGAGGATAGGATTTGCCGTGTCTCTGATTTCGGTGCTATTGTGGGGATTTTTGGTTTATATAGGGATGATGTAATGAATGATATAAGTAACCTTAAGGAAAGAAATTTACTTGCAAAAGAGCGTCTTATGTCGATGGGCGCCGAGCGTATTGTACCGGAGCTGTATGGCGCTTATTTCAGGAAGACGGCGGAGTTCTTATTGCATGGGACATATGATGACTTGAAGCCTGAAAGATATGGTGCTTCATATACGAACCCAGTTTACGCCGTCTCGCTTTTAGGTACAGATATGGGGAGGCTGCTTTCATTCCTTGCATATGAGCTTACGGCGGTCATACCCTTTACGGCAGAAGGAGATATCAGGCTTGAGGATATTACCATGCTCTATGAAGCGTTTCTTGAAGTATACACTGCCTTCATAGCGGAGACAGACGGCATGCCCGGGACGGGGGCTTCGGAAATTCCTGACGAGAGGGTTGAAGCGCTTACCCTTGACGTTAGATCGATATTAGTGAGCTTCGTGACGGACTATACCGATGTGACCGTGGCGGGAAGGATAAGGGACATTGTCGATCCGTCAAGGGATTTTGCGAAGAAGATCATCATGGAATCAGACCTTAACGACTTATCATATCTGGATAGGTTCGGTGAGTATGTAAGTGATGATACGAGAAGGCTGGCGGAGTTTATTAATTCACTTCCGGAGTCTGATATAGAGAGTATGGCAGAGACCTTCACCGGAGGGTACATAAGGGGCTTTGAGGCGACGGGCAAGGATCTTACAAAGAAAAAGACCGCTAATATAAGATATAACTTAGGCTTTGAAAGGCTTGTAAGGGCATCTGTTAAAAGCTTTGCCAAAGCGGGGCTTGACGTTACCATATACAGGAAGCCTCTGCATGCTTCTGTAAGGGGCGGGCTTTCAAGGGTTGGTTATTACGGTGATCTCGTGAATGAGCAGATGGACTATGATCACAGGGAGGACGAGGCTTTATTCCTTGACAGGGCTTATATCGAGCGGAAGCTTGAAGTAGTCGTGAGTACCTATGAGGAAGTGCGTGAGCTTGCGGGAGTTTTTGCGGGACCGGCGGTTATGGAGAGATTTGGGATGAAGGACTTCGAGCCGGTGAATCATGAGGAGAGCTTAAGACTTACCGAGAAACAGTCGAGGCTTAAGACGGAGCTTATATCAAGGGAAGCCGAAATACAGAATAAATACATACCGATGGATGAGAGATCATACACTATCATTTCATATCCTGTGCCGGAGATAGGAAAAGACTTTGAAAATATATTCAAGGATGTGGTTGACATAAATACACTATCTTCTGAGCGTTATCAGACGACCCAGCAATGCATCATTGAGAAGCTTGAAAAAGGTAATTATGTTGAAATCAAAGGAAAAGACGGAAATAAGACCGAAATCAGGATACAGCTTCATCCTATAGTTGACATAAATAAAGAAAGCGTGTTTGAGAACTGCACGGCTGATGTTAACATTCCTGTCGGGGAGGTTTTTACTTCGCCATGTCTTACAGGGACGGACGGAGTGCTCCATGTATCACAGGTGTATATTAACGGTCTGATATTCAAGGAGCTGGTGTTTAATTTCAAGGATGGATTCGTGACGGACTATTCCTGTGCGAACTTTGAGAGCGAGGCGGAGAATAAGCGCTATATCGAGGAGAATATACTTTTCCATCACGACACGCTTCCTATGGGGGAGTTTGCGATAGGGACTAACACGACGGCTTATGCTATGGCAAAGAAGTACGGCATATTTGACAAGCTTCCTATCCTGATAGCGGAAAAGACGGGACCGCATTTTGCGGTGGGCGATACCTGTTATTCGAGAGAGGAAGAGATACACACCTTCAATCCCGACGGACGGGAGCTTGTCGCAAAGGACAATGAGCATACGCTTAAGTATCGTAAGGACGATCCGATGAAGGCATACTTCCATTGTCACACGGATATAACCCTGCCTTATGAGGAATTGGGAGAGATTGCAAGCGTTGATGAAGACGGTGTCCGCCATGTGATAATAAGGGACGGACGCTTTGTGGTTCCCGGTACGGAGGAGCTTAATAAACCGTTGGAAAGATAGAGAATGTAATCATATTCGTTGTAATATGCTTTTTCTGGTGTTATTATCGTTTATAAACATAGTGTGAGCGGGGTAGGACAGCGGTTAGGGGGATGCGTTATGCAGGATATTTGCGACGGAACCTTAGATGAAGCCAGACAGAAAGCTGTATTAAAGCTTCAAGACGCTTCAGGTAAAGGGCTGGGATGGAAGGGGCTACTCTGGGAAACGGTAAGATTATATCAGGGCTGTACGTTCAGGACGAGCGGCAGAGGAAAGGAGCACTCCGGTTCGGTGGATTTTACCTACAGGATCAGGACATCAAGCCGTACAGGACAGGAGACGGGTGAGCTGGAATTCAGCACCAGAGAGCAAGGGAAGACTGTAACGAGAAGCTCGGTGGAGCTGGCTCTTGCAAAGGGCATAGAGCTGATGGGGACTTATGGCTGCGTGAGCGGACCGAAGAAGCTGGGAGGCTTCGGAGCGAGCTACCTTTATGCGATGTTTCTGGAATGGGGCTTAATAAAGAAAGGGGATAAAAATGTACGTAGACAATAAGATCCGCATTGGAATGAAGGAAGACGGAGAGAATGTATATATCAACCCGTCCATGTGCTGCAGACACGGGCTTATTGCGGGAGCGACAGGCTCAGGCAAGACTATAACATTAAAGGTTTTAGCTGAGTCATTCTCGGATATGGGAGTGCCGGTGTTCCTTGCGGACGTGAAGGGTGATCTTGCGGGGATGTGCATGCCGGGTGAAGATACCGAAGATATGAAGCGGCGCATAGAGAAGTTCAGCCTTTCCGACGCCGGCTTTGATTATCATGGGTATCCCACTGTGTTCTGGGATATATACGGGAAGAAGGGGATACCTCTCAGGACGACTATCACGGAGATGGGTCCGGACCTTATGGCCACGGTGCTGGGATTAAATGACCTGCAGACTGCGCTCATGTCTATTATTTACAAGATAGCGGATGATCATGGCTTGCTGCTCATAGATACCAAGGATTTGAAGGCTATACTTAATTATGTGTCGGATAACCATAAGGTATTCGAGGAGGAGTATGGCAAGATAGCCCCGGTTTCAATAGCCGCCATAGTCAGGGAGGTCGTAGCTCTTGAGATGAAGGGGGCGGAGCAGTTCTTCGGAGAGCCTGCGATAAATATAAGAGATTTCTTTTCGACGGGACCCGAGGGAAGAGGCGTTATAAACATACTTGATTCTTCTTCACTTATAAATGATCCTACGCTTTACTCTATGTTCATGCTGTACCTTCTGTCAGAGCTTTTCGAGACGCTGCCTGAGGTCGGTGACCAGGCGAAGCCTAAGCTTGCCTTCTTCTTCGATGAGGCGCATCTTTTATTTAACGGCGCGTCGAAGGAGCTTCTGACTAAGATAGAGCAGGTCGTGAAGCTAATCCGTTCAAAGGGCGTGGGCGTTTATTTTGCAACGCAGAATCCTTCTGACATACCTGACGGCGTCATGAATCAGCTTGGGAATAAGATCGAGCATGCGCTTCATGCTTATACGCCCGCCGAGCAGAAGAAGGTAAAGGCGGCGGCGGAGGGCTTAAGAGAGAATCCGTCATTTAATACGTATGAGACCTTGATGGCATTGGGAACAGGCGAGTCGGTAGTGTCCTTCCTTGGTGAAGACGGAGTTCCGGGACTTGCGGAGAAGGTTTCCATTCTTCCTCCTCAGAGCCAGATGGGTGAGATCTCTGATTCGGTGAGAGAATCGGAGATAAGGAGTTCTATGCTCTATACGAAATATGCGGAAAGCTACGATCCTGATTCTGCGTATGAATTCCTTAAGCGGAAGGGCGTAGAAGATGAAGAAGCTCGCGCTGCGGCAGAGAAGGCCATGCAGGATGAAAAAGAAGCTCTAAAAGCACAGCAGGCTGCGGAGAGAGAAGAGCAGCGGGCGAAGGAGAAAGCGGAGAGAGAGGAGCAAAGAGCCAAGGAAAAGGCTGAACGAGAGGCAATAAAGGCTAAGGAGAAGGAGGAGCGTGAGGCTGCGAGGGAAAAGGAAAAGGAAGGACGAGCCGTAAAGAATGCGGCGAAGTCGGTCGGAAGCTCTGTCGCAGGAACCGTAGGCCGGGAGGTAGGAAAGTCCGTAGGCTCATCCTTCGGCAAGTTTGGCAAGACCCTTGGCGGAAACGTCGGAGCAAGCATTGGCAGGGGAATAATCGGGACACTGTTTAGAAGCAGATGATACGCGAATTACATTTATTATGATAAGGAATTTGTGGTAATATAAAGATTGACTTTCTGAATGAGAAATCGGAATTTTATTCAGAAACCCCGCGTTCCGCGGAACACGCCTCTTGCTTTGCAAGAGCCTGGTCAAATACGGATATTGATTTTTTGATAAAAATCAATATCCTATACTCATAATAGGGGGCAGGTTAATGCTTAATAAATTTAACTACATAGACGATGTCAAGAAGACGGTCCTTGTGGTGGATGATGAATATGTGAATCGGGAGATGCTTGGAGCTATCCTGAAGGAGTATTACAACATCATATATGCGGAGAACGGTGAGGATGCATTACGTCTTATTCGTGCTAATGAGAAGATACTTTCCTGCATTCTCCTTGACCTGCTGATGCCTGTTATGGACGGCTTCAAGGTGCTTGATATATTAAATGACGATGTAAGATACCGCTCTATCCCTGTCATAGTGCTTACATCCGAGAAGCAGGCGGAGGTCGAGAGTTTAAGGCGGGGAGCCGCCGACTTCATCACGAAGCCTTATGACACGCCTGAGGTAATAATAGCGAGGGTTAAGCGTATCATAGAGCTTTCGGAGAACAGGCTTGTGATACAGTCTACGGAGAGGGATGAGCTGACCGGGCTTTTCACGAGGTCATTCTTCTATGAGTATGCAAACCTCATGGACCGCTATCATGGCGACAGGGAGATGGATGCGGTGTCTGTGAATATAGACAGGTTCCACCTCGTGAATGAGATACACGGCAGGGATTTCGGAAATAAGGTTCTGCTGTCGCTAAGCGATGTGATCAAGGATTATGCGCATGAGAATGAGGGCATAGCAGCAAGAGGCGATGCGGATGACTTCTATATGTACTTAAATCATCAGGACAGCTATGCTAAGCTTGAGAGCCGTATAAATGAGGCTATGGGAAGCCTTGATAAATCGGTTTATATCAAGGTGCGCATAGGTATTTATTCCTGCCTTGCGGACAGCCAGGACATGGAGAACCGCTTCGGCAGATCGAGGCTTGCGGCGAATACGTTAAGAGGGAAGTTTAATCAGACCATAGCTTACTTTGACAATGAACTTCAGCATAAGGTCTTTTATTCGGAGAGGCTTATACATGACATACATGAAGGGATAGCAAGGAAGCAGTTTGAGGTCTTCTTTCAGCCGAAGTATGATATAACAGATGATAAGCCACATTTGAAGGCGGCGGAGGCTCTTATCCGCTGGAGGCATCCTGAGTTCGGCATGATATCGCCCGGAGATTATATATCGCTTTTTGAGGAGAACGGTCTCATACAGATGCTCGACCAGTTCGTGTGGCATGAGGCGGCGGCGAAGATAAGGTACTGGCGCGATAAATACGGCGTTACGATACCGGTGTCAGTGAATGTGTCGAGGATAGACATATACGATCCTGAGATAGAGGATAAGATAGATAAGCTCGTGGACGAGTGCGGGCTTAACCCTGAGGATCTGCATCTGGAGATAACGGAGTCGGCGTACTCGGATAATGCGGAGCAGCTCATACAGGTGGTCGAGGACTTCAGGAATAAGGGCTATCTGATAGAGATGGACGATTTCGGCGCAGGGTATTCTTCGCTCAATATGCTTGCTAACCTGCCGATAGACGTGCTGAAGCTTGACATGAAGTTCATACAGGACATTCATACTGACGGCAAGGCGCTTCGTATGGTGCAGCTTATAATGGATATAGCGAACTTCTTACATGTGCCCGTAGTCGCAGAGGGAGTCGAGGTAGAGGATCAGTACAGGCTCTTGAAACGCATGGGCTGTCAGCTGATACAGGGATACTATTTCTCAAAGCCTGTGCCGGCGAGTGAGTTTGAAGAATTTATAGGAGGTACAACATGATAACACTGGACACGCTTAAGGAATACGGGGCGGATACCGAGGACGCTCTTGCCCGCTGCATGAATAATGCGGACTTCTATGTCATGCTTGTGGGGAAGTCACTTGGCGATGCGAACTTTGCGAAGCTCCGTCAGGAGATCGAGGCGAAGAATTACGATGAGGCGTTCTCTGCGGCTCATGCGCTTAAGGGAGTAGTTACTAATCTCTCGCTCACGCCTCTTGCGGAGCCTGTCATAGAGATCACGGAGTCTTTAAGGGCGAAGGATACGACAAAGGACTATGGCCCGCTTCTTGATAAGATGGACGAGCAGCTTGCGAAATTAAAAGCGTTGGCGTAGTGCATTTTGCCCGCTGATCAAGCATTGCACGTAGCTATACCTTAAAAACATACATAGATAAAGCCCCGCAGGATTGCTCCCGCAGGGCTTTCTACTTGAGTGATTGAGTGATTTACTTATTCGGCTTCTAATTCCTTTCCGTTTATCGTGAAGAAGCTCATCTGTTCGTGAAGCTCTTTAGCAAGCTTCTGGAGATCTGCCGCCTCGTTGCTTATGAATTCGAACGTAGCGTTGAGCTCTTCCATGGAAGCATTCGTTTCCTCTGTCGATGCCGCATTCTCCTCGGAGATGGCTGACAGGTCGGATATGATGCTTACGAGATTGTTCTTCGCTTCGTTCAGGCTGTGTGAGCTTGTAGCTATGTCCTCTGCACTTGAGGATACGCTCACAACGCCGGACTCCATCTCGTGCATGTCATTCACGGTAGCGTCTATCTGCTGGCTCTGCTGCTCGAAGCTCTTGCCGAGCTCGTCAACCGTCGTAACACTCTTGGACGACTGCTCTATAAGCTCTGTTACGATACTTGTGATCTCTACTGTAGCTTCCCTTGATTGCTCTGCAAGAGACCCGATCTCGGTAGCTACGACTGCGAAGCCTCTTCCTGCCTCACCCGCTCTTGCAGCCTCGATCGAAGCATTAAGCGCAAGCAGGTTCGTCTGAGAAGATATATTTGATATAAGGTTTGAAGCCGTTGATATATTCTTGACCGCTTCATTCGTGGAATTGATCTGATCCGCTATGACCTTCATGGATTCCACGACCTCTGAATTCTGACTAAGGAGTGACCGCAGAGCCTGCATCGCATTGTCGCAGGAGGTACGCATCGCCGTCGTGTATTCGCTCATCTCCTTGACCTTAGTATTAATGCTCTCTATTGCCTCACCGATGTCATTAGTATCCATCGCTGCGCCTTCTACGCTCTCCGCCTGGCTTACGGCACCCTTTGATACCTCGTCCATAGCCTGCGTGACCTGCGTGGAAGCTGTCGAAGCCTGCTCCGATGAATCCGAGATTTCTGCACTGTCCTTTGCTACTCCGTCTGCAAGATGAAGCGTATGTGATATGACCTCCTCAAGCTCCGCATCTATCTTTTTGGTACATTCTGCGATAGTGCCAAGCTCGTCCTTCCTTGATAATGCGTCCTCATGTATGTCTATGGAGAGGTTGCCGTTTGCCAGATGCTCAAGCGACTTCACTATCTCATGTATCGCAGGCTCCATCGACCTGTCTACGAAGATGCATATGACGATGAATATCGCAAGCATTACTACCGCAGCGATTATCATGTGGAAATGATTTGCGTCAAACCATGATAGACCGATCAGTACCGCAGCCGAGATAACCATGCAGATGCAGGCTATCATTGCGATATGAACGACCATTTTCTGTTTTCTTTCCATAAGACTGTACCCTTCCCTCTTTGAAATGTACTTGAATTGTAAGTGACAAATATTTATTTTACACTCTTATACCTTTACTGTCAAAGAAATCTTTGTTGATAAATCAATGAAAATGGGGTATC
>JAFTAP010000038.1 GCA_017455525.1 Lachnospiraceae bacterium
CGCCATGCTCCGTCCATTCGGAATCCGCTAATTTGCTACGCAAATTGCTACTTCCTCATGTTCGGGCGGGTCACAAGTTCCAAATCCTATTTGTGCAAGCACAATCGGATTTGTACCTTTTGACCCTAGCATCATATTATGATATGCACTCCATCGGTTATTACAGCTATATCATTCCGACGCTTCACGGATATCCTGTAAAGCCGCTTTTATCATTATCGCACACTCGATCCGCTTCCTCTGAAGCACGCACCCTGTCTTGTAATTTCCGTTTATATCCCTGGTGGCGTGATAGGAATTCGCCATACACCCGCCTGAACAGTAGAACTTCGCAAAGCACTCCTTACATTCAGGCTTCGTATATACATTAGCTCTCCCGAATTTCTCCGGAAGCTCCTTATTGGTTACGCCGTAATACACGTTTCCAAGCAGAAACCTCTCATCACCCACAAACTGATGACACGGATAAAGGTCTCCCCAAGGCGTGACCGCAAGATACTCTCCCCCTGCTCCGCAACCCGAAAGCCTCTTCGCGACACAGGGTCCGCCCTCTAAATCTATCATGAAATGAAAGAAATTAATGAACCGCCCCTCTTTTCTCCGACGAATTATTTCTTTAGCCAGTATGTCATATTGCTCCAATAAAACAGGGACATCAGCCTCAGTCAGCGCATAAGGCTCCTTCGGATCGCACACGACAGGCTCCACCGACACTTGCTCGAAGCCCATGTCATGCAGATGAAGCACATCCTTAGCAAAGTCCGTATTGTAATGGGTATAGGTTCCCCTCACGTAATAATTCGTCTGGTTCCTTGATTCAGCGGCTTTCTTGAACCTGGGCAATATCACGTCATAAGAGCCCTGTCCGCCCGCTGTCGGACGCATCCTGTCGTTTACTTCCTTGCGTCCGTCTATCGATAGTACCAGATTGTGCATTTCCTTATTTGCAAAATCAAGCACCTCATCCGTAAGGAGCAGACCGTTGGTAGTAAGCGTGAAGCGAAAGTTCTTACCCGTCTCCTGCTCTCTGCTGCGTCCATACTTCACTATCTGCTTTACGACCTCGAAATTCATCGTGGGCTCGCCACCGAAGAAATCGACCTCAAGATTTTTCCTGCCCGCAGAATTTTCTATAAGGAAATCAAGTGCCCTGCAGCCGACCTCTGCTGACATAAGCGACCGCTCTCCGTGATACTCGCCCTTGCCCGCAAAGCAATACTTGCATCTTAAGTTGCAGTCATGAGCTATATGAAGACAAAGCGCCTTTACCACAGGATGCTCGAGCTTACCCTTCGTGAAGCTGTCCACGTAAGTCTCAAAGCTGTCTTCCGTATATAGTGCCCCGCTCTCTGCAAGCTCCCTTATTTCAGACGCCGCTTCCTTTATTTCCGGGATGCTGTACTTACCGCCAAGTCTCTCCGACAAGGCTTTATCCGATATATCCCTGTCCTCCTCCATCAGAGGAATAAGATCGTACACGATATCGTCTACTATATGTACCGCCCCCGAATTCACGTCGAGGACTATGTTGTATCCGTTGTTCTTGTATCTGTGAATCATACCCTAAAACATAGTTCAAGCGGCAGCAGAAGTCTGCCACCGCCTAATACCAAAGTAATTCATTCCCTTATTTATTCTTATTCTCGCAGGACTGATTGCCTACCGTGCAGCTCGTCTTGCAAGCTGACTGACAGGAAGTCTGGCACTCTCCGCAGCCGCCTGTGACCGCAGACTTCTTATAATCCCTTGTATTTAACGTCCTAATATGCTTCATATCTTTATCCTCCGTCATAATGTACTTTTTTAAAAACCTTTGACAGTATATCACAAGAACGCTTGTATGCAAAGTGGTTTTACCTTTATAATAATACAAACAATGCCTGGGGAGTGCGAGAGCCCCTGTTTATTTGAACCTACAGATACTTTAAACGGGACTAGAGCATCGGATCCTTTTAATGTCAGGCCGCCTTGCGGGCTTGCTCGCAGTACATTGTGCAGAGCGGAAGACAGGAACGGAGACGTCCATGACCCACCTAGAATTTTCTAGGAGTCAACTTGGCAGGGGTGCGGCTCTCTGGGTATATAGACGCTTGCTGGGAATTATCGAGAAAGAGACTGTGACATGGCTAAGAGCAAGATAATGATAGTTGACGATGAGCATATATCGCTGGCGATGACGGAGCATATATTATCCACCGAATACACCGTAGTTTGCGCCACATCAGGCGAGGATGCTATAAGGCTGTACGTCAAGGAAGACCCTGATATGGTGCTGTCAGACCTTCGTATGCCCGGCATGAGCGGATTTGACTTACAGCAGGAGCTTCAAAAGCAGTCAGGGCACAAGATACCCTTCATGTTCATGACAGCAGACATGGACGAGGAGATAGAGAGCAAGGGCTTCGAGATAGGTGCGCTTGATTTCATAAGGAAGCCGTTCAGGGCAGACGTTCTGCTTCGTCGCGTGGCGAATATCTTACAGACCGTGGATCAGATACAAGGACTTAAGAAGGCGGCAGAGACCGATCCTATGACAGGTCTCTTAAATAAAGCCTCCGTCCAGACCGAAATAGACGCTATGTGCCGTCAGTCAAAGGGTGCGCTGATGATGATAGACCTTGACAGCTTCAAACCTGTCAACGATATCTACGGTCATGACATGGGAGATAAGATACTTATCCGCTTTGCAGAGATCATACGCTCTGCCATAAGAGGAAGCGATATAGCCGGACGCATGGGTGGCGACGAATTCATCGTATACTGTCAGAACGTCACCGACGAAGCGGTAATTGAGGGTAAGTCCAGATATATAAATGACCATATTGTTGAGTCCGCAAGGGAATTCATGGGCGAGGATATGTCTATCCCTATCGGTGCATCGATTGGCTGTGCCTTTGCACCGGAAGACGGCTCCGATTTCCTGACCTTATTCAAGAAAGCAGACAAAGCGCTCTATTCCGTGAAGCAGAACGGCAAGCACGGATATGCGATATACCATGAGAATGCAAATGACTCTGAAAGCAACGACGTAGACGCTACAGACTTAGGCTCCGCTATAACCATCCTCACCGAGCGAAGCCCCGCCAAGGGAGCGCTGACGCTACCGATGGAGCAGTTCAGGCTTATCTATCAATTCCTTGTCAGGGTCAATGCGAACTATCAGAAGCAGATGCATATAGTCCTTTTCTCCTTGAAAAATAAGGACTCCGACGAGATGCCGCCGTCAGAAATAACTGACGCCTTCCTAGAAAACATGAGCCAGTCCCTAAGGCAGAGCGATGTCATAACGCAAAGCAGCAAGAATCAGTTCCTACTGATACTGCTAAAGACCACTCCTCCCAACGCCCAGCTTGTAATAGACCGGGTGATGTCAAAGTGGGTAGCGTTACCGGAAAGCGAAAAAGCAGATGTAACTTACGAGATGAAGGAGATGGATTAATAAAATCTCGTAAGCAAAGCACGAATTTATCGGATACGTTTTAAGATTAATCGACTCTCGTAAGTCCCCACGAGAGCCAGCCCCAGCGGGTGATCTCGCCCTCCGGGGATTTGATGTCAAGGCTTAATCTTTCTGTGCCGGGGATTTCCTCGCCTATAGAGAAGCTTACTGCTTTTATGTCCATTGCGGAGCTCATCCATATAGCATGCCAGTCACCGCCATTTTCGCTTATCGTATCATAAGCACTATCTATGACTTCGGAAATCCGGGAAGCTTCATTGGCATTTTTGTCAGTTACAGTTTGGCTCCTATCCGTATAGATAAATATATGTTGTGAGAAGACGATTTCGTCATGCTTTACCCATGATGGTCTGTGCGGTCCGTAGCTTCCCCGTTTCCAGACAAGCAGTATCCATTCGTCAATACCGTCGCCGTTTATATCAAAATTTAAGCTATCCTGCACAAGCCACGCATCATCAAGCTTTGCCATCACGCCATCCGGAAGTCCTTTCTCTGCATCCTTATTCCACTCTATCCATAACGGAAGGAAAGCGCCGTGAAGCCATAAGACTATACAGGATGCCGCAAGCAAAAACACAACTAATACAACAAGCACCGTAATCCATATTCTCCTCCCAAACTGCTTCATCAGTCAAGATTTATCCTGTAAATCTCCGTCCACTCAGGCTTATCAGGAAGGTCTTCGCCCTCCCAATGATAGTTGCCTTCGTCGTCTGCGATTATGCCAAGCTTTATCCTCCACTCACGGTCAGTCATCCTGTCGCTTATCGGCTGCGTGAACTGATAGAAATCAAAGACTCCTCCCTTCGCGACCTTAAGCGTCCCATCCACAGGCACGACCACATATATGGTAGAGATGTTGCCGGTGGCAAGCTCCAGCACGCTGCCCTCCGGATCGGTCGCTACATCAACGACAAGCGCAGCAGGGAACATATTGCTTGCTATGAAGGGCTCGTCGGCGTCATCGCCAATCTCGTCCTTATTGGCCTCCTCCCAGAAATGCTCTATCTCTGCGCCGTAGGAGCGGATCAGCTCATATTCGTCATCTGTAAGGGTCTCATCCCTAAGCTCCTTCTCAGAGATTTCCTCGAAGGACTCCGCAAGGAATAGAAGACGTTCAAGATCAGTCTTTGCGGTATCAGTCAAAAGCCCGAATTTATCAAGCCCTGCTGATGTACCCTCAGCAAGCTCAGCAAACCTCCTGTATACCATTACCTCAGGCTCCACATAACCTCTGTCATCCTGCTCCGGTATGTCTCCACCGCCTGCCTCTGCTATAACCTGTTTGGAATAAAGCACAGTGTCATGCTTTAATTCCGCATAGCTTCCGAGAAAGCTTTCAAGCGACTTGTATTTCCATGCTTCGCTCTGCATAAACACCGGATACCCGCTACCCTTTTCTTCAAGCAGAGGTCTTAGGGTATTAAGCCATTCTGAATAAAGAGAAGCATACCAACTGTCATCTGACGATTTCTGTATCGTATCCTGAAGCTTGCTGAGATTTTCTGCATAACCTTCGTATTCCTTGGCTTTAAGATCATTTTCAAGTATGCTCTCGGCGGTCTTATTCCCGAATGCCGCAGGGATATCCAATGCGTCCGGGAGCATACGGGTTTCACCGTTCTTATTCTCTCCAACCCTGCTGTATATAAGCTTCTGGAAGATAGCCGCATCAATGGAGAATCTCTGACCCATGAACCTAAAGCCGGCATTCTCCTCAGCCTTATCGGTCTCGCCTCCGTCATCCTCCATCGGCACGGAATTGATCGCAGGCGGCTCAAGGTCAGCAGTCGCTTTATGGAATTTACTGAAAGCATCCTCATCCATAACCGTAAGCCCTGTTATGTCTCCACGGCTCTTGCCATAGGCTTCTTCTATAAGGGGCAGGTATTCACATACCCCGTTATCATCGCTTGCCCCTGCGAAGAATGACGTAACGGCATATATCACGGACCAGTCGTCATAAGCTTCATCATCCATAGCTATAGTCATGAGCAATGCGCTCCTATCCATTGACTCGCTTTTCTGCTTGAAGTTCCTCCTGCCGTACCACATCATAGCCTTGAAATACCGGCTCAATGTCTCATCTCCGTCGTAATATCCGCGGGGCTTGTACTGGCTGTAATCCTCGCTTTCCGCATCATCGCCTGAAAGCGGTGATACGCTTATGCCCTCTGCCTCGTTTATAAGCGACAACTCCTCTTTTATTATTCCGACTGTATCCTTATCTATCATGCTGTCCTTTGCGGGATCGTAGGACTCGTCAAGCAGTGCCTTTGCGACCGCGAAGAAAGCGATATTGCGGTCAGAAGCCATCTCCCATGCCTCGGTAGACGCATCCGACTTTGACGATGCGCGCATCTCCATATGCTGATTTATGCTTGCGTCAAGCATTCTGTCCGTAAGATTTAAGAGCGAATCATAGAGCCCGTTCTTTTCCGTATTCTTAAGAAGATGCGCAAAGTATAGATGGTACGTATGCATCAGCGAATCAACCGTGACGAAATTCGGCTCCAGCGAATATCTGTTGTTTTCATACACTTCATAAAACTCATCAGAATATCCGCTTCGCACATAGAAGCCGTCTCGTACCAGACGTTCCCTCCCCTCATCAAAATCAACATAGTCGCTGCCGTTCATGACATTGCTCAGATCAACAGCCACGGTATACGAAGCTGACCTAGCTTCCACGCTGTCCGTTGATGTAGTGAATAAGGACATATCTATTAGCGTAGGTCTTACAAAAAGCCCCTCAGTATAAGTCCCCTTTGCAGAAGTATTCCCGCTGTTATCAGATGAAAATAACGATGCCTTTTTGCTGTCTTCTTCAGATGCCTCATCTGCAGCCTCTGCCTCTGCCGGTGTCTCGGTAGAGGCTTTAGATGCTTCCGAAGCATCACTATCTGCCGTATCGCTTCCTTTATTTCCACATGACGCAAGTGATACCGTCATAGCAAGACACAGTGTCAGACTTATCAAGATACGCGCTTTTTTGTTCTTCATCATACTCCTCCCTCATACTTCCGAATTTTTCCTACGTAATTCATACGCAATCTATTCATAATTTACAAACTCCGTATTGGAAATTTCTGCTACCCATCAACCCACTCATCGCCCCAGATCTCATCCACAAGCTCCTCGCATTTATCAAGTGAGAAATCTTCATCCTGAAACCTTATCTTATTCCTCCTCGCAAGCCTCACGTTGTAATCCGATAAGAAATACGCCGTGACGGAATCATCGGTAATGTGGCACACGACAGGCTTAACCTTTGTTTCCTTAACATAAGCTTTGCCGTCCTTATTCCTTGCAATAGTAATCTCTGCCATGCCGCCAATCATGCGGTTTGCCACGCCCTTACCCTGACCTGACGTCGCATTTACGAAATTGCCTATAGAATAGTATACAGGCATCTTGTTATCTTTGTCATCCTTAAGTATCTCTATCGGCTCGATAACATGCGGGTGCGTGCCTATGCAAAGGTCTGCCCCGCAATCAAGGAATATGCCCGCCCATTTCTTCTGATAGTCGGATGCTTCAAGACTGTATTCCGTGCCCCAGTGAGGACAGACTATGGTTATGTCCGCCTCTTTCTCTGCCCTTGCAATATCTTCCCGCACTCTTTTCTCATCAAGATAATCAACGAGATACCCCTTGCCCTTCGGCATCTGTATTCCATTGGTTCCGTATGTGTAATTTAATATGGCGATCTTTATTCCTTTGCACTCGACTATGCAAAGCTCTCTCTGATCATCAGCGCTGTCATGTATCCCCAACACCTCGATATCGGGGTAGAACTTCTCCCAGAAATCAAGGCAGTTTTCTATCCCTCTTGCGCTTCGGTCTAACGCATGGTTAGTTCCTTGCAGAATTACATCAAAGCCTGCGTCTGCTTCTGCATCACCTACCTCATAAGGCGAATTAAAAGACGGATACCCCGTGAGCCTCAATTCCTTCCCGCCAAGTATGGTTTCCTGATTCACTATCGCAATATCCGCTGATCCTATATCTTCCTTTACATTAGAAAAGAGATGATCGTAATTATATGTACCGTCCTCCTGCAATCCCGAAGCTATAAGCTTATCGTGCATCAGCACATCGCCAACCATTACGACAGTAACATCATTCTGTGACACTATTTTGTTGTCGGCACAGGCATATACGTTCGTAACGTACGCGACAGCAAACAAAAAAAACACACTGACAGCTATAATCTTATTCTTATGTTTTCTTATATGCCCATATATCACGCCATTTTTGTTTCTTCAAGTTTACTTATAAGCGCATCCTGTAGTACTCTCGATACGTTTATATGAGCCTTATTAGCTGCCTGATTTAGCCAACTGGGAAGACTGACGTTTCTACGCACGGGTTTGTTATCAAGTTCTCTTCTATAGACTTCAATGTCGATATCAACCATTGATACAATTGACTCTCCGGAATTAAAAAATATACCCTTTACAGGATCCACTTCTTTTATATCACTCGGAACAGGAAAATCCTTCTCTTTTTTGTCGTAAAGGGTGCATCCTATATAATCTCTCGCCATATTAATCGCATCAGCAAAACCAAAGCCCTCTGTCGCTCCGTCTAAATCAGGTATATATACTAAATATGTATCCTTTGCATCTCTTTTTCTTGTAAAAATAACAGGATAAGCCGTCATCATATAAATCTCCTTTTCCCAATGGCACATTGACTATATTACAGTCCCCACTTTTTGATTATACTCTTTGCAAGGTCTTCATCTATCTCACGATGCCTCGGTATCTTTTCCTGTTCTTTCTGACCTCTTGAATAGATATCATGCTTCGCACCATGTCTTTCTAGCGTGAACCCAGCATTTTCGAGTTTTTTTATCAAAGCCCTCTGTCGCATCCCCACTCTCCTAACAAATAATACTATACACAATAATTGTGTATTAGTCAATTGATATACTTTTCATAGAATAAAAGTGAACAAACAGCCTTGACCAACATATCGTGCAGTCGGTCATTGCATTCACGTATGTCTTCCATCCATTGTTAGTATTTTAATTTCTTTGCTATGAGAGCTTTCTGGGACTTCATCTTCCCCTCCTGTAGTGGTGTGTGCAGGGAAATATTTCAATCCACGTCCCCACGCAGGGGACGACCGGCGTTGTTGGGGTAAGCTATAAGCCGTGACGATTTCAATCCACGTCCCCACGCAGGGGACGACAGGTTTTGACTTCCCTTGGCTGCTTAATGGTCAATTTCAATCCACGTCCCCACGCAGGGGACGACGGGGCACAACATACATGAGGAGATCATATACCGATTTCAATCCACGTCCCCACGCAGGGGACGACTGCATCCTTGTGCGAGAATACTTGTACCCTCCATA